>NZ_SUEO01000182.1 GCF_004962925.1 Mesorhizobium sp. | reverse complement strand
GCATCGAGGCGTAGGGAGCCTTCACTTCCTCCCATGACGGCGGCGACCTTCTGAAAGGTTTTCATCTCGTGCTCGGTAATCCGGGCGCTCTGCATCCTGGCTTTGAGATCAGCGACGCGCAACCCCAATGTGTGGGACGTTCCAATTTCACGGTTCGACATGACCACATGCTCCTCCCCAACCCATGCTTTTGCCTCCCCGCCGATATTCGCCCGTCGCCCATGTTTGCCTAAATATGAGGCACAGCGAATACAGCGCCCCGAACGCGTGGTGCGAGGGAAGGTTCCAGCGCGACATGGTCACGAAATAATACGGGCCGGCCGATCCGGCAGGCTAACCGCAGGAGGATGGCAGGTCGCCGGGCGGAACGGCGGTTTTCTTCGAGCTGTGGGAACCTCACCGGCAAGGTGAGTTCAAAAAAGATTGACCGTATCCCCCGGGGGGAGGATACGAACACAGGCAAGTCCGAAGGCATCCACCGTTCGCATCCCGCTATCGTGAAGCGTCTAAAGCGTGCGCAAGGGCACCTTGCGGCGGTGCTGTCCATGTTCGAGATGCATCGTCCTTGCGTTGATCTGGCGCAGCAGCTTCATGCCGTGGAAAGCGCCATCAGCAGCGCAAAGCGCGAACTGATCCACGATCATATCGAGCATTGCCTGACCGACACCGCGGAAGCGGGCGGCAATTCGCTGGCGGAACTCAAGCAACTGGCGAAATACCTATGAGCAGTCAAATACCTGTGAGCAGTCTCGGCGCGCGCATTCTCGACTGGTTCGGTTTCGGCTCACACGATCACACCGCGCATGGTCATGGTCATGGCGGCCACGGCTCGCACGGTCACACCCACGGGGGTATCGATGCGACCATTACGACGACCGACCGGGGCATCTGGGCGATAAAATGGTCGTTCGTCATCCTGGCAATCACGGCGGCGATGCAGATGGTCGTGGTGGTGCTGTCGGGCAGCGTGGCGCTGCTGGCCGACACGGTCCACCACATCGGCGACGCAACCACCGCCATTCCGCTGTGGATCGCGTTCATATTGGCCCGGCGCAAGCCGTCGCCGACCTTCCCCTACGGCCTTGGCCGGGTCGAGGACCTGGCCGGGATAATCATCGTCGGGATCATCCTGTTCAGCGCCATCGTCGCCGGTTATCAAGCCATCGATCGTTTGATAAATCCACACGTGGTGACGCATCTTGGTTGGCTGACGGCGGCAGGCATTGTCGGCTTTCTCGGCAACGAGGCCGTCGCGGTGTTCCGCATCCGCGTCGGCCGGGAAATCAACAGCGCCGCACTGATTGCCGACGGCTACCACGCCCGCACCGACGGCCTGACCAGCCTTGCCGTGGTCATCGGGGCGCTCGGCGTCTGGCTCGGTTTTCCGCTGGCCGACCCGATTGTCGGCCTGAATCACGCTTGCGATCTTTGGTATCGTCTGGCAGTCGGCCCGCTCGGTGCTGACCCGTATGCTCGACGGCATTGAGCCGGGTACCATCGGCGAAATCCACCATGCCGCCGCGCATGTGCCGGGAGCGCGCATTGTCGATGCCAAGGCGCGGTGGATCGGTCACAGGCTGCACGCCGATATTGCTATCGCCGTCGAAGAAAGCCTGCCGGTTTCCGAAGCGAGAAAGATCACGGCAGCGCTGGAGGATGAGCTGTTCGAGCACATGCCGGCGCTCGCGGCGGCGAATATCAAGTTGGCGAGCGCGGATGCGGATCATCCCCATGAACATGGCCACGGCGAACACAGGCACTAACGGTCGCTCCGACCGGCTCGTTTCTGTTACCTTCGCCTGATGTTCCAAATTCTCGTCGAATTCCAGCGTACGATCTACCTGACGCTCGGCGAGCAGATCAAACTGCTCTCGGTGGGAGGCGACTGGCTGGCGTTCATGGCCTTCCTGCCGATGGGCGTCGTCTTCGGCGCTGCGCATGCGCTGACGCCTGGCCACAGCAAGGCTGTGCTGGCGACCTACCTTGCGGGTTCGGATGCCAACGTTTCGCGCGGCCTTCTCGTATCGATCACGCTGTCCTTCACGCATGTGATGATTGCCGTTCTGATTGCGGTTCTCTCGCTGCCGCTGGTTTCCATCGCCTTAGGCAGCGTCGGCCGCGCTCCGCTTTTGGAGGATATCAGTCGTGGACTGCTCGGCCTGATCGGTGTCTGGATGCTCTGGCGCGCGTTGAGCCACGGCCATCACCACAAGCATGAGGGCGAGGCGGTCGGCGTGATGGCAGGTCTGATCCCGTGCCCGCTGACGCTGTTCGTGATGACCTTCGCGATGTCCCGGGGCATTCCGGGCGCCGGCATCCTCTTCGCAATCACCATGATGGTCGGTGTGGCGCTGACGCTGTCCTGCGTCGCGGTGTTGTCGATCCTGTTTCGGGAACGTCTGGTGGATTTCTTCGCCGGCAAGCCGCTCGAAACCATTTCCCGAACCATCGAAGGCGTTGCCGGACTTGTGCTTGCGGGCGTTGCCGTCTGGCAGGTCGCCTCCTGATCGTGCTCAAGCGTCAGGCGCCTGGTCCGCACAAATAGAATCAAGATAGGTCTCTATCTCATTGTTTGATGGAACTTTTCCGGATCATGTGATGTTGCCGCGCCACGATGGGCGCGCAGCCGCTCCGACGGAGGATTGTCGGCGTCATGACGTTTGAACCCGAGGTTCGGCATTTGCGAGCCGTGTCAGGTGCGTCTCTCGAACATCGGGGGCTGGTGTTCACGACAACAGCCGTGCCTCATCACCCTCGTTCAGCAGCCATTGCCGAACGGCTTGCGTCGGCTCGGGGTGCCGCTGCTTGCGTGGAACCACGACGTAGAAATCCTGCGTGCCGCGCATCTCCACACCGAGAGGCTGGATCAGCCGGCCGGCGGCGAGATCAGCCGCGACAAGAAAGCGGCTGGCAAGCGCGATACCTAGGCCCGCGACAGCCGCTTCTATCGGAAGGGCGGTCTGATTGAAGCGTATGCGTCTTAGCTCCGTCGTCATCTTTAGGCCGACGGCCTTTTCCATGAATTCCGGCCACAGATTGTGCGCATCGTGGAGCAGCACATGATGCTTGATTTCTGCTGGCGCGATTTCGCTCGCGCCGGCAGGCAGCAAGGAGGGGCAGCACACGGCGATGATCTGTTGCGGAAACAAGAGATCGACGAGAAGGCCGGCTCCGAAGGGCGGGCGACCTTGCCTTACCGCGATGTCGACGCCGTCGGCCTGGAAGCTCGACAGGCTTTCGCTGGCCAGAATTCGCAGGTCGACAAGCGGGTTGTGCGCCACGAACTCCGGCAGTTTCGGGATCAGCCATTTGGTGGCAAAGCTCGGGGTTACGCTGATCGTCAGCCGGGCCGGCTCGGGGCGCAGCAGCAGGGTTGCATCCGAGATCAGGTCGAAGGCACGGCGAATGTTCGGCACATAGGCGCGCCCCTCACTCGTGAGCGCGAGGCCGCGCGGCAGTCGCTCGAACAGCTTTACCCCCAGATCGGCCTCCAGCCCGCGGATATGCTGCGCCACAGCACCCTGCGTCACGTTCAGCTCTTCGGCTGCGATGCGGAAGTTGAGATGGCGCGCGGACGCTTCGAAGGCGCGAAGCGCATTGAGCGCCGGCAAGCTATGGAAGGCTTCGGGCATCCAGGAGTTTTTCTACAGGTTGATTTCAGACTTTCTGGTTCGAACCAGCCGGTAAAACCAATTATATCACTACTCCAGCCTCGAAGACATCGCTTTCAGATTCCTGCCACCCGAGAAGGAAGATACGATGAGTGTAGAAAAAGTAGCTGTTGTCGTTGCCGGTGGCAGCGGCATGGGCGCTGCGGCCGCAAAGCGTCTGGCGGGGGATGGCTTCAAGGTCGCCATCCTGTCCTCATCCGGTAAGGGCGAGGCGTTGGCCAAGGAGCTTGGCGGGCTTGGCGTGACCGGCTCCAACCAGTCGAACGACGATCTGCAACGTCTCGGGGTCGCATCGATGTCCTGGTCAATAGCGGAGGTCATGGGCCGCGTGCGCCGATCCTCGAAATCACCGACGACCAATGGCACACCGGCCTCGACATCTACCTGATGAACGTCGTCCGGCCGACGCGCATAGTCGCGCCGCACATGCTCAAGCAGAAAGCCGGCGCCATCATCAACATCTCGACGGCATGGGTTGTCGAACCGAGCCCGATGTTCCCGACCTCGGCCGTGTTCCGGGCGGGGCTTGCCGCCTACACCAAGATCTTCGCCAACACATACGCCGCCGACAACGTTCGCATGAACAACGTCCTTCCCGGCTGGATCGACAGCCTTCCCGCCACCGAGGAGCGCCGCGACAGCGTGCCGATGCAACGTTATGGCACCAGCGATGAAATCGCCGCCACGATTGCCTTCCTCGCCTCCGAAGGGGCCGGATACATCACCGGCCAGAACATTCGCGTCGACGGTGGCATCATCCGTTCGATCTGACGCATCGGGCAGGAAAGCCGGGTCCCGATCCCTCGGCACGCCGGCGATGGTGAAATTGTTGCCGCCCTCGAAGGTGGGAGTCGACAGCGGGTGACGAGGCTCAGGAGGTGATAAAGGGAGCGAAGCCGAAGACCGTCCAATGGACGGTTCGCAGATGCCGACCACGATCGGCAAGCCGCGCAGCCGCCCGTTCCACCCCTAGCGGCTCGTATCCACCGGCCGGAATCGACCCTTTGCGGATATGCACGACTTAATCAGGTCTCAACTAAGCGGCCATGCCCGTTACTACTGTCGGCCAAGGTCTCGATAACGCGGCATTCAGCCACCCGGCCAGAGGCGCATTCCTCGACCATCCGCTGCAATTCCGCTCGTAGAGCGTTGAGGCTGGCAATGCGTTCCTCGACTTCAGCAAGGCGTGCTTTTGCGATCCTGTCGGCAACGCTGCAAGATTGATCTGGGTTGTCCTGCAGCGAAAGAATCGCGCGGATTGCCTCGATATCGAAGCCAAGTTCACGCGCATGCTTGATGAAGCCAAGTCGCGCCACGGCGTTTTTGTCATAGCGCCTTTGCTGCCCTTCGGTGCGAGGCGGCGGCGGCAACAGGCCGATCTGTTCATAGTAGCGTATGGTCGGCACCTTCACTTCGGTGCGTCGTGCGAGTTCGCCAATCGAAAAATCCATGAAAAAGCCTCTTGAACCTCTAGTCACTATAGGGGCTACGGTGCCTGTACAAAAGGAGACACCGCATGGCTGACCATTGCTGCAATCACGAAACGAACGCTTCCTGCGCCCCGATGCCGTTGGTCTTTCCGGTGAGCACGACGGCCGCTCGCCACGGGGTCGAAGAGGCTTGCTGCTCTGGGGGTGTGCCAATCTTTGACGGTATGGACCCGCGCTACAAGCGCATGCTCTGGACAGTCATCGGCATCAATGGGGCGATGTTCCTGACGGAGATGGTGGCCGGTCAACTTGCGGGTTCGCAGGCGTTGAAGGCGGATGCATTAGATTTTTTCGCCGATACCGTCACCTACGGGTTGAGCCTCGCCGTGATCGGGGCAAGCCTGCGCACACGAGCGACGGCCGCCCTATTCAAGGGCCTGTCGCTTTCCGTTATGGCAATCTGGGTCTTTGGTTCGACCGTCTATCAGACCCTTTTCCTTGGACTTCCGAGCGCTGAAGTAATGGGTGTGGTCGGCTTTCTTGCGCTAGCGGCAAACCTTGGCTCCGTGCTCCTGCTCCGACCCTACAAGGACGGTGACGCGAATGTGCGATCGGTCTGGCTCTGCTCCCGCAATGATGCGATCGGAAACGTTGTGGTTATGGCAGCGGCATTGGGTGTCTGGGGCACATCGACGGCATGGCCCGATCTGGCGGTGGCGGCGCTGATGGCAGGCATCTTCCTTACGTCTTCAGTGCAAATCCTGCGACAGGCGTGGAGCGAATATCACGAAGGACAGCGCCCTGATCAGGTTGCTGCAGAATGACAGCCATCGTCTGCTCGCCACCCTCTCCAGCCGTCAAACGGGCGCGTCAAAAATTCAGATGCCGTCCAGCAGCTGCACCCGCTCATTGGCTGGCGATCACCATGCGGTTGCCCTCGCTGTCGCGAAATTCCGCCACCGTGCGGCCCGGCTGCCACGGCGCCTCCTGCGGTTCGGTGATGATCTCGACGCCGCCAGCCTTCAAAGCAGCGATCGTGGCCTCGACATTCTCGTCGACCAGCACCAGCACGGGCTCCGCGCCTGCCGTGTCGTCGGCGCGCCTCACGAAATGCAGGTTGGTGACAGCGCCGGGAAATGTCAGCTCGATCCAGCGCCAGGCGCTATGGCCCATCTTCTCGTCGGCCGCGACCTGGCAGGCGAAATGCCTGGTGTAAAACGCCTTGGTGCGGTCCTGGTCGAACACCGGCAGTTCGGCAAACTGGATATGCATGGTCGTCTCTCCTGCTCCTTGATTGGCTGGCGCGCGGCCGCCCATAGGTGAAAGACGGTGTGTGTGGCTAAAAAGATTCTCAGCGTGCCGAGAATCTTTTCGGAAACGCGAAACGTCTTCTGCTCAGACCAACCAATCAGGAGACGAACCATGGGCTACAAACTCATTCGCTACAGCGTGAAAGATACCGGGCTGGAAGAGAACCGCGCGCTGGTGGCAAAGGTGTTCGAGGCGCTGGATGAGACGGCGCCGCAGAGCGTGCGCTATCTCGTGCTCGAACTGGACGACGGCGAGTTCATCCACGTCGTCGGCGAGGGAAATGATACATCCGCGCTGACCGGGCTTGCGGCCTTCGAGGCGTTCACGCAAAACCATGCAGAGCGGCGTTCTACGCCGGTCAAGCGATCGCCTGCCAAAATCATCGGCAACTACCATGTCCTCGACGGCGGCAAAGCCGGATAGAATGGACGCCATGATCCCACGGAAACTCGACCGGCCGGCGCTGGAGGCGATGCTCTCCGAGCTGCGCCCGAGGCTGCATCGCTATTGCGCCCGCATGGCCGGCTCGGTGATCGACGGCGAGGATATCGTGCAGGAGACGCTGCTGAAGGCACTGCAGGCGCTCGACGGCAGCATGGCGGTCGAGCGGCCCGAGCAATGGCTGTTTCGCATCGCCCACAATGCCGCACAGGATCATCTGCGCCGGCGCCATCGGGAAAGGTCGCGCATCACCGAGGCCGACATGACCACGATCGAGGATCCCTCCGGCAGCGCGACGGCAGGCTCGCAGCGGCGGCCGGCCTGCGCAGCTTCATGCAGCTTTCGGTGGCGCAGCGCGGCGCCGTGATCCTGGTCGACGTGCTTGGCCTTTCCCTGCACGAGACCTGCGAGGTGACCGGTGCCACGCTGGCCGCCACCAAGGCTGCGCTGCATCGCGGGCGGGCGCAGCTGCGCTTGCTGGCAGCCGAGCCTGAACAGGCCGCCGTGCCCCGGCTCGACGCCGATGACGAGCGACGGCTGCGCCGCTATGTCGATCTGTTCAACGCGCGCGACTTCGATGCGGTCAGGGCGCTGATCGCCGAGGATATCCAGCTCGAAGTCGTCAACCGCACCCGCCTGCGCGGCAAGGCCGAAGTGTCGACCTATTTCGGCAATTACGACCGCATGAGCGACTGGGCGCTGTCACTGGGCGTCGTCGACGGCCGGCCGGCGATCCTCATCCGCAACCCGCAGGAGCCGGACGGCGCCGTGCGCGGCTTCATGCTGGTCGAATGGCGGGACGAGCAGGTCGTCCAGATCCGCGATTTTCGTTATGCACCCTGGTGCCTGCCCGATGCGGAGATCAGTGTGATGGAGGGGTGAGGGGAGGCTGGAATAGCGGGATATGGCGCGAAGGTGACATGGCCAAGGTTGCGCCACCGGCTGCCCTATTTATCGAGGTGGCATTTGGCACAGCCTGCGGTCGCGGGTGGAACCTTCCGCCGTGATCCGGAGGCGACTTCCCTGGTGGAGCTTCGAATGACCGCTTTGTGTCGCAAGTCGGCCGTTCGTCGACGCTCAGCTCGATCCCGAATGCCGCCGTTCGCTCAGTCGTTGTGATGGGCTCGAGGCAACCGTGCAATCCAATGCATTGGCGGCTATCCGCCGGCATGATCCCGCCGGAAGAGCGAATTCGAACCAACGGCCGCTCGATGAACAGTCGAGATCTCTACCGGTGGGCGCTCGGGGAGCTGCTGATACCAAACTCAACTTAATTTCGGATCGGGCTATAAAGCATTTGCCGAATATGGTGGCGACGTGCTTGCCGCCCTATTTCACCAAGGACGGGGCCGCCGGAATGAAGGCCAGCTTTCGGGGACCGGCGAGGAGCCAGTCAGCGATTCGAGCGCGCAATGTCCGAGGGGTCGACGGATCGTCGATCAGCTCTCCGACATCCTGGCGCGCCGTCATGATCTCCACGTGACCCTTCAAGGATTGTGCGTAGTAGGAAATGCTGGTGCAACCTGCCACGCCGGACACTACAATAATCGCAGCAACCGAACGAAAAAAAGCATGCATCACGGTTTGCCCACGGCATTGCTCACACGTCCGGATAGGGCAAATGTCGCAACTACGCCACGGTCCCAAACAGTCGCGCCAATTTGGTTAAGGTCCTTGATGGGGTTTAGGTTAGACGTTCGTCCTCGGCAAGATTGTCACAATTCGGTCACTCGCCGCCAAATTGCCGAATGTCCGGACACGGCGGACTGAAGCAACGCAGCATTTTCCACTTTGAGGCGAAATAATTCTCAACTATGGTCCGCCAGGCTTTAGGCATGGGGGAATATTGCCGATGGTTTTGTCACGCAGGGGTGTCGTGCTCGGCGGCCTGGCGCTGGTCGCGGTGGGTGCAACCAGCAATATTGCTCAAGCCGCGGCGGCAAAATCCTTTTTCGCCGGTACCGCCAGCGACAACAATTTTGTCTATCGCAAGACCAACTTCGCCAAGATCGACAAGAGATGGCATCGCCAGATCGTCAAGTATTTCAGCAGCGAGCCGGTCGGCACCGTCGTGGTCGATACCCGCCACCATTTCCTCTACGTCATCATGGAAAACAAGACCGCCATCCGCTACGGCGTCGGCGTCGGCAAGGACGGCTTCAAATGGTACGGCCGCGCGACGATCGACCGCCGCGCGCTGTGGCCGCAATGGGTCCCGCCCCCCGAAATGCGTAAGCGCAAGCCGGACCTACCGCACATGGTCGCAGGCGGCGCGTCCAACAATCCGCTCGGGCCGCGCGCGCTCTATCTGTACCGCGACGGCGCCGACATCGGCTACCGCCTGCATGGCACGCTGGAGCCATGGAGTATCGGCACCGACGCTTCCAGCGGCTGCATCCGCATGTTCCCGGAAGACATCATCGACCTCTACCAGCGCTGCCCGATCGGCACCGCGGTGCAGGTCCTGCCGCACATCGCCGACCAGGCGCCCGCTTCCACCACTGTCGAATGATTGGCGCCTCATGAACCGCATGATTGAGAACACGCGCCGGCTGCTCGCCGCCGGCCTGCTGGTGCTGGCCGCATCCTGCTCGACCAGCAACACGCTGGCCCCTTCCACGCCCGACGTCACCAACGCCGAGATCGCCGGCTTCCAGAACGTGCAGCCGGGCAGCGAGGAGGATTTTATCCTCAATGTCGGCCGCCGCACCTATTTCACGCAAGGTTCGGCCGCGCTCGATTCTGTCGCCAAGGCCACCCTCGACACCCAGATCGCCTGGTTGGCAAAGCATCCGCGCTGGCTGCTCAAGCTGCAGGGTTTCGCCGACGATCCCGGCGCAAGCGAAACGGCGCTGTCGCAGCAGCGCGCCGATGCGGTGATGGACTACCTCGCCGCCGGCGGCATAGACCGCAACCGCATGTGGGCCAAGGGCTACGGCAAGGACAGGCTCGTCCGCGACTGCCCCGACGCCGCCTGCAGGTCGCAGAACCGCCGCGTAGTGTCTAATTTGCGCGATGAGAGGGACGAGTCGTAGGGGGCTGCTGTTCTGCTTGTGGCCCGAAGCAGAGTCTCACACGCGACGGCGGCATGGCTGCTTTGCGCCGCATTTCAGTCGTTCGAGGCCGCATACACGCTGCTTGAAAGCGGACTCCTTGGGTGATTGGGCAGGTATGGCTATGGGATCAAATGTTGTTTGCCCATAACGTACATATAATGGACTTTAGCAAACCAAAGACAGTCCAATTCATAGGGCCTAATGGCCTTCCCAAGGGGGTGCTTGGCGATCTTCGCTCTGATGGCTTCAAGTTTCATGCTGGTTCCTCGCGGTTGTCGCGTGCAGATGCCGATTGCGCTGCGGGATATACGTTGACCGGAACCAAATTTGCAGGACAAGCGAAGTCTTTGCTATCGAGCTCCTACTGGTTGAAGAACGGGAGACTGGCGACGCGATGAGAATCCCTTTTCTACGTAACGCCCCTGTAGAGGCCACCACTGTCGACCCCGAGGAACCAGCTCCTGTAGTCTCACTCGCGATCGAGCCGCAAAGCCACCTTGAGAAGTATCTTGCCTATTACGTCGGGCGGTTGAAGCCGGGTTATGCCGTCCTGGTGACCGGGGAATGGGGAACGGGCAAAACCCATCAGGTCCGGCGCGCGCTTCCAGATACGCATGCCCACTACATCAGTCTCTTCGGCCTCAACACGCCCAGCGAGATTGAAGCACAGATTTTCACCAAGATGTTCCCTAAGGCTTCGGCGGTGAGGCGCTTTGCCGAGAAGATGGACAGCACGTCCATCGACATCCCGGTTCTTGGATCTCTAGGGACCGGAGGGCTAGCGAGCCTTCTGACGGGTCCCTTCATAAAGAATGAGGTCGATAGTTCACGCGCACTCATCCTGGACGACCTCGAGCGGTGCACCGTGGAAAACGCGGTGCTGCTCGGAATGATCAATCGATACGTGGAACACCACGGCTGCAGATTGATCGTCATCGCGCATGATCTTAAAGTGGTTGACACCTTCGCGGACACCAAGGAGAAGGTTTTCGGCCAAACCCTCCACGTGGAACCGAATGTCGAGGCGGCCTTCGCGGAGTTCGTAGCCTTTTTCAAGGATCCCCAGAAGCCGGACAAGCTTGGCGCCCATCTGCGAGAAGTGCTGTCCACGTTCAGGGAGTCAGGAACGGCCTCTCTGCGAATCCTTCGCCACGTCGTCGAGGATGTCGGTCGTCTCGCCGATGCTCTTGAGGATCGCCATTCTGAGAACGACATGGCGATGGTTGAATTGGTCCGCCTCTTTTCCGCTCTGGCCGTCGAAGCAAGAACGAACAAGCTGGAGCGCGAAGACCTCTTCAGCAGAAAGGAAAAGATCTTCTCGTATAGAATGGATATGGCGCGCGCGAAAAAGGCGGAGCCACCGAAATGCCGACTATACGACGCTGCCCAGAGATACACGTCAATCGACATTGGAAGCACATTGCTGAGCGATGACGTGTTGGCCGAAATGCTCTTTGATGGCCGCTTCACGGTTGAGCACATCCGCACGTCATTGAACAACAGTGCCTATTTTCTCGAGAAGGAGGCTGCGCCGGCTTGGCAGATCGTCGGCAGCTTTGACAAGCTCGATGATGAGTACGGCGATCCCGCGCTGGCACGAATGAACGAGCAGTTCGACAAGCGTCAGATAACGGACTCCGGTGAGTTCCTGCACATTGTTGCTCTGAAGATGATGATGGCATCTCGTGGTGTCCTTGGCGTCACACCGAAGGAAATCGCCGACGATGCCAAGCACTACATCGATGATCTCGTGGCCGCAAAGCGGCTGCCCCCGCGGAAGGCGGGCTGGATGTGGGTCGACGAGTTCAAGGACGCATCCGGCGGCGTGACGTATTGGGTCGCTGATTCCTATCGAACTGATTTCCAGGGTGTTTTCGAATACCTCGTCAAGGCTCGTACGAACGCGATGACCGACACGCTCCCTGGCAAAGTCCCAGCGTTGCTGGAAGCCGTCAAAGCGGACGGACAAAAATTCTTCGACAAGGTTTGCCATAGCCGCAACGCGACTTTGGAATACGAGGACATTCCGATCTTTGCTTACGTGGATCCGGCGGCGTTCGTGGATGCGTGGCTGGAATCTCCCAAGACGGGTTGGTACTGGATCGGTAACGCACTGAAAGAACGACACAAAGTGCTGACGCAATATCCTGCTCTGGCTTCCGAAAGTGCGTGGTATCCTCAGGTCCATAAAGAAATGCTGCAGCGAGCGCACAGCCAGGAAGGACTGGCACGAATCCGTATGGAACGCGCTGCGGAATTGATGGGTATCCCCAAGGCCGCCCCTACTTCCTCATTGGCCCGCGCTTCAGCCAAAGCTCCGGTGAAACCGAAAGTGGCGGCTGCAGTTCTGGCGGCCACGGAGGGCGAAGCGGATGCAGTTCCGGCAAAGCCTAAGCGTGCGCGCTGAAAGAAGCCGGAGTAAGAAAATATCGGAGCCGTTAAAGCTTTGGTCGAAACAAAAGCCAGAATTTGTTGTGTGTCTTCTGTTCTAAACGGCAACGCTGGATTGACTTGGAGGCAGTACGCTGGCTGACTTCGGGTCAGCCGTGGGTCAACGGCAGATTGTCTCGGCGCAAGTAATGCCTGTCGTCGATGCCAGCATTCTCATCCTTTGCAAAACGTACCGTTGCCGAGTGGTAAGTGTGCGGAAACAACCTAGTTTCGGCTGTTCGACCGGGTGCTCGCCCGACGCAATGCACAAGGGTAGAAATCCAGATAGATTAGCAATCCGGGTGGAGGATTAATCGTGGCTGAAAAGAGCTGGGCAGGGCTGCAAGCAACACCCGGCGTCGTGTATCGAAACCGGATGCATGAGAGGTCTTTCTCGGTCGAGATGTTTCGCGTCAACGCAGACCAGTTGATGACATTCTTGCAATCGAATTCCGATTTAATGGAGATGATGAAGGGGTTCGAAGACCTGTACTCGTCCCATGCGGTCATGCGGGAGGCAGTGCGCCGATTACACAACTTCCTCGCTGCGGCAATGACTCTTGTTGATCATACGCGCGTCATGATCGCTGAGCACTACACGCA
>NZ_SUEO01000181.1:12695-12950 GCF_004962925.1 Mesorhizobium sp. | reverse complement strand
CCTTTATCGTCCCACCGTCCGTGCCGTTAAGCTGCGTTGCCGAACTCTTGTCGGCGCCATTCTTGTCAGAACTTGCGACCTTGAACTGGCCCGAATAGATCGCGGCACCGTCGACGATGCCGGCATTGCCGTCGGCCTCGATGACCAGCGGATAGGCATCCGGATCGGCCTTGAGCCTGAGCCGCATCTGCCCGTCGCCGCCGGCCCTGCCTGTGGACGCGATGATGGTGCTGCGCAGGCCATCGAGCCGCAGCG
>NZ_SUEO01000181.1:3511-12685 GCF_004962925.1 Mesorhizobium sp. | reverse complement strand
GTCACCGTCAGCTTCTCGATCGAGATCTGGCCGGGATCGAAGGGCGACGACGGGCGTATCGCCCAGTCGACCGTGCCGTCGGCGGCAATGTCGATCGTCGCCTTCGGCCGCACCAGCCGCATGTCGAAGATCAGCACCTCGCCGCTCAGGAAGGGCGCCAGTTCCGCATCCATCGAAAAGGTCTCGACGGTCATTGCCGGCTGGCCGCCAGGACCGCCGGCAACGGTGACGTTCGAGAAGGTCACTGAGGGAAACGGCAGCAGCCTTGCCGTCGCATCGCCCTGAACGGTTACCTTGCGGCCCAGAATGGCGCTCGCCTCGCGCTCGAAATCGGCACGGTAGCCGGTCCAGTCGATATAGTACGGCACCACCAGCGCCGCACACAGCACCAGCACGAAAAGGCCACCGAAGATCACGAACAGGCGTGCGAGCATCAGCTCCGAAGCAGTTGATTGAAATCAGCCGCACTCTACCCGCATCCGCGTGTCGATAAAGTGGCAATTTCTCAAACCGGCCGGCATCCGGCGCGCGGAAACTCAGCGTGCGTCGCGCTTTGCCTGCGCCACCTTGGCCGCCTTGCGCTGTCGGCCGAGTTCCATCGGCCGAACCAGGTTCGGCGCCCTCTGGTTCACCACCGCCCGCATGCCTTTGTGCGCGGTGCGCGTGTTGAACTCGGGACCGTCTGCCGCAGCGCCTTGCTTCATGGACAGCACCTTGCGTGCATTCTCGACCAGCGAAACACGCGCCGCCAACTGGCGGCGGCGTTCGGCCTCGCCATTGAGCCGCCGCATGGCCATCGCCAGAACCTCGAGCTTCAACTGCGAACCTCCGTCGGCCTTCGAGGCGACGGCTCCTTTTGGCGCACCCTTGCCGCGTATCTCGCGGCGGCGGCGATGCGCCTCGCTCTGCGCCTTGTCGCGCCGCTCCCGCAACAGCTTGACCAGGCCGGCAAGCTCAGCGTCGGCAAGGCCCTGCACCGCCGGGTGATGCGACTTCTCGACCAGCCCGTGCTCGTCGGCGCTTAGTGCCCGCGCCTCTTCCTTGCGTGAAATCGCCATGACACCATTCCTCCGTGACGCCTGCCTGCCTCAAACCTCATGTGGAGTCTCGATCCAAATGCTGGTGCGGTCAAGCCGAGCACCATTTCGATCTTCATTCACTATGCGGCGGGCAGTATCTTCCCAGGGTTCATAATGTTCTGCGGATCTAGCGCCTGCTTGATCGTGCGCATGATGTCGACGCCATGGCCGAGTTCGTGGCGCAGGAACCCGACCTTGCCCTGGCCGATGCCATGCTCGCCGGTGCAGGTTCCATCCATGCCGATCGCCCGCATGTTCAGCCGCGCTACGAATTCTTCCGTCTGCGCGATTTCCTTCGGGTCATCCGCGTCCATCAGCACCAGCACGTGGAAATTGCCGTCGCCGGCATGGCCGACGATCGGCGCAATCAGCCCCATTTTGGCAATGTCGGCCTCGGTTTGCGTGACGCATTCGGCAAAGCGCGAGATCGGCACGCAGACGTCGGTCGACAGCCCCTTGGCGCCCGGCCGCAGCGTCAGTGACGACCAGTAGGCGTCGTGCCTGGCCTTCCACAGTTTTGTCCGCTCCTCGGCGACGCTGGTCCACAGGAACGGGCCGCCGCCATATTCCTCCGCGATCGCGCCGAAGGTCTCGGCCTGTTCGGCAACACCGGCGTCGCTGCCGTGGAATTCGACGAACAGGCATGGGCTTTCGGGATAGTCGAGCTTCGAATAGCTCTTCATCGCCCGCATCTGCAGCGCGTTAACCAGTTCGATGCGCGCCACCGGGATGCCCATCTGGATCGTCGCGATCACCGCGTTGCAGGCCGCCTCGACGCTGGGAAACGGGCAGACGCCGCCGGAAATCGCCTGCGGAATGCCCTGCAGCTTCAGAGTCAGCTGGGTGATGATGCCGAGCGTGCCTTCCGAGCCGATCAGGAGCCGCGTCAAATCGTAGCCGGCCGAGCTCTTTTTTGCGCGTTTGCCGGTCGTCACCGTCTCACCGTCGGCCATCACCGCCGTCAGCGACAACACGTTCTCGCGCATCGTGCCGTAACGCACCGCATTGGTGCCCGATGCCCGCGTCGCCGCCATGCCGCCAAGCGATGCATTCGCGCCCGGATCGATCGGAAAGAACAGGCCGGTGTCGCGCAGGTACCGGTTGAGATCCTCGCGCGTCACACCGGGCTCGACCGTGCAATCGAGATCCTGCGGATTGACCGCGAGGATGCGGTTCATCCGCGACGTGTCCAGCGAGATGCCGCCACCCGGGGCGTTGGTGTGACCTTCGAGCGAGGAGCCGACGCCGAAGGCGATCACCGGCACGCGGTGCGAGGCGCAGGCCGACACGATCTCCTGCACCTCCGCCGTCGTCTCCGGAAATGCCACGCCATCCGGCGCCTGGGTCGGAATGTAGGTGGTGGTATGCGCGTGCTGGGCGCGGATCGCCTCGCCGGTCTGGAACCGCTCGCCCAGCCGCTGCTTGAGGATGCCGAGCACGGCGGCGATCCCTTCTTCATTGCGCTCGACCGGATTGAGGTCGCTCAGAGCCATCGATTCCTCCGCGAATGGACCAGCGCCCACTCTCGTTATTCATTTATGGATGCGTAATCTCACCAACCACGCTCTGTCCAGCGAGAAGGAAGTTTTCGATGCCCATCCCCGCCCCCTTCGTCTCTCATGCCATGGTCATCGAGAAGGACTGGATCGACTACAACGGCCATCTCAACATGGCCTATTACAACGTGCTGTTCGATCGCTGCTCCGACGAAGCGTTCGAAATGATGGGAATGGGGATGGAGGAGTATGTGAAGCAGCGGCGGCTGACCATCTACACGGCCGAAGTCCATGTCTGCTATGTCAGGGAGCTGCATCTCAACCACAAGGTCATAGTCTCCTTCCAGCTCCTCGATCACGACGAAAAGCGGCTGAGAGCCTATCAGGAAATCCGCCATGTCGACGGTTGGCTCGCTGCCACTTCCGAATCGCTGTCGCTGCATGTCGACATGTCCGGACCGAAAGTGGCGCCCTTTCCGGCCGATGTGCTGGCCAAAATCGAGGCCATGCGCGCCGCTCATGCCGCGCTGCCGATGCCGGAGCGCGCCGGCCGTTCGATCGGCATCAAGGCGCGCCGCGGTTAAAGATGTTCCGAGGGCATGCTAAGCCGTTGTTTTCATGCGTGTCGTTGCCCTAAAGCCACTATCCGCTGTTGACTGACAGCCATTCGTCGCAAGCTGGCTTGAACCGCGACCCGACCGCCGTTAACCTTACCGAGGTTTTAACGTGAACAAGCCGAATTGAGGCGTTGAACGACTCAGTACGGCGGTCGAAAACCGTCCCTATCGAGTTGCGATACGGGCGGCTGGGCGGAAGCGGTTCGGGGAACGTGCATGAAAACCGACATCAAGGTCGAGGCGGACAGGCTGGCGGCCGACCCACGCATCAGCGACTATGATTTCTGGCGCTCGCTGAAGAACCTCAACAACGAGATCTTTCACATCGCCAACAACAACGAGCCGATCCCCTTCGCCATGATCCGCTGGCGCGCCATACTGAAACAGGCGCGCTCGAAACGCGGGCATGCCTGACCGGAAGTCACGCCGAGCCTAGCACTGCCCCTTTCCTGAGAATCAAGCCGGCCCCTTAAGCGCCCCCAGCGGCGAACGCGCCACCACCGGTGACGACTGGATGATCGCGGTGTTGGTCATCGCAAACGGAATGATGCGGTCGATCACCCGTTCGAGCTCGGCCACCGAGCCGACATGCGCCAGCGCGATGAAACAGTCCTCGCCGGTCACCCGGTCGCACTGGGCGATTTCCGGCAAGTCGCGGATGATCTCGGCCACCATAGCCAATTGTCCCGGCACCGGCCTGATCCGCAGCCATGCCGACAACTTCATGCCGAGCGCGGCCGGGTTGATACGCACCGTATAGGCCTCGATCACCCCGCTCTCCTGCAGTCGCCGGATGCGTTCGGCCACGCTCGGCGCCGACAGGCCGACCGAGCGCGCAAGTTCGGCGGTGCTGGTGCGCGCATCCTTTTCCAGCAGGCGCAGGATTTTCAGATCAGCCGCATCCAGGTCGGCATTTTCGCTTCGAAGGCGTTTCAACCAAAACTCCTTGGCATTGGGAAACCAATGGCCTCTTTGGCTGATCATTATCCATATAAACCGCAAAGATTGCCTGCGATAATGATCGCATGGAAGATCGAGCACAAGCCCCCGCAGCAATGCCTTCCCTCGCCGGCCCGGCCTTTGGCAAGCTGGCGACCTCCCTGCCGCCGCATGTCTGGTTCGGGGTCAGCGCGGTGTTCCATTATCTCGGGCCGGCGTTCGCCGTGCTGCTTTTCCCGCATGTCGGCGTGCTCGGCATGGCGTGGCTGCGCATCGCCAGCGCCGCCCTTGTCTTCGCGCCGCTGACCCGGCCGTGGACGGTCTTTGCCCGCGCCGACCGGCCGACACGGCTGCTGCTTCTCGCCTTTGGTGCTTGCCTCGGCGCGATGAATTGCTCCTTCTACCTGGCGCTCGACCGCTTGCCGATCTCGCTGGTCGCAGCGATCGAATTCGTCGGCACCATCGGCGTCGCGCTGGTCGGTGTCAGAAGCCCGCGCAATCTCGGCGCGCTTGCCGTCGCCGTCACCGGCACCTTGCTGCTGATCGACGTCAAATGGTCAAGCGACCCAATCGGCCTGTTCTGGGCCTTCCTCAACGGCGCGCTGTTCGTTGGCTACATCGTGCTTGGCCACCGCATCGCCCGCGCCGGCGCCGGCGACGGCATAGCCGGCCTGGGTGCCGCCATGGCGGTCGCCTTGCTTATCGTGCTGCCGATCGGCTTCACCGATGCGCTGCCGGCTTTCTCGGCGCCGCCGCTGCTCATCGCCGCCATCGGCGTCGGCATCTGCTCGTCGGTCATCCCCTATATCTGCGACCAGCTTGCCATGTCGCGGCTGCCGCGATCGAGCTTCGCGCTGATGCTGTCGTTGCTGCCGGTCACCGCCACGCTGATCGGCGTCATTGTGCTTCGCCAGATACCCAGCCCCACCGATTGCCTCGGCATCGCGCTGGTAGTGGCCGGCGTCGCTTTTCACAAACCGGCAAATACCTGATCAGGCAAGCTTTTCCCGGAGGAAAGTGCTCGTCCGGCCCCAGGCGAGATCCGCCGCGTTCTTGTCGTAGCGAGCCGCTGATGTGTCGTTGTTGAAGGCATGATTGGCGCCTTCATAAACGTAGATCGTGTACTCGACCTCGGCTGCATCGAGTTCCTTCCTGAAGGCGTCGATGCCGGCATTGATGCGGGTGTCGAGCCCGGCATAATGCAGCAGCAGCGCCGCCTTGATCTTCGGCACGTCCTCGGCCTTCGGCTGCATGCCGTAATAGGCGACGGCGGCAGCCAGATCCGGCGCGTTGGCAGCCAGTGTGTTCACCGTGCCGCCGCCCCAGCAGAAGCCGACCGCACCGACCTTGCCGTTGCCATCCGCGTAGCCCTTGAGGAAAGCGACCGTTGCGACCGCATTGGCGATGGTCTGTGCCGGATCGAGCTTGGAAAACTGGTCACGCGCCTTGTCTTCGTCGGCCGGCGTGCCGCCGAGCGGCGACAGGAAGTCCGGGGCAAGCGCCACGAACCCTTCCAGCGCCACGCGCCGAGCCACATCGCGTATATGCGGGTTGAGTCCCCTGTTCTCATGCACGACGATGACGGTGCCTAGCTTGCCGGACTGGCCGGCCGGCTTGACCAGATAGCCCTTCATCTCGCCACCGCTGCCGGGGTAGCTGATGTCCTCTCCCGTCACGCGTGAATCGTCCTCGGCAACGATCGCCGCCCGGGCCGAATTCGCTGCCAGCAGTGGTGCGATTGCGGCGGCCGCCGCACCTGATCCGGCAAGCCTGGTCAACTGTTCCATGAAGCGCCGCCGGTCGAGCGTCAGATGCGTGTATTCGTCATAGGCGTCGATCATCGCCTGGGTAATGGCGGGTCTCGTGACGGCTGGGCTGGTAGGGCTCGGTTTCGTCATGGCGCTCTCCTCGGCTTCGGGAAATCCTCCCGCCGCGCAACATAGGGTAGAAGCCGGCATGGTCCAGTCACGGATAGGTGAGACGGCGGCCACAACATGGCCGATGGCCGGCAAAGCGATTTCTTTCAATACCGTGTACCCCTGCGATGCTCGAAGGGGCCATAAGTCTTTGAACAGGCGTATAGAAATTGCGCATAGCAGGCCCCGAAAATCGATTTCCGGTTTTCCCGGCTGATACTGTAGGATGCCCAAGGGGACATCCGTAAGCTTGCGGCTATGTCGAGCTTGGGGTGGGGCATGCTGGCATACAAAGTGGGGAAATGGCGCACGCTCGGGCTGATGGCCCGTTTCGCGGTCGAGCCGCTGACGGCAGCGCGTAACGCGCATCGCGCCTTCGGCCTTTTCATCCGCGCTGACTACCCGCACTCGACCGCGGCAAAGCCGCGCCGCGTCTTCATGATCGCCGATGCCGAGCTCTACAAGACCATGCTGTCCGATACCGAGACTTGGCGCAACGTCCAGATCAGTGCGACCAGCAAGAGGTCGGGCGCCTCACAACGCCTGTCCTACGGCATGACGAGACTGCGCGGCGAACGTCATGAGCACTATCGCAAACTTTTCGCACCGCCGCTGAAGCGACCAGCCGTCATGGCGATGAGCCCTGAGATGGCGCGGATCGCCGCTGAACAGGTCGCGAGTTGGCCGCTCGGCGCCGCCTTTCCGCTGACAGAGGCCGCAAAGACGATGGCCAAGCATTTGGCGATCGGCCTTCTCTTCGGCGACGACCACCGGCGCGCCATGCCGATCGCCGAGATGATTGCGCGGGCGATGCAGGCGAGCTGGATCGTCCCCACTCCCGCTTTCTTCCGCTGGCTCCGCGAGGCCGAGAGTCAGGAACGCGCCATCCTTTCCTGGGCGGAGGAAAAGCGCGGCAACAAGGACGCGCAGGACATCCTGTCGATCCTCGTCAACAACACCGACGAGGCGGGCAAGCCACCCTCGGTCGAACTGATCGGCGGCATCGTCAGCTTCGTCTTCGGCGCTGCCTATGACACCTGCCAGAACGCGCTGGCCTGGACCGTGATCCTGCTCACCCAACATCCGGACGCCATGGCAGGACTGGTCGCGGAGATCGACGCGGCAACCGACGGCGGGCCTGCGACAATGGACCGGATCGGCACGCTGCCGCTGCTCGACGCAACGATCAGGGAAGCGATGCGGCTTTTCCCGCCCGTGCCCTTGCAGATGCGCAGGGCGACCAGGACGACGATACTGGGCGCAGAGCCGATTACCCGCGGCGATCTGGTGTTGATCAGCGCCATGACGATCAACCGCGATCCATCGCTCTATCCCGATCCCGACAGCTTTCGGCCGGACCGCTGGGCCACAATCCGGCCATCGCCGTTCCAGTACACGGTTTTCGGCGCAGGCGGCCACATGTGCCCCGGCGTCACGTTTGGCCTGCAGATGATGAAGATCGCGTTGGCCACCATCCTGTCGAAGCGCTCGGTAGAGCTGTCGCCGGCAGCGCGGATCGCCTACCGCACCAGAGTAACCCTGGCGCCGATCGGCAAGGTCGACGTAGTCATACGCCAGCGCGGCGAGGCTGCCCGTTCGGGCCGGGCGACCGGCCGGTTCCGCGAGCTCGTCGTGATCCCGGCACTGACATAGGAAACTGCCAATGGCCGCACAGCAGAAAATGATCCGCATCTACGACCGGGTCATGAAGAGCAGCAAGCAGCGCCGCTACTACGGCGGCAGCGGATTCTACAATTTCGGCTACTGGGCGACGGGCGCCGCGTCGCAGCGCGAAGCCAGCGAAGCGCTTGTCGACATGTTGCTGGCGCGGTTACCGAAGAAGGGCGACCGCATCCTCGACGTCGCCTGCGGCCTCGGCGCATCGACGAAACGCTTGCTGCTGTCCTATCCGCCGGAGGTCGTCACCGCCATCAACATCTCCGCCGCCCAGGTTGCGACGGCGCGCCAGAACGCTCCCGGCGCAACGGTGCTGCAGATGGATGCCGTCAAGCTCGCCTTCGCCGACGAGAGCTTCGACGCGGTCATCTGCGTCGAGGCGGCCTTCCATTTCGATACGCGTGCGGCTTTCGTCGCGGAAGCCTTCCGCGTGCTCAAGCCCGGCGGGGCGCTGGTGCTGTCCGACATCCTGTTTCGGGGCTTCACCTCTGCAATCTCTGACCGCCTTGGCGTGCCGAAGGCCAATCTGGTCGCTGACATTGCTTCCTACCGGTCGCTGTTCGGCGTGGCCGGTTTTCAGGACGTCAAGGTAGAAGACGCCACCGACAATTGCCTTGGCGGCTTCCGCCGCAGCCTCGTCGCGTGGCCGGCGTCGGAACGGGCGAAAGGCACCATGAGCCTGAAGTCCAGCCTCGGCACCGCCATCGTCTGCCGGCTCATCGCTGGTTATTTCGGCGCTGTCGCCAAGGCCTATCTGCTGGTCTCGGCGCGAAAGCCGTAACGCGATCGCGCCAGGCCGTCATCACTTTCTTGTAATTGGTGGCAAATCTTGACGATCCTGACACAATATAAAGGAAAGCTGTAGGTGGTGACCTCGCTTACCTCTGCTGGCTCTGACAAGAAGGAAAACACCGATGACCTTCCCCACCCCGATCCTCGCAAGCATATTCGCGCTTGCCGCCGCCGTGCTGGCGCTGCGTTTCGCCGCCTTCGCTGCCACCAAGCGATCGATGATCAAGGTCCGCAGCAACCGACGTCGGCCTGCCGATGGCCGCTCGAAGACCAGCGACTGAAACCCGAGGCTGAGGGGAAATCATGGACGTCCAGAATATCGTCGACGCCGTCTCCCAGAAAGCCGGCCTTGACCAGCCAACGACGGAAAAGGTCGTTGGCATCATTTTTTCGGTGCTCGAGCACGAGGCGGAAGGCACGACCCTGTCCAGCTTCTTCGCCAAGATCCCGGGAGCCGATGGGCTGGCCCAGAAATATGATGTCATGGCTCCCGGCGCGGCCTCCGGTGGAGGCCTGCTGTCGTCGCTGCAGGGCGCGCTGGGCGGTGTTCTCGGCACCAAGACCGGCGCGCTGGTCAACGGCGTCGCGGCGCTCGAATCGTCGGGCCTCAACATGGCGCAGATCCGCCAGGCCGGCACGACGCTGATCCAGCAGGCCG
>NZ_SUEO01000181.1:0-3501 GCF_004962925.1 Mesorhizobium sp. | reverse complement strand
AACCCGCCGCCGGCCCCGAGCTGACCAATGAGGTGCTCAACTCGGTGCCCAGCCTGAAAGGCCATCTCGGCCTCTGAAAGAACTCTCTACTTCGGCAGCGTGTAAGCCATCACATAGTCCCCCGGCTTGGTGCCGACCGAGCCGTGGCCGCCGGCGACGATGACCACGAACTGGCGTCCGTCGGCGACCGTGTAGGTCATCGGCGTCGACTGCCCGCCAGCCGGCAGCCGGGTCTGCCAGAGCTGCCTGCCGGTCGTCAGATCATAGGCGCGGAAAAAATCGTCGACGGCCGCACCGAGGAAGGCGACGCCGCCCGCGGTGATCATCGGCCCACCGATGCCCGGCACGCCAACCTTGAACGGCAGCGGCAGCGGCGTCATGTCGTAGACGGTGCCGTTGCGATGCTTATAGACGATCTTGCCTGTCCTGAGATCGGCACCCGCGACATAGCCCCAGGGTGGCGCCTGGCAGGGAATGCCGAGCGGCGACAGAAACGGCTTCAATATCACCGCGTAAGGCGCACCGTCATTGCGGTTGAGGCCCTGTTCGCTGCCTTTGGTATCGCCCGGCGGCGGCACGTCCGCGCGCGGGACCAATTTGGAGATGAACGCCAGGTATGTCGGCATGCCAAACATCACTTGCCGTACCGGATCGACCGCCACGCCGCCCCAGTTGAATGTGCCGAAATTGCCGGGATAGATCAGCGAACCCTGCAGCGATGGCGGTGTGTAGCGGCCCTCGTAGCGCAGTTTCAGGAACTCGATCCGGCAGGCCAGCTGGTCGAACATGGTGATGCCCCACATGTCGGCGCCGGTCAGCGGCTTCGGATTGAAGCTCAGGTCCGAAGTCGGCTGCGTCGGCGAGGTGTGATCGCCCTCGATCGCGCCGCCCGGCGCCGGTACTTCGTTGATCGGAACGATCGGCTCGCCGCTGCGCCGGTCGAGTACATAGAGGTCGCCCTGTTTGGTCGGCCCGACCAGCGCCGGCACGACGCCGCCGGCCGTGGTGATGTCGACCAGCGTCGGCTGCGCCGGCAGATCCATGTCCCAGAGATCGTGATGCACGGTCTGCCGCACCCACCGCAATTGGCCGGTATTGAGATCGAGCGCAGTGATCGAGGAGGAGAATTTCTCGTCATTGGCGCTCCGCCCGGCGCCGAGCTGATCCGGCGTCTTGTTGCCGAGCGGCACGTAGAGCAAGCCGAGCTTCTCGTCGGCGCTCGCCGTCGACCACATGTTGGGCGAGTTGTTGGTATAGGTCTGACCCGGTGCCAGTGGCGTCGTCTGCTCCGGATTGCCGGAATCCCAGTTCCAAATCAGGGCGCCGGTGTCGACGTCGAATGCGCGAATGACGCCGGACGGCTCCTGCGTTGAATAATTGTCGTTGACCGCGCCGCCGACGATGATCTTGTTGGCGACGATCAGCGGCGCCGAAGTCGAATAATAATAGCCCGGCTTTGGATATGGCATGTTGGCGAGCAGGTTCAGCGTGCCGCCTTCGGCAAACGTGGGACAGACCTGGCCATTCGCGGCGTCGAGCGCGATCAGCCGGGCGTCGGATGTCGGCAGATAGACGCGTGCTGCACAGGGCTGGCCGGCGGCGATTTTGGCATCGGCATAATAGGACACGCCGCGGCACGTCTGGTGCTGGCGGTCCTTGTCCAAACCGACCTTGGGATCGAAGCGCCATTTCTCCTTGCCGCTCGCGGCATCAATGGCAATGGCGAAATTGTGCGGCGTGCAGATGTAGAGCGTGTCGGCAACTTTCAGCGGTGTCACCTGATAGGTCGTCTCACCGATGTCGTCAGGCCCTTTCACATCGCCAGTCTGATAGGTCCAGGCCGGCTGCAAGCTGGCAACGTTCTCGGCGGTGATCTGGTCGAGCGGCGAATAGCGCTGGCCGTACTGCGTGCGACCGTAATAGTGCCATTCGCCGGCTGGCACGTTGCCGCCGAGGTCGGCCGTTGGCGTCACCTCATCGGTATTGAGTTCGCCGGCAATATCCTTTGGATCGGTTGTCATCGAATAGCCGGCGACGGCAAGCGACGCCAGCACCGCGAGGATCAGCGGCGCGCGTCCATCGGGACCGGTGAGCCCGCGCCGCGCCCACGGTGTCAATAACCACAACGCGATAAGCACGATGATGCCGCCGCGCGGACCGAGTTCCCACCAGTCGAAGCCGATTTCCCAGACCGCCCAGCAGAGCGTGCCGATGACGATGGCCGCGTAAAGCCACAGCGCCATGGATTTGCGCCTGTAGAGCAGCCAGCCGGCGACGAGGAAGGCGATGCCGGCGATGATGTAGTACCAACTGCCGCCCAGCGAAGCTAACCAGATGCCGCCGCCGCCAAGCGCTAGGCCGATGAGGAAAAGGATGAGGGAGGTAATGACGACAGCCAAGACGATGCTCCTTAGACTGGTGCGCGCTTCGCACGCGTCAATGGGCAACCCGGCATTGCGCTCCTGCCCCGAGCACAACTTTCTCCGGCCCGCCGTGGCTGTCAAGCAAGCTCCGCGTTTTAGGCGTAGACCCACAGCAAGCTCGGCGTTTTGGGTCGCGGACTCATCCAGATTGTGGTTCTACGGACTGGACAGAGAACAAAACGGAGACACTTCTGGCCTTTCGCTGCCGAATCACTACATTCGGGGGAGATGTCCGGCTTTTCGGAAGATATGCCTTTTTTTGACGAACCGAACGCGCGGCCCGTGGCCCCGTCGGGCATTGCTGCGCGCGCCATGGCTGCCCGCAGCGGCCACAACAATGCGCCCGACTATCTGAACGGGCTCAACCCCGAGCAACGGCTGGCGGTGGAAACCACCGAAGGCCCGGTTCTGGTGCTGGCCGGCGCCGGCACTGGCAAGACGCGCGTCTTGACCACCCGCATCGCCCACATCCTTGCCACCGGCAAGGCTTTCCCGTCGCAGATCCTCGCCGTCACCTTCACCAACAAGGCCGCGCGCGAAATGAAGCAGCGCATCGGCCTCTTGATCGGCGAAGGCAATGTGGAAGGCATGCCGTGGCTCGGCACTTTCCACTCGATCGGCGTGAAGCTGTTACGCCGGCACGCCGAGCTTGCCGGGCTCAAATCCGACTTCACCATCCTCGACACCGACGATGTCGTTCGGCTGATCAAGCAGCTGATCCAGGCCGAAGGGCTGGACGACAAGCGTTGGCCGGCCAAGCAGTTCGCCCAGATGATCGACGGCTGGAAAAACAAGGGGCTGGGCCCCGCCGACATCCCCGAGGGCGACGCCCGCGCCTTCGCCAACGGCAAGGGCCGAGAGCTCTACAAGGCCTATCAGGAGCGGCTGAAGACGCTGAACGCCTGCGACTTCGGCGACCTTCTGTGCCACCCGATCCGCATCTTCCGCGCCAATCCGGACGTGCTGAAGGAATACCATAAGCGGTTCCGCTACATCCTCGTCGACGAGTATCAGGACACCAACACCGCGCAGTACATGTGGCTGCGCCTGCTGGCGCAGCGGCCGCAATCCTCCCCCC
>NZ_SUEO01000180.1:378-13055 GCF_004962925.1 Mesorhizobium sp. | reverse complement strand
CATGCTGACCAAGCTGCCGGTCGAAATCAGGGGCACAAGGCTCGGGCTGGCGCCGTTCGACGACCTGCTGATCGAGCGGCTGGCCAGGCACGACATCTACTTCCTTTGCTTTCCCTTCGATCTCGATCTGATGGTCGGCTTCGTCGGCGGCGATTTCGCCTGGGAGATGTCGGCGGCGGGCGAGGCGGCAGGCGTCGACTTCGTCGTCGACCGGCTGTGCGCCATCTTCGGCGGCGACGTCAGAAAACATGTCGGACGCGCCATGATGACCAATTGGGGCGGCGAGCGGTTCGTGCGCGGCGCCTATGCAGCGGCCCGGCCCGGCCGTTCGCGAGCGCGCGCCACGCTGATGCAGCCGGTGGCGGAGAAAATCTTCTTCGCCGGCGAGCATCTGGCCGGTCCGCTGATGCAGACCTGCGGCGGCGCCAGGCTGTCGGGCGAGGCGGTAGCAAGAATGGTCGCGGCCCAGCTTGCGGCAAAATAGCATCGGCAGGAACGCCGGCCGCTGGCGGGCGTTTGGGCGACATGGCGCTCCGCACTATATCCGGGGCTGACGATTTGAGACCTGATGATTTGAGATTGGGATGAAGCTCTTCGATTGCCCGCATTGCGGCCACCGCCTCTATTTCGAGAACGCCCAGTGCCTGAACTGCGCCAGTTCCGTGCTGTACGATCCCAGGCATGCGCGCTTCGTCTTGTCTGGCGCCGGCGGCGTTTTCCAGTGCACCAACGCCGACGAGTGCGCTTGCAACTGGATGGCGGAACCGGGCCATGCCTTCTGCCGCGCTTGCATACTGAACCAGTTGATCCCAGACCTTTCGGTCGATGGCAACCGCCGTCGCTGGATTCGCGTCGAAGCGGCAAAGAAGCGGGCAATCTATTCGCTGCTCGCTGCCGGACTGCCGGTCGCGCCCAAGCGGAATGCCGGCGACGAGGCCGGCCTCGCCTTCGACTTCCTCGCCGATCCGATCGGCGGCGGTTCGGCGGGCGGACGTATCCTGACCGGCCATGGCAACGGCCTGATTACGCTCAATGTCGCCGAGGCGGACTCGGCCGAGCGCGAAAGACGGCGCGTCGAGATGGGCGAGAACTACCGCACCTTGCTCGGCCATTTCCGGCACGAGCTTGGCCACTACTACTGGGACCGCCTGATCCGCGACGACCCGCAACGGCTCGCCGCCTTCCGCGCATTATTCGGCGACGACCGCGTCGATTACGAGCAGGCGCTGAGGGCCTACCATGCCAATGGTGCTACGCCCGACTGGCAGCAAGGCCACATTTCGGCCTATGCCACGTCCCATCCCTGGGAGGACTGGGCCGAGACATGGGCGCACCATCTGCACATCACCGACACGCTGGAGATGGTGCATGCGCTGAATTTCCCGCTCGGCCGGCTGGAAACCGTGGAGGCCAACGGCCTGTCGCGGGGCGACACCGGCGGCGAGCTGCAACCGGCGCCGTCGGAACCTGCCGCCGCTCCCGAACCGTTCGAAAAGATCCTGGCCCGCTGGCTGGTGCTGTCGGAAGCGTCCAACTCGATCAACCGCTGCATGGGCCTGCCGGACCTCTATCCCTTCGTCATCTCCGAGGTGACCGCGCAAAAACTGGCCTTCGTCCATGAACTCCTGACCGGTGTAGCGAAAGAAACTGGAACAAAACGTGAGCCGGCCGAGGCATTTTAGCCGGAACGCATGAGGTCTTGTTTCGTTTTCGTTCGCGAGGGATTACGAAAACGGAGCGAAATCATGAAACGCATACTGCTTCCTGCCGTCGCTGGAGCGCTTGTCGCCATGTCGGGCGCAGCCTTGGCCGATACCGCCGTCTCGGCTGTCGCCGATCTCAACGTGCGCGCTGGCCCCGGCCCGCAATACCCGGTCATCGGCACGCTCGCTGCCGGCCAGTCGGCAACGCTCGAGGGCTGCATCGAAAACAGCAAATGGTGCACCATTGC
Organism: Mesorhizobium sp.; assembly: GCF_004962925.1. Lineage (GTDB taxonomy): Bacteria > Pseudomonadota > Alphaproteobacteria > Rhizobiales > Rhizobiaceae > Mesorhizobium. The sequence goes on along the minus strand of NZ_SUEO01000180.1, from coordinate 11,104 downwards.
GGAGGCCAATGGCCAGGGCTGGATCTATTCCGATTACGTGACGGCCGATTTCGGCGGCAACGACGTTGTCCTGACCCGGCGCCCGGCCGACGCAGGCATTGCCATCGTCGAAGCGCCCGCCGACATGGACTATGACGATACCTATACCGGAGCGATCGTCGCTGGCGAGCCGATCGAGCCGATCAGGCGGCCGCCGGCCGAAGTCCGCACCTATATCGACACGAACCGGCTCGACCCGGTCTATCTCGAGGGCGAGGTGGTTACGGGCGCGACCTTGCCCGATACCGTCGAGCTGCGCGAGATTCCGGACTATGACTACCGCTATGTCTATGTGAACGGCCAGCCGGCGCTGGTCGATCCGGGCACCCGACGCATCATGTACGTCGAGCGCTGACATAACCAAGGCAACCAGGCCGGCCGCGCTGGGCGAGAGCAACGGCGGCCGCCTCGGTCCGATATCGTTTCATCCAGAGCTTCGCGCTGGAGCGGCGTGCACGCCGCTCCAGCTTTTTGAGCACCGGATTTTCCCAAAAACGGTTCCACTTTTGGGTCCGATGCTCTAGATCATGCGACCCGATGCATCAGGCAAGGAACCCGCGTGACGATCGATCCAACCGCTTTCGCGCGTTACCGGCATATTCCCAACGCCAAGACGACCCTACCGCGCCTGCTGCTCGGAACGGCCATCGTCATCCTGTTCTGGGTCGCGACAACCGTCGCCGTGCTGTTCGGCGGCACCTATCTTTTTGTCATCTGGCAGGCATCATCGACCCCGATAGAAGGAGGGGCGGTGCAGAATTTCATGGCTTCGCCCGCCGGAATCCTCGCTGCGCTCGGCTCTTTTGCCGGAATCTGGCTCGGCCTGTGGGTTGCCATGCGATGGGTCCATCGCGAGCCGCTGTCGGCGCTGATCGGTGCCAGCCGCCGCGTTTCGCGCTCGGGATTCCTCAAGGGATTGGCCGCGGTGCTGATCACATCGCTGCTCTCCGAAATCCTGCTCTATCTCTTGCAGCCCGACATTGCGCGCGGTGCGATCGGCCTGTCGTCCTGGCTGCTGTTCCTGATCCCGATCGCTGTGCTGACCCTGCTGCAGACCTCGTCCGAGGAAGTGCTGTTCCGCGGCTATCTCCTCGGGGGCCTGGCCAATCGGTTTAAAAACCCCTTCATCTGGGCATTGCTGCCAGGACTTCTGTTCACCTCGATGCATTGGAGCCCAAGCTCGAGCGCCGCCATCAACGCCTGCGTTCTGGCCTCGATCGCCGCTTTTGCGCTGCTCCTGACGCTTGTGGTCTATGTCACCGGCAATCTCGGCGCGGCCTTCGGCGCGCATCTCGGCAACAATTTGACCGGCTTCCTGCTGATTTCGCACCAGCAAAGCTACAATTCCTTCGCCCTGTTCAACGCCAAGCCGCTCGAAGGCGCCGGCTGGACGACGCTTGATGCTGTCCTCATCGCGGCGATCGGCATCGTCTGCAGCCTGTTGACGATCCTGCTGCTGCTGCATCCGCGCTCGCCGCTGAAGGTCGAGCCGGACAGACCATGATCCCAAAAAGTGGAACCCGGTTTTTGGGTAAGATCATGGTCAAGCAAAAAACTGGCGGGCCAAGCTGATGCGCATCACACTTGCGGTGACCGGAACCATCCCCTCCCGGGGCTATGGCGGCACCCAGCGCCAGGTCGACTGGTTGGCTGGGGAATTTGCCCGCCTTGGCCATCGCGTTGTGCTGATTGTCGATCCCGGCTCGAGCCACCCGCTTTGCGAGGTGCGGCATGCATCTTCGGAAGCGCAATGCAGGGCCGCTATCCCCGCGGACGCCGATATCGTCCACTTTCACAGCTGGTTTCTCGACGTTCCCTTCCCGACCCTCAACACCGCGCACGGCTTTTCCCCGGAAAAGCCCAGGCCGCAGGCAAACTGGAGTTTCGTCAGCGCCAGCCACGCGCACAACCACGGCAGGAAGACCTTTGTCTACAACGGCTTTCCGACTGACACCTACCGCCTGGCCGGTTCGAAGAACGACCACCTTCTGTTTCTCGCCGGCATCGCGCGCGCCAGCAAGAATCTGAATCGCGCGGTCGATCTCGCGAAAAAATTCGATTTCCCCCTCGATATCGCCGGCGGCTCTCGTTGGAAGCTTTTGACGCGGAGCCAGGTCCGGCGCGATGGCGTCTTCTTCAAGAGCCTGGGCAGCCGCTTTCGCTTCCATGGCGTCGTCGACGGCGACGAAAAACAGCGCCTGCTGGGCGCGGCAAAGGCCTTTCTCAACCCGATCGCCTGGGAAGAGCCATTCGGCATGGCGCCGGTCGAGGCCATGCTGTGCGGGACACCGGTGCTGACGACGCGGCGCGGCGCCATGCCCGAGATCGTCGACGACGACACCGGGCGGTTCTTCGACAGCGATGAGGAATTCGCTGCTGCCCTCGACGCGGTCGCCAGCCTTTCCGCGCAGCGCTGCCGGGACTCCGCCGTCGACCGATTTCCGATCACCCGCACCGCAAAAAGCTATCTCGATCTTTATGCCCGGATCCTCGACGGCGAAACGCTGCCATGACCGAACCGGCCGATTGGGCCGTGTTTCAGCGACCGCATTCGGCCTGCGCCTTGACTCCGCGGCCGATTTCCTGTCTACACGCCGCGAATTCCGCGACGAGTATCCCTCCGAGCAAGCCGACCGGGACGCCTAAGCCTCTTTGAGGTGACGTGCTGTAAATCGATCCTGGAGGCCAACACCCGGCAGCGCTGTGCGCCCCCGGGTGCTTTTTGGCTTTGGACTTTTGCTTGGACTGTTTGGACACTGGGCGCGAACGCATTACCTCTCGGGCATCATTCCGGGTGCCAGGGAAAAGGAAAAAGAATGTTTGAATCGCTACAGGAACGTCTTGGTTCGATCCTGAACGGCCTCACCGGCCGCGGTGCCCTGTCCGAGGCCGATGTCTCGGCGGCGCTGCGCGAGGTGCGCCGTGCGCTGCTCGAGGCCGACGTGGCGCTGGAAGTGGTGCGTTCCTTCACCGACAAGGTGCGCGAGAAGGCCGTCGGCGCCGCCGTGGTGAAGTCGATCAAGCCCGGCCAGATGGTCGTCAAGATCGTCCATGACGAGCTGGTCGAGATGCTGGGCGCCGAGGGCGTCGCCATCGACCTCAACGCACCTGCTCCGGTCGTCATCATGATGGTCGGCCTGCAGGGCTCCGGCAAGACGACGACATCGGCCAAGATCGCCAAGCGCCTCAGCGAGCGTCAGAACAAGAAGGTCCTGATGGCCTCGCTCGACACGCGGCGTCCCGCCGCGCAGGAGCAGCTCCGTCAGCTCGGCGAGCAGGTCAAGGTCGCCACGCTGCCGATCGTCGAGGGCCAGACGCCGGTCGACATTGCCCGCCGCGCCGTGCAGGCGGCAAAGCTCGGCGGCCATGACGTCGTCATCCTCGACACAGCCGGCCGCACCCATATCGACGAGCCGCTGATGGTCGAGATGGCCGACATCAAAAAGATGTCGTCGCCGCACGAAATCCTGTTGGTCGCCGATTCGCTGACCGGCCAGGACGCCGTCAATCTGGCGAAAAGCTTCGATGAGCGCGTCGGCATCACCGGCCTGGTGCTGACCCGCATGGACGGTGATGGCCGTGGCGGTGCAGCACTTTCCATGCGCGCCGTCACCGGCAAGCCAATCAAGCTGATCGGCACCGGCGAGAAAATGGACGGGCTGGAGGAATTCCATCCCAAGCGCATCGCCGACCGCATCCTCGGCATGGGCGACATCATCAGCCTGGTCGAAAAGGCTGCCGAAAACATCGACGCCGAGCAGGCGGCGGCGATGGCCAAGAAGATGCAGTCGGGCAAGTTCGACCTGAACGATCTTGCTGGCCAGCTTCAGCAGATGTCGAAGATGGGCGGCATGGGCGGCATCATGGGCATGATGCCGGGCATGGGCAAGATGAAGGACCAGATGGCCGCGGCCGGTCTCGACGACAAGATGTTCGGCCGCCAGCTCGCCATCATCTCGTCGATGACCAAGGCCGAGCGCGCCAACCCCGACATTCTGAAGCACTCGCGCAAGAAGCGCATCGCCGCCGGCTCAGGCACCGATGCGGCCGAGATCAACAAGCTCCTGAAGATGCATCGCGGCATGGCCGACATGATGAAGGCGATGGGCGGCAAGGGCAAAGGCGGTGGCCTGATGCGCGGCATGATGGGCGGCCTGGCGCAGAAGATGGGCCTCGGCGGCATGATGCCAGGGGGCATGGGCGGCCCGGGCGGCATGATGGGCGGCGGCATGCCGGACCTGTCCAAGATGGACCCCAAGCAGCTCGAAGCCTTGCAGAAGCAGGCGCAGGCAGCCGGTCTCGGCGGCATGAAGGGTCTTCCCGGTGGTGGTGGCCTGCCCGGGCTGCCCGGCGGCATGAAGCTTCCCGGTTTGGGCGGCGGCGGGCTTCCCGGACTCGGCAAGAAGAAGTGAGGGCGCCATGAACGAAGAAAAGGACATGGCCGACGCACGTGCGGCGCTGGTCGACTACCGCGCCTCGATCGACAACATAGACGCAGCGCTCATCCACATGCTGGCCGAGCGTTTCCGCTGCACCAAGGCAGTCGGCGTGCTGAAGGCGTCGCACGGCCTGCCGCCGGCCGATCCGGCACGCGAGCAGCAGCAGATCGCCCGCCTTCGCCAACTGGCGAAGGACGCCCATCTCGACCCGGATTTCGCGGAGAAATTCCTGAACTTCGTCGTCCGCGAAGTGATCCGGCATCACGAGCAGATCGCCGCATCAAACGGCGTTACGAAAACCGGCTGACAACAGCCATAAACCCCGATCAACGAAAATAAGAGTTTTAGGAGAAAAGAAATGCCACTGAAAATCCGACTGGCCCGTGCGGGCTCGAAGAAGCGTCCTTATTACCATGTCGTCGTCGCCGACGCCCGTTCGCCGCGCGACGGCCGTTTCATCGAGTCGCTCGGCTCGTGGAACCCGCTGCTCCCTAAGGACGGCGAGCGCGTCAAGGTCGACGCCGACCGCGTCAAGCATTGGCTCTCGCACGGCGCCCAGCCGACCGACCGCGTGCTGCGCTTCCTCGACGAGGCCGGTATCGCCAAGCGTGATGCCCGCTCCAACCCGAAGAAGGCCGAGCCCGGCAAGAAGGCGCAGGAACGCGCCGCACTTCTGAAGAAGGCGCAGGAAGATGCAGCCGCCGCAGTTGCTGCAGCGGCAGCCGCGCCGGCCGAGGCGGAAGCCGCGACCGCCGAATAATTCGCTTTCTATCCCTACGAAACGGCGGGCGCTTTTGCCCGCCGTTTTGCTGTTTCTTCCGACTTATGACGGAGCTCGATCAATAGCCTTCGGGGCAGCGGGCGACGTAGACGCGTCCATTGCGACCGCGATAGCGGCATTGACCGCTTTCGCTGGCGCGACCGATCAATGCGCCGGCGACGGCGCCGACAGCACCACCGACCACCGCACCTTCAACCGCATTATCGGCCACCGCAGCACCAACCGCCGCGCCGCCCAGGCCGCCGACAGCAGCGCCCTGTTCTGTCCGGGAACAAGCTACGAGCGAGGTCGCCAATACCATCAGGACTACCAGTTTCTTCATTGTCGTTCCTCCCAAACGGGGGTTTTCCGTCCTCACCGCCACACCTCCTAACTCGCAATCGGGCGATTTGATCCAAAGACAAAGAAGAAGGGCGGCGGCAGACCGTGCCCTCTCTGGCGGTGCGACCGCCATCGAACGGGCTTTTTAAGTCGCCACCGCTATCGGGTGAACGGGATCAGCGCACGCACCCTGGGATCGCGCAGGAAAAGCCCGCCCCACAGCATGAAGCCGAGATAGACGCCGAACAGCGTGTGCGAGAACAGCGGGCTGCCGATACGTGTATGCGTCGCGATGGCGCCGCCGAGATAGGCGGTGAGCAGGATGGCGCCCAGCACCGAGGTGCGCGGCACCGCATAGAGCGCGGTCGAGACCAGCCCGATGACGCCGAGCATGCGCGAGACGTTGGGATCGGCCGGCCAGCCGAGCTGCACCATGGTCTGGGTGACGATATCGAGCGGCGGCAGCTTGATGACGCCGTCGAAGATCATGAACAGCACGATGAGGGCGCTGAGCCCGCGGCCGGTCCACAGCGCGCCCGGCGTGACGGATGCTGTTGGAGAAATGGTCATTGATGTTCCCTTCGGCTGTTTTGAGCACGGATCCTCTTAGCCAGGACCCGAACCAAGGACGCGGCGTGAGATGGCGATCCGACACGCCTACGATTTTTTGGGCGCGCGGTGCTGCGATGAGCGCGGGAACAAACCCTAGGAAAAATAGAACTTTTCGGCAGGAATCATTTTCGGCGGCGCCTCGCCGAGCGCCTCGAACACCGAAATTTCACAGACACGGCACAGGCCGTCGAGAGCGAGATCGTTGGCCTCGGTGCCGAACGGATCCTCGAGCTCTTCCGAAAGCGCGTCGAGGCCGAAGAAGGTGTAGGCGATCAGCGCCGTAAACAGCGGTGTCGCCCAGCCGGCAGTCGAGGCGAGACCAAACGGCAGCAGCAGGCAGAAGATATAGGCGGTGCGCTGCAGGAGCAGCGTGTAGGCAAACGGAAGCGGTGTTCCCATGATGCGCTCGCAGCCGGCCTGCGCTGCGGCGATTTCCGACAGGCGCTCGTCGAGGATGCGGTAGCCCATGACATCGATCGCCCCGGCCTTGTACAGCGCGGCGGCTCGCTCGCCCATCCGCCGCACCATGGCGTCGGGCGCGTTGGCCGCCTTGGCAGCGCTTTCGGCTTCGTCGCCGATGAACGCGCGTGCATCCGACGTTGCGTCCACCCGCCTGAGCAGGCCGCGCAGGAAGTGGCAGAAGGCGATCGCCTCCATCAGGAAGTCGCGCAGCTCCGCCCGGTTTTCGATCAGCCCGGTGCTGGCGCGCGCCAGATTGCGAATGTCGAAGACGAGCTGGCCCCACAGCTTGCGCGCCTCCCACCAGCGGTCATAGGCGGCATTGTTGCGGAAGCCGAGATAGATCGACAGCGCTACACCAAGCAAGGCGAAGGGTGCTGTGCCGGCATTGCCGAAGTCGAGCTTCAGCGCCCTGACCACCAGCACCACCAGCGCGCCATAGACACAGAAACCGAAGATCTGCGGCAGGATGCGCGGCACCACCGAGCCGCGCATGATGAAGAACAGATGCAGGAATCCCGGGCGCGGGCGAACGATCATCGAAACCCCTTTCACGGACCGGCAATGGTCCTGATCGTTTACATTGTGCGATTCAATACACGCATAAGCCCGGCTGCCAGCGACATGCCGATGTCGTCTTGCCGGCCTGGGGCAGAGCGCGCTATCGAAATCCGCAAGACATTCGGGAGCAAATCGATGGCCGGCGAGACCGATCTGAAGAAACTGCTGGCGACGATGGCGCCGGAATTGCGTCCCGGCATCCATGTCTTCGCCACACTGCCGCCCAATGCGCCCGTGCCGGGCAGCCTCGAGCCGGTGATGCTGTTTCGCGAACGCGAGGGCACGACGGTGATCGTGCTTGAAGAAAAAGCCAAGGCCGTTCGCCTGGAAACCGTCTTCCGCTGCCGGATGCTGACGCTGAACATCCACTCCTCGCTGGAGGCGGTCGGCTTCCTCGCCGCCATCACCACGCGCCTGGCCGCCGCCGGCATGGGCGTCAATCCGGTCTCGGCCTTCTACCACGACCATCTGTTCGTCCCCGCCGACCGGGCGGAGGAGGCGATAGCGATATTGGAAAAGCTGACGGAGGAGAACCGGCTGTGACGCCGGCGCCTTGCTGCCTACTTGAGACGCCTGTGCTGCCCTGAACGGGGAGAAGGGAGCTAACGGCCGAAGGCCGAGCCCGCGACTGCGGGCCGCCGGTCGTCCGGCGCGCCCGCGCAGGGCCAGCCGCGCTAGCGGCGGCCCGTGAGCGAGATTAAGCCGCCTTCTTCTTCGGCTGGATCAGCCCGCGCTCGATCAGCAATTCGGCGATCTGCACAGCGTTGAGGGCGGCGCCCTTGCGCAGATTGTCGGAGACGATCCACATCGACAGGCCGTTGTCGATGGTCGAATCCTCGCGGATGCGCGAGATAAAGGTGGCATCCTCGCCGGCCGAATCCAGCGGCGTGATGTAGCCACCGTCCTCGCGCTTGTCCAAGACCTGGCAGCCCGGCGCCTCGCGCAGGATCTCGCGTGCCTCGTCTGCGGTGATCGGCTTTTCGAACTCGATGTTGACCGCTTCCGAATGGCCAATGAACACCGGCACGCGCACGCAGGTCGCCGTCAGCTTGATCTTGGGGTCGAGCATCTTCTTGGTCTCGGCCACCATCTTCCACTCTTCCTTGGTGAAGCCGTCGTCGAGGAAGACGTCGATATGCGGGATGACGTTGAAGGCGATGCGCTTGGTGAACTTCTTGACGTCGACCTGGTCGGCGACGAACACCGCCCGTGTCTGCGTGAACAGCTCGTCCATGCCTTCCTTGCCGGCGCCGGAAACCGATTGATAGGTGGCGACGACGACACGCTTGATGGTGGCGAAGTCATGCAGCGGCTTCAGCGCCACGACCAACTGCGCCGTCGAGCAATTCGGGTTGGCGATGATGTTCTTGCGCGTGAACAGCGAAATCGCGTCCGGGTTCACTTCCGGCACGATCAGCGGCACGTCCTGGTCGTAGCGGAAGGCCGACGAATTATCGATGACGACGCAGCCCTGCTTGCCGATCTTCGGCGACCATTCCTTCGAGACGTTGCCGCCGGCCGACATGATGCAGATGTCGGTGTCGGAAAAATCATATTGGTCGAGCGTCCTGACCTTCAGCGTGCGGTCGCCGAACGACACTTCCGTGCCCTGGCTGCGCCGCGAGGCCAGCGCCACCACCTCGCTCACCGGAAAGCCGCGCTCTTCCAGTATGTTGAGCATTTCCCGGCCCACATTGCCCGTAGCGCCGACGATTGCAACTTTGAAACTCATCGAAATCTCCTGTCCTCTCCGCTCGGTTTTTGGAGAAAACCCGCCGGCCGATGCGGGTTTCAACCCCCGGGCCGGACCCGGGAGAGGGTGGTTAGGCCAAGGGAATCAGACCGTTTTAGTGGTCGTTTTAGCCGTAGTTTTGCTGGAACGAGGCGACGCGCTGAGGTGCCCGGCCCAATGGTTCGCATTGCGGCCGGGGAGGTCGAATGCAAGAAGCGCCATCAAAAGGCCGCGCATCGAAACTATCCCGTTCGGGCGGGCTTTTACGCGGTTTGCGTAAAGAGTCAATCGCGACGAGCGAGGCGGCTTGCCCTGTACAATGGCGGCGGCGCGAAGTACGAACGATTGGATCGTTTGGCTCGTGGCGCCCCCAGCGCTTGCCGACGGATGACCCATTGCCGGGCATAAAAGAATCCGAATTCCGAAAGAAGCATATGTCCAATTTCGAAGCTATTGTCCCCGCGCTGGCAAAGGCGCTGGAAAACCGCGGCTATGTCGAGCTGACGCCGGTGCAGAAGGCGGTTCTCGAGCTCGGGCAGGCCGATGCACTGGTTTCGGCGCAGACCGGCTCCGGCAAGACCGTCGCCTTCGGGCTGGCCCTTGCGCCGACGCTTCTCGACGGCGCAGAACGCTTTTCCCACGCCGCAGCACCGCTGGCGCTGGCCGTGGCGCCGACGCGCGAACTCGCCCTGCAGGTGACGCGCGAGCTGGAATGGCTCTACGAACTGACCGGTGCAGCGATAGCGTCCTGCGTCGGCGGCATGGACATGCGTACCGAACGCCGCGCGCTGGAGCGCGGCGCCCATATCGTCGTCGGCACGCCTGGCCGGCTGCGCGACCACATCACTCGGCATTCGCTCGACATGTCGGCGCTCAAGGCCGTGGTGCTCGACGAAGCCGACGAGATGCTCGATCTCGGCTTCCGCGAGGATCTCGAATTCATCCTCGACGCTGCCCCTGCCGAGCGCCGCACGCTGATGTTTTCGGCCACCGTGCCGCGCTCCATCGCCACGTTGGCCAAGGGCTATCAGCGCGACGCGGTACGCATCTCGGCCTCCGGCGAGGAGAAGCAGCATCTCGACATCGAATACCGGGCGCTGAGCGTGGCCCAGGCCGACCGGGAAAACGCCATCATCAACGTGCTGCGCTACTACGAGGCGAAGAACGCACTGGTGTTCTGCAACACGCGCGCCGCCGTCAATCACCTGACCGCGCGCTTCAACAACCGCAACTTTTCCGTCGTCGCGCTTTCGGGCGAGCTGAGCCAGAACGAGCGCAGCCATGCGCTGCAGGCGATGCGCGACGGCCGCGCAAAAGTCTGCATCGCCACCGATGTGGCGGCGCGTGGCATCGACCTGCCTAACCTCGAACTGGTGATCCACGCCGACCTGCCGACCAATCCGGAGACGCTTCTGCACCGGAGCGGACGGACGGGACGGGCGGGACGCAAAGGCGTCAGCGCGCTGATCGTGCCCAACAATGCCCGCAGGCGCACCGAACGGCTGCTGCAAAGCGCCGGCCTTGCGGCGACATGGGCGAGCCCGCCTTCGGCCGACGACGTCTTGCGCCGCGACGACGAACGCATCCTCGCCGACCCGGTCTTCAGCGAGCCTGTGACGGACGATGAGCGCGGCTTCGTCAACGCGCTTCTCGACCAACGTGGCGCCGAACTGGTGGCGGCGGCCTTCGTGCGTCTCTGCCGCTCCAGCCGCTCGGCGCCCGAGGATCTTCTCGACGTCGCTCCGTTCACGCCGTCGGGCGACAGGCCCTCTGGCGACAGGG
>NZ_SUEO01000180.1:0-368 GCF_004962925.1 Mesorhizobium sp. | reverse complement strand
CCGGCAGAATGCCGAGCCGCGCTGGCTGATTCCGATGCTGTGCCGGACAGGCGGCATCACCAAGCGCGAGATCGGTGCCATCAAGATGCAGCCGGAGGAAACCTTCGTGCAGATCGCGGCCGATTGGGCCGATCGGTTTGTCCAGGCGATCGGCCCGGACCGCAAGCTGCAGAATAACATCGCGGTGAAGCGGCTGGACGGCACCCCCGACCTGTCGCGGGCCGGCTACCAGGAACCGCGGCCGGACAAGAAGCCGCATCGTGGCAAGCGGACGTTCGACCAGAACGCGCCCAAGCCGAAATTTGAGAAGCGCGCACCGTCGGCCGAGCAACGCCCTGCCGCGTTCGAGGCAAAGCCCTGGGCCGGGA
>NZ_SUEO01000017.1:33597-50024 GCF_004962925.1 Mesorhizobium sp. | reverse complement strand
GGGTTGAGATCGGAGCTGCGTGGTCGAAGCGCTCCAACGAGGGCCGCGACTATCTCGCCCTGAAGCTAGACGATCCGAGCTTCATCGCCCCGATCTACGCCAATCTCTTCGGCGACGAAGAAGGCGAAGGCTATAGCCTCATCTGGTCCCGCCCCAGTGGCCGCCGCAACGTGGAGTAAACCGCCTGAGCGACCCGCCCGGAACACCGGGCGGGGGCATTCCTTTCACGGCCCGCGACAAGGAACGAGATGAACGAATTCTTCTCTACTTTGTAACGCGCGATGAACGTCGCCTGAGTAGGTCTGCTGCCTCGCCGAGAACGTTTGCGAGTTTGTCGACAACGTCGACCCCAATGTTGCCGACGTCGCGGTGCGCCTCAATGGTCGTCGTTGGCTATTTGCGGTTCGCCCCACTTTGCTGAATCAGCAAAGCGGTTTGCCGACTCTCTAACTACCCAACGTCGGTATCGCCCTGGATGTTGATTCCGAGGTCCTCAACCAGATGAGGGCATGCGGAGAGGACTTGGAGCGTTGCAGGTTAATTGGACCGGTCCGGCAGTCTACGCGCACATGAGCGGCTACGAAGCTGCGGAGTTCGCTGCTGAGTATCTGATCCGGAACGACGCTTTTGTCGCCGAATGCAGCGAGCTTGCGTCGCGCGGCATACATAATGGAGAAGTTCTCGGTCCGCCTGATTTCGCCGCTCGCTGGGGTGCGCGATTTCAAGATTACAGGCGAGAACCTCCCGCTACCTGAGAACATCGTTTGGACTGAGCAGGCTTTCCCGCGTGTGCTCCGAGCCACGAAGATGGCTGCCACGGTCAGTTCTTCGCATCGAACAATTCAACTTTCCGAGCTCGGCAATTTCCACACGTTGCAGCAGGCCAAAGAGTTTGTGGTTCTTTGGCCGGCATCGATGTCAACACACAGGCTGATTGCCGAAACTCGCGAGGAATCACCTAGCATCAACGCCATCGTTCTGCCACTCGACGGCGCGTTCGAGACGCGGCTCGATGCGGCACGCCGGTTCCGGCGGGCGCTGAGCGGTCGATCGCTCGGTTCACGCTTTGGCGCGCTGCCGGATCAGACGAAGATCAGGCATATCCTCAATTTGCGCGCGCATGATGGTCGCCGCACCGGTGCAACTTATCGTCAGATCGCGGAGGTGCTGTTGTCGCGAGAGCCAATCGCGCCGCGCGATTGGCGCGATCACCATCTTCGGCACAAGATCCGGGCGATCCTGGGAAGAGCGGATCGCTTAGTAGCAGGCGGCTATCGCGATCTTCTCTTTTATCCCCATCGTCGCGGTCGGACCTCCGATTGCTGAAGCCCTTCCTCGCAGGGTAGCAAAAACGCTGCCCCTAATCTTTGCCCTCCCTCGCCCTTTCTCATTTCGACGATTCTCCGTTTCGCGCGTCCCGGCAGGCCAGGACGACAGCAGAACCGAATGGAGATCGAACGATGTCGAAGGGTCCCGCGGGCGCGCCCCCAAAATACCTACGTACGAAGGAGGCAGCACCTATCGTCGGGCTCTGCGCCCGGACCCTGGAGAAGCATCGGACCTACGGCACCGGCCCAAAGTATCGCAAAGTCGGCGGCCGCGTCCTCTATGACATCGACGACTTGCATGCCTGGATCGCGCTTGGCGCGCGGACCTCCACGAGCGATACGAACGCGACCGTTGTTCCGCCGGCCAAGCCACATGCGGCGCGTGCGCCAGCCTATGCCGATAGACGCAATCCCGCCTCCTGACCTGCAGAGGTGATGATAATGCGGCATCGGTCGGCCGACCAGAAGCAATCTGAGCTGTTTCAAGCGCGGGCCAGTGAAACCGCGCCGCCCAACGTGCGGGACCTCATGTTCTGGCCTGTCTTCTTGCTCGCCACATTCCGCCATGACGCTTGGCTGCTGAGCCACCGGAATGAGCCATGAGTATGCGCCCAGCGATCATTGCCGCGATGCTCGGAGGCTCGGTCCTGGTTGCCAGGCCAGTGTGGATCGACCATCGACCGAGGTTCATCTGGAATGCATCGGCGAGCGTCCCCATCGGGCTTTATCGCGTCGAGCCGGCTAAAGAGATCGGTATTGCCGATTTGACCGTCGTCATGCCGCCGGAGCCGTTGGCGGGCTTCCTGGCCGAACGCGGATATCTACCGAAGGGCATGCCGCTCCTGAAGCACGTGCTGGCACCCGCAGGTGCGACGGTCTGCCGGCAAGGCACAGACATCATTGCTAACGGCGTGAGCTTTGGAGCTGCCCGCGAGCGTGACAGTCGTGGCCGACAGCTGCCCGTCTGGCAGGGCTGCCGTGTCATTGCCGATGGCGAAGCCTTCTTCATGAACCGGGACGCGGCCGACAGTTTTGACAGCCGCTATTTCGGGCCGCTCCCGCTCACTTCGATCATCGGTCGCGCGATCCCGGTCTTGACGACCGACCGCACCGCTTCGGCGTCGAATCCTAACTGCCCGGCCGGACCCCGGCGAGTCGTGGAGGCTCCCACCAACCCCTTCTCAACGCCCATGAAAGGAGCACTGCAGTGGCCCAGATCGGTACCTTCACCCGCAACGAAGACGGCTTCTTCGGCAATATCTTTACGCTGACGCTCGACGTGAAACTTGTCATCCTGCCTGCCGAGAAATCGGATGCCGAGAATGCGCCCGACCATCGCGTCTTCTGCGAAGGCATGGAGGTGGGCGCTGCATGGGATCATAGCGGCGAGAAGGCCGGGGCCTTTCTCTCCGTTGCGATTGACGATCCGTCTTTCACTCAACCGATCCGCGCCAATCTGTTCCAGTTCGACGCCGACAAGGACACCTGGAACCTGCATTGGAGCCGACCGTCGAAGCGCGATGAGAGAGGCTGATCGGATGCTCCGATTGCGCCTCAACGAGCCTTTCGCGTCCAACCCTTTTATCGATCGGCCACCGATCAATCCCGCCGACCTCATCGGCCATCAGGCGGCTGCCGCACGCAGCGAAGGTCAAAGGCGATCGGACGCTTCCCCGTCGTTCTGGACGCGTACAGCATCACAATTTGGGGGAAGCTGGTTCGGCGGGCGAGGCCTTGCCCTTGACGGAACCGAGCACGGTGGCAGATTGTTGGCGGATCGGGACGACGGTATTTACGCTGTCATCTGCCAAGGCATCACAGCGCTTTCTGCATGCGTCATACTTACCGTTTCAGTGTCCGCTGTTTGCGCAGAACCTCCCACGCACAGTGAACGGCCGGCGTGCTCCAACCGCAATACTTCGTCCTCTGATGTCTGGTCGGAGCATATCCGGGAGGCCGCGAAACAATTTGCCATTCCCGAGCGGCTGCTTCGCGCCGTCATGCAAGTCGAGAGCGCTGGTGATGTTCATGCGGTGTCGAGCATGGGCGCGATGGGCCTGATGCAGATCATGCCGGGGACGTGGGAGGAGCTTCGCATGAAGCATCATCTCGGCGATGATCCTTTTCACCCGCGCGACAACATTCTTGCCGGTGCTGGCTACCTCCGTGAATTGCTCGATCGCTTTGGTCGCAACGGCTTTCTCGCTGCCTACAATGCCGGCCCTAGGCGTTATAAAGAGCATCTTTTGACCGGCCGCCCGTTGCCGCGTGAGACGATCGACTACGTCAGGAAACTCACCCCGCTGATCAGAGGTGGCGTTTCCATTCCGCCGCGCACACGACAAGGAACAAACAGGGCGAGTTCACTCGAAGGAGCGATTTTCGTGCAAAGCAGCGACATCCGGAATGTCGTCGCGTCACAAGGCGGCCGTGATGCAGATGTTGCCGCACAGACCATCTTCACGGCTATCCGTTCGCCCAGCATGCGATTGCCGGTGGGTGTTTCTGTCACTGACCTCACTGCGGTCGAGCCGCAGTCGGATAGTTTGCCGTTCCAAGCTGAATTGGAGCCGAGATCGTCCGAGAGCAGCCAATTCGCGCAGCATTTTTCCGAGACACCGCGATGATCGGCGCATTCCTGGTCAATCGCATTCCGACCTGTTTCGTCGCGGAAATTGCGACGGGAGGGGCAGCCGCAGATAAGGGCGAAGACGGGCGGCAGGATAAAGAGCGGCGATGTGCGGTCCGGTCGAGTGGCGAAAACGCAAGGGTTTCAGAGGCTATTTCGCGATGTGCGAGGATTTTGCGCGATGTGCGTCATCGCCACTTTCTACATTTTTCCGATAGAAGCTGCACCTCGCGGGGAGAATCGCCGTGAACCGGGATGAAGACTTCCGTGTCCGCCCTGGCCGTATCCGCTCTCGCGCCAGACAGCGCGCAAGATCATTCACTTTTCAGGCGCTCGCGGCAGCACAGCGTGCCGGTGGGAGGGTTTCACGCACAGGCCATTTGGTCTCGCCGCGCCACTCGACTTTTGGACGTGGCCGGACGGCGAGCGTCCGCGCCAATCGCCTCATCACCGGCCACTCGCGCGGCGTCATCGTCAAAGCGCGCGTCGTCCGGCAGTTCAGGAGCTCGGCGCCGCTCGCCGCTCATCTCAAATATCTCCGCCGCGAGGGTGTGACACGTGACGGCAACGCGGCGAAGCTATTTGGTCCTGATACGGACGAGGCTGATCATGATGCCTTCTGCGATCGATGCAAGGACGACCGCCATCATTTCCGTTTCATCGTCTCGCCTGACGACGCCACCGAGTTGGGCGACCTCAAGAGTTTCGCCCGCAACCTGATGGGCGACGTGCAGCGCGATCTTGGCACAAAACTCGACTGGGTCGGCATCGACCACTGGAACACCCAACATCCGCACGTTCATATCCTCGTTCGCGGTGTCGCCGACGATGGCGAGAATCTAGTTATCTCGCGCGACTACATCCGCCAGGGCATGCGCGACCGCGCAGGCGACATCCTTACCCAGACGCTGGGCCCTCAGACCGACCATGAGATCCGCCGGACAATCGAGCGGCAGGTTGAAACTGAGCGCTGGACACAGCTCGACCGCCAGCTTGCCCGCGACACGGATCGTGATGGCATCATCGATCTCGCGCCGTATCCGGAATGTCCGCCCGACGAATTCCTGACAATCAAGGTTGGGCGGCTGCGTCGGCTCGAAAGCCTGGGCCTTGCCAGCGAGATCCGTCCCGGCCAGTGGATAATGGCCGAAGAAGCCGAGGCAATCATGCGCGCGCTCGGCGAACGAGGCGATATCATCAAACGCGTCCACCGCGGTCTCGCCGGGCACGGCATAGACAGGGGAACATCGGACTATGTTCTCGGCGCCGAACAGATCGAAACGCCAGTCGTCGGGCGGCTGCTCGAACGTGGCCTGCATGACGAACTGCGCGGTTCAGCCTATGCCATTGTCGACGGCATCGATGGACGGACGCATCACATCCGCTTTCAGAATCTTGATGCAACTGGAGACTCCGCGCCGGGCTCGATCGTGGAATTGTGCCGTTATAAAGATGCGAAGGGCCGTGCCAGTGTAGCGCTCACCGTCCGCTCCGATCTTTCGATCGAAGAACAGATCCATGCTTCCGGCGCGACCTGGCTCGACCGACAGCTCACCGCGAACGAGCCAGCCGAGCTAGGCGATGGCGGTTTTGGCGGGGACGTAACGCAGGCGCTAAAAGATCGTGCCAATCACCTTGTCGAGCAAGGTCTGGCCTGGCGCGAGGGACAGCGCGTCATCCTTGCGCGCGGCGTGATCGATGCGCTGCGCGATCGTGAAATTGACGCACTCGGCTCACGGCTGGCGGCCGAAACCGGCCTGTCCTTCACGAGGGCCGCAGACGGTCATGTGCCCGGCATCTAT
The DNA here is from genome assembly GCF_004962925.1 of Mesorhizobium sp. GTDB lineage: Bacteria > Pseudomonadota > Alphaproteobacteria > Rhizobiales > Rhizobiaceae > Mesorhizobium. Next base: position 44,265 of record NZ_SUEO01000017.1, on the reverse strand, counting down.
CGGCAGCGTTTCTCCCTCGCTTCTGGTCGCTTTGCGATGATCGATGACGGGCTCGGCTTTAGGCTCGTGCCCTGGTCGCCGTCGCTAGAACAAAGATTCGGCAATCATATTTCTGGGGTGATGCGTGCCGATGGCGGCGGTGTGGATTGGAACTTCGGTAGGAAGCGCGGCGTCGGGCTGTAAGGCTCTCACCAGTGCCGCGCAAATCCAGGGGGTGCTCTGTCTGGAATGCCAGTTCAAGGCACCTTTGGCTTGTCGCCATTGCAGGAATTCATGCTGGTGTCGACGTTGGTCCCGAGAAGGCAATCACGTGGGCCCAACTCTTCACGGTTCGTGTGGTCAGGCTTGATACTAACACCTACCCGGAATGAACTGTCTCCCATCTCCCGCGAAATGCCAGTAGTTGGTTGGAAACGAGCACCGTCCGCTGCAATCCTGACCGGCCGCACTATGCGCTTAGGCGAAACCGTGTGACGTCGATGGCCGCGGCCATCAGCGTCTGCGTGTAGGTAGCTTGCGGATTGCTGAAGATCGCCTCGGTCGGCCCTTCCTCGACGATCTTGCCCTGCTTCATGACGATGATGTAGTCGGCCATGGCACGCACGACGGCGAGATCATGGCTGATGAACAGATACGATAGCTCATAGTCGGCCTGCAGCTTGCGCAGCAGCTCGACGATCTGCTTCTGGACGGAGCGGTCGAGCGCCGAGGTCGGCTCGTCGAGGACGACCACCTTGGGCTTGAGGATCATCGCGCGCGCGATGGCAATGCGCTGGCGCTGCCCGCCGGAGAATTCGTGCGGATAGCGATTGCGCGCATTCGGATCGAGCCCGACCTCGCGCAAGGCCTCGACCGCGCGCAGATCGCGTTGCTTGCCCGACAGGGTCGGCTCATGCACCAGAAGCCCTTCGGTGATGACTTGGCCGACGGTCATGCGCGGCGACAGCGAACCGAAAGGGTCCTGGAAGACGAGCTGCAATTCACGCCGCAGCGGCCGCATAGCCTGACGGTCGGCGGCGGAAATATCGCGATCGCCAAAGCGGATGAGGCCATCACTTGGCAGAAGCCGCAGCAAAGCCCGGCCGAGCGTCGATTTTCCCGAACCGGATTCGCCGACGATGCCGATGGTCTGGTTCCGCTGCAGCCGGATCGAAATGTGATCGACCGCACGCAGCACCAGCGGCTCTCCGGCAAGAAAGCCACCGCCGATCTTGAAGTTCACTTCGACATTCCTGCCTTCGAGCAGGACGGGCGCATTTGGCGGTGGCGGCGCCTTGGTTCCGGTCGGCTCGGCGGCCAGCAGCATCTTGGTATAGGCATGCTGCGGGTTGACGAAGATCGCTTCCGCATCGCCCTCCTCGACGACCTCGCCGTAGCGCATGACATAGACCCGGTCGGCAAAGCGCCGGACAATGCCGAGATCGTGGGTGATGAAGACGATCGCCATGCCGAGCTTGCGCTGCAGCTCGGCGAGCAGCATGAGGATCTGCGCCTGGATCGTCACGTCGAGTGCCGTTGTCGGTTCGTCGGCGATCAGTATGTCGGGATCGTTGGCCAGAGCCATCGCGATCATGACCCGCTGTCGCTGGCCACCCGACATTTCATGTGGATAGGATTTCATCCGCCGTTCGGGATCGGGAATATGAACCAGCCGCAAGAGCTTCAGCGCCTCTTCGCGTGCTTGCGCCGCGCTAAGGCCGCGATGCCGGCGGATCGGTTCCATCAGTTGGTTGCCGATCGAATAGAGCGGATCGAGCGAGGTCATCGGCTCCTGGAAGATCATGCTGATCTTGCGGCCGCGGACCTGGTTGAGCTCGGACTTGCCCAGTGTCAACAGGTTGCGGCCGCGATAGTCGACGACGCCTGTCGCCTCGCCGTTCGAGGCCAGCAGGCTCATGGCTGCCATCATCGTCTGGCTCTTGCCGGAGCCGGATTCGCCGACCACGGCGACGGTCTCACCCGCATTGACGTGGATGTTGATGCCCTTGACCGCCTCGACCACGCCGTCGAGCGTCCGGAAGCGGACGCGAAGGTCCTTGACGCTGAGGATCGTTTCGGAAGCGTCCATCTCAACGATCCCTGGGGTCGAGCGCATCGCGCAGGCCGTCGCCGACGAAATTCAGCGCGAACAGCGTCGAGACGAGAAAGAAGGCCGGGAACAGCAGCAACCAGTTGGCGGTGCCGATGTTGTGGGCGCCGGTCGAGATCAGCACACCCCAGCTGGTCATCGGTTCCTGCACGCCGAGGCCGAGGAACGACAGGAAGCTTTCCAGGATGATGACCTGCGGCACCAGCAGCGTCATGTAGATGACCACCGGGCCGAGCAGGTTGGGGATGACGTGACGGATCAGGATGCCGCGCTGGCCGATGCCCATCGCCTCCGCCGCCTGGACATATTCCTGCCGCCGGATCGACAGCGCCTGACCGCGTACGATACGCGCCATGTCGAGCCAAAGCACGGCGCCGACCGCCAGGAACATCAGCACGAAATTGCGGCCGAAGAACACCACCAGCATGATGACGAAGAAGATGAACGGCAGCGAATAAAGCACATCGACGATGCGCATCATCACCTCGTCGACCTTGCCGCCGGCAAGGCCGGCCGTAGCGCCATAGAGCACGCCGATGACGCCGGCGACGACCCCGGCGAGCAGGCCGATGGCCAACGAGATGCGCCCGGCCATCAGCGTCCGCGACAGGAGATCGCGGCCGGTATTGTCGGTGCCGAACAGGAAATACTGCTGCCTGATCGAAGCGCTCATCACCGCTTCAAGGCCGTCAGGCGATTTGCTCTCGATCTGCGTGTTGTCGAAGGCATCGGAACGGTCGAGGTAGCGGACATTGCGGTCGTCGATCGGCTTGGACGATGTGACGGTGACGAAGATGCGGTTGTCTTCCTGCCGCCATTCCTTGATGTCGACACGCATACGCTTGATCGCCTCATTGAGCGCGGTTTCGATCTTGTCGGCCTTCGGATAGGCCGAGAAGCTCGGCGGCGTGCGCACATAGTCGGCGTAGATGGTGGTGTATCGATGCGGCACCAAAGAGGGCCCGAACACGCTGAGAAGCGCGATGAAGGCAAGATAATACAGGCTGAACATGGCGGCGCGATTGGCCTTGAGGCGCGCCCAGGCATCGGCCCACAGGGAGCGGCCGACGACGGCCGGAACGGTGGCTGCGATGTCAGTCATAGCGCACCCTCGGATCGACGAAGGCGTACATGACGTCGACGATCAGGTTGAAGACGATGGTGAACAGCGCGATGACCACCACGGTGCCCATGACCAGCGTGTAGTCGCGGTTGAGCGCGGCATCGACGAAATAGCGACCAACGCCGGGAACAGCGAAGATCGTCTCGACGATGATCGAGCCGGTGAGCAGCGCCGCCGCGGCTGGGCCGGTGAAGGAGACGATCGGCAGGATGGCGCCGCGCAGCGCATGCTTTACGACCACCGACCAGTCCGAGAGGCCGAGCGCGCGTGCGGTGCGAATATGGTGCGAGCGCAACGATTCGATCATCGAGCCGCGCATCAGGCGGGCGACGATGGCAATTTGCGGCAAGGCGAGGGTCAGCACAGGCCCGACCTTGTTGAGGAGGGCGCCATCACCCCAGCCGCCGATCGGCAACAGCTTCCAGGTCAGACCGAACAAAAGCTGGATCACCGGCGCGATGACGAAGGTCGGGATGGTGCTGCCTGCGGCGGCCAGCGCAATCACCGAATAGTCGGCAAGCTTGTTCTGATTGAGCGCGGCAATGGTGCCGAGGAGGCCGCCGAGCAGCAGCGCCAGGACCAGCGCCGAGGCGCCGATCTGGATCGAAACGGGCAGGCCCTTGGCAAACAATTCGGTGACGGTGAAATCCGGCAGGTTGTAGCTCGGACCGAAATTGCCGCGCAGCAGATTGCCGAGATAGTGGAGATATTGCAGCCAGAGCGGGTCGTTAAGGCCGAACTGCGCTTCAAGATTGGCCTTGATCTCGGGGCTCAGGCCCCGCTCCTGATTGAACGGGCCGCCCGGCGCGACGCGTATCAGGAAGAACGCCATGGTCACGATGACGAACAGCGTGGGAATGGCGGTCAAGAGCCGCCGGAATACGTAACGCAGCATCGGTTCCCCGCTGATCCAGAGCAGCGCGCGTCCAGGTTGACGATTGTGCTCTAGCCTTCAAATCTTCGCACCGACATTGTCGAAAATCGAATCCGGTTCTCGGGCCGATGCGATGGCAAACCAGCCGCGCATTGAGTTGCGCGGCGGCCTAGCTAAGGGATCAGTCCTTGCTGATGAAGCGGGACGGATGGATGTCCATCACATTGTCGTCGAAGCCATGCAACTTCGAGGAAACGATGTCGTGGTAGCTGTAGTAGAGGAGCGGGATGTTGCCGACGTCGTCGACGAGGATGCGTTCAGCCTCAGCGAGCTCCTTCATTCGCTCCTCGGGCTTGCCGCCGGAGGCCGCCGCCTTGTCCATGGCCGCTTCATATTTCGGGCTGTTGTAGTTCGAATAGTTGTTGCCGCTGGCCTTGCGGGTGATGCCGAGGAAGGTTTCCGGGTCTTTGTAGTCGGCGATCCAGGCGGCGCGCGCCACGTCGTAGTCGCCCTTCTGTTCGAGGAAGGAATAGTGGGTCTTGGTGTCGGTGTTGAGCAGCGTGATTTCGATGCCAAGCGGCTTCAGCTGTTCCTGGATGGCGACCGCGGTGTTCTTGTGGTTTTCTGACGTGTTGTAGCGGATCTCCATCTTCAGCGGTTTCTCGGGCGTGTAGCCGAGCTTTTCGAGCACCTTCTTGGCTTCGTCCTCGCGGTCGATCTGCGACACGTCGGCGTATTTGGCCAGTGCCGGCGTGTAGCCCTCGATGCCCGGAGGCACCATCGAATAGCCGGGCAGCATCGAATTCTGCCAGACTTTTTCAGCGAGGAAGTCGCGATCGATCGCCATGGAGATGGCGTTGCGTAGCTCGACATTGTCCCACGGCGCCTTGTCGGTCTTGATCGCATAGTAGTAGGTGCCGAGATATGGCCCGACACGGATCTGGTCGCCGAATTTGGTCTTGAGATCGGCGAGCTGTTCGGTCGGCAGGTCACCGTAACTGTCCAGTTCGCCGGCCTCGAAGCGCTTCATCGCCGACGAGCGATCTTCGGTCGGGATGTAGTTGACCACGTCGAACTTGACGCTCGCGGCGTCCCAGAATTTCGGATTCTTGACCAGCTTCAGATGGTCGTTGGGAATCCACTCCGCCACTGTAAAGGCCCCGTTGGAGACCAGCTTGCCTGCCTTGATCCAGTCGGCGCCAAGCTTTTCGATAGACGCTTTGTTGACCGGATAGGTCGCCTGATGGGTCAGCATCTCCAGGAAGTAAGGCGTTGGCGACTTGAGCGTGACTTCGAGGGTATTTGCGTCAAGCGCCTTGACGCCCATATCCTCCGGCTTGCCCTTCTTGGTGTTGAATTCCTCGGCATTCTTCACGGGATAGAGCATGGAAGCGTATTCGGCAGCGGTGGCCGGATCTTCCAGCCGACGGAACGAATAGACGAAGTCGTCCGCCGTCACCGGGCTGCCGTCGGACCAGAGGCCGTCCTTGCGCAGCTTGAAGGTGTAGACAGTGCCGTCGTCCGACACCGTCCAGCTTTCGGCGGCGCCCGGAATGAGGTTCGTCTTCTGATCATGCATGACGAGGCCCTGGAACAGGTCGCGTATGATATCGGCTTCGTAGACCGTCGAGGTCTTGTGCGGATCGAGCGTCTCCGCTTCGGCGGCGGCTCCGCGGTTGTAGACGACCTCGGCGAAAGCCGGCGTGTAGAACGTGCCGGCGGCCAAGGCCATGGTTGTGGCGAATACCGTCGCCTTCAGCATATTTTTCAGCATGGAGTTCTCCCTGTCGAGGCGGCCCTACAGCTACGCCTCTTGAGTGTTGACGCCCCGAAGCCGATTAGATGGCCCCTTTGAGCGCGCCGCCGGTTCCCTTTCCGGCAGCTGGTGGCCAAACAGTAACGCGGAGATTTTTTATTTCAACAGGCTCTAGGGGTCACCCAAAGTAAGGCGCGACGACAGCCGCTTCGTGGCCGACAGAACAGTAATTGAAACCATAGGCTTGGCTGCGTTTTCTCACTTCAGGATTTTCGTTTCCAGCAAGAAACCTGTCGTCGATTCCACTTTGCTGAAATGTCTTAAGCCGCCTTTAAGCAACCATGGGTTACATTGCTCGATGGGCTTCCGGTAGATTTCTCTCATCTCCCAACGGGCAAAGGGTATGAACAGCACAGAAAGTAAGGTTTCCGCTATGAAGTGCCTAAAAGCACTCCGCTTAAGACTAATTTCGCGTCTATGTAGAGAAAATTCAGGCACCTCTGCAATCGAGTTTGCACTGCTTTCGCCCATTTTCATCCTGCTTTTGCTCGGCATGGTTGCATATGGTATCTATTTTGGTGCAAGCAACTCCGTGCAGCAGATCGCGGCGGACGCCGCACGCACGGCTATTGCCGGGCTGAACGAAACCGAACGCCAGGCGCTGGTGACCAGTTTCGTCAACAACAACGCCAGCGGATATCCCTTTGTCGATTCCGACAAGCTGACCTATCAGGCTAAGGACAGCACGGCCGACGGAAAACAGTTCGTGGTGTCCATCCAATACGATGCCCGCAACCTGCCCGTCTGGAATCTATTCCCGGCGCTGCCCATGCCGGGAACCACGATCTCACGTAAGTCGACAATACGGGTCGGGGGCATCTGAATGTCGGAACGTTTACTGGGGAGGATCGGCCGGGTCGCCCGCTCAATGCTTGGCGACCCAAAGGCGAACTTCACCGTCATGACGGCGCTGTGCGCACCGTTCGCGCTGGCGCTGGCTGCCTTCGCCATCGATGAAGGTTCAATCTATGTGGAGCGCCGGGAGGCTCAGGCAATAACCGATCTGGCGGCAATCACGGCCGCTTCCAACATCAACAACATCGAGGCCGCCGTGGTGACCACGCTCGGCGATAACGGGATGCCGGATATCGTTGTTCAGCAGGCAGGACAGACGATCGTTCCTACTCTGGGAAAGACCGTCGTGTCGGTCACCGCCGGTCGATATTCGCCAGAATCGTCGCTCGGCGTCGACAAGCGCTTCGAGGCCGGCAAGACGCCCTACAACGCCGTCCATGTCGCGCTGCAAAAGATTCCCGCCCGCTATTTCGCGAGTTCGCTCATTTCGACCCCGGTGATCGGCACCCAAGCCGTTGCCAGCATAGCGCCACAGGCGATGTTCTCGGTCGGGTCCAGACTTCTCAGCGTCAATGGCGGCATCCTGAACTCGCTTCTCAGCGGCCTCCTGGGCGGCAACATTTCACTCAGCGTCATGGACTACAACGCTCTGATCGCCGCCGACGTCAACCTGCTTTCGTTCTTCGACGCGCTTGCCGTTCAGTTGCAGCTGACAGGTGTCAGCTATTCGGAGGTGCTGGCTTCGAAAGCTACGGTGGGCCAGATAGCGACGGCCATGGCTGATGTTTCACCCGTTGGCAGCACCAGCAAGCTTGCTTTGCAGACAATCGCCTCAAGGACCACCAGCACGGTCAAGATACCGCTCAATCATCTTGTCGACCTTGGATCAATGGGCCAACTGGGCCTCGGGCAAAAGTCGGCCGGTTTTTCGGTCGACGCTAGCGCCATGGGCATGCTGACCACCGCCGCCGCACTAGCCAACGGCTCGAAGCAGGTCGAGCTCAATCTCGGAGCCACGATTCCGGGACTTGTCTCCACCACGCTTGCCGTTGCCATCGGCGAACCTGCGCAATTCTCGCCATGGCTGACAATTGGCGACAAGGGCGCCGTGGTGCGTACGGCGCAGACGCGGATCAAGCTGGTGGCATCCGTCGGCGGCAGCAATGCGAATCTCGGTGGCGGCATCAGCCTCCTGGCCGTCAAACTGCCACTGCATGTCGAGGTGGCCTCTGCCGAAGCCAAGCTGACCGACATCAGCTGCCCGACGGGGCATCCCGACAGTTTGAAGGTTTCCATTGCCGCACGGCCGGGCCTAGCATCGCTGCACCTTGGCGCCAGCGATGCCGACAACAGTCCCTCCGCCTTCGCCGATTTCAGCAACCCACAGTCGTTTCAAAATGCCGAAATCGCGCAGGTCAGCGTGAAGCTTCTGTTTCTCACCCTGAATCTGATCGGCGTGAATGGCTCTGCGGCCTTTGAGATCGCCAACACCGAGCCGACGATATTGACCTTCAACAGCACCGAAATCGCAAACAAGACGATAAAGACGGCTTCCACAAAAAACCTGACGCAATCTCTCACCACGTCGCTGGTCAACAATTTGTCGCTTTCGGTCAGTGCGCTGGGTCTCGGGCTTGATGTAACCGCTCTGCTTGGAACGGTGAAGCCAGCAGTTGTAGCGCTGCTGAACGGTGTGACTGCGCCTGTCGACGAATTGGTTTATAACGTGCTTGCGGCGCTGGGCGTGCATGTTGGCGAGGCCGATGTCCGGGTCCTGGGCGCGACTTGCGGGCGCTCCGTGCTCGTTCAATGAGGACCACGTAGAGATCAGCCGGCTCGTCCCAGGAAGCAGCCCAAGGGCGGCAGCGACAGAATCTTATTATCCTGCAAGACGGCACCAGTGCCACCAAGATCGACTGTCTCTGCAACATCTACATCCTGAGGCAACGGCCAGTTGGCCGGCTCGTCGGCGAAATTGAAGACGCAGAGCAGCTTCTCGCCACCGCCTTCGCGAATGAAGGCAAGGACATCACCCTCTGCATCGAGAAACCGGATCGAGCCCTGTACCAGGGCCACATGCTGCTTGCGCAAGGCGAGCATCGCCCGGTAGCTGGCTAGAACCGACTTCTCCTCGCCGTTTTGGACATCAACCGCGCGGGCGCGATGGCTATCCGGCACCGGAAGCCACGGCCTGCCGGTGGAAAAACCGGCATTGTCGGCGCCTTTCTCCCAGACCATCGGCGTGCGGCATCCATCCCTGCCCTTGAACCCGGGCCAGAAGCGGATGCCGTAGGGGTCGCGCAGATCCTCGAACGCCAATTCCGCCTCCTCCAACCCAAGTTCCTCACCCTGATAGAGGCAGACCGATCCACGCAGGCACGACAGCAGCGCGATCGAGAATTTTGCCACCGCCTCCAGATCGCCGCCGGGCTTTGTCCAGCGGGTCACGTGGCGAACGACGTCGTGGTTGGAAAACGCCCAGCAGACCCAGCCGTCGGACACTGCGCGCTCGAAGGCCTCGACGCAGCCACGTACGTGTGCTGCCGAGAATTGCGGACCGAGCAAGTCGAAAGTGTAGCACATGTCGAGCTTGTCGCCGCCGGCGGTGTAGGCGGCGAGCGTCTGCAACGAACGGTCCTCGTCGCCGACCTCACCGACTGCGGCGCGACCCTCATATCCATCGAGCAGCGCCCGAAACCGCCTGAGGAAAGCCAGGTTTTCAGGCTGCGTCTTGTCGAACAGATGCTCCTGATGAAGGTAGGGATTGGCTTCGGTATTGGTGCCGGCGACGCTCGATGCCTGGGGCGGATTGCTGCGCAGCCAGCGGTCATGGACGTAGTAGTTGACAGTATCCAGCCGAAACCCGTCGACGCCGCGCTCCAGCCAGAACCGCACCGTCTCCAGCAAGGCGTCCTGAACCTCCGGATTGTGGAAATTCAGGTCCGGCTGCGAGGCGAGGAAATTGTGCATGTAGTATTGCCTGCGGGTCGCGTCCCACTCCCAGGCGGGGCCGCCGAAGACCGACAGCCAGTTGTTGGGCGCGGTGCCGTCAGGCCTCGGATCGGCCCAGACATACCAGTCCGCCTTGGGGCTATCGCGGCTTGAGCGGCTTTCGACGAACCATTCATGCCGGTCGGACGAATGCGACAGGACCTGGTCGATGATGACTTTCAGGCCGAGACGGTGCGCCTCGGCGACCACGGCGTCGAATTCCTCCGATGTACCGAACATCGGATCGACGGCCGTATAGTCGGATACGTCGTAGCCCATATCGGCCATCGGGGACTTGAAGAAGGGCGACAGCCAGATGGCGTCGACGCCAAGCGATGCGACATGCGCCAGCTTCGAAGCAATGCCGCGCAGATCGCCGCTGCCGTCCCCCGTCGTGTCCTGGAAGGAGCGCGGGTAGATCTGATAGATGACGCAGCCGCGCCACCACTCGGCATTGTCATCAGCCATCATGGGTTCTCCTCCGTGCGGGCCCGTCCGGCCTTGCGCTCGATCATGAAAATGACCGTTCGCCCTGGCACCGGTTGTGAAAGATCTGCCGCGCCGGCCATGGCCGGGCCCCAGAAACATCCCTCGCGGTCCGGCAGCGTGAACATACAGGCCCGACGATCGCCATTGACGACGACCGCAAGACGGCAGCCCCCGTCGCCGGCGCCGCCGAGCATCATGACAAGGCGATGCCGCTCAGGGTTCTGCCAGCTTCTCTCATCAAGTGGCGCCCCGGTTTCGGTCAGCCAGGCAACGTCGGGTAGTTCCGAGCCGGCCAGCGGCTCCCCGGTCAGGAAGCGTGTGTCGGAAAGCGCCGGCGAGCCGCGTCGCATAGCGGCAAGTCCAGAGGCATAGTGCTCCAGCGCCTGGTCACGGCCGGCCCAGTCGAGCCAGGTGATTTCGTTGTCCTGCGCATAGGCGTTGTTGTTGCCCTTTTGCGTGCGGCCGAATTCGTCACCGGCGGTCAGCATGAT
>NZ_SUEO01000017.1:13662-33587 GCF_004962925.1 Mesorhizobium sp. | reverse complement strand
CGAAGCAAACAGCGTCGCCAGCAGCGCGCATTGATCATCAAAGCGGGCCTTGGCGATGGCTCCATCGCCGGCTTCGCCTTCGAAGCCGTTGTTCCACGACAGGTTCTCGTTGTGGCCATCTCTGTTCTGCTCGCCATTGGCCTCGTTATGCTTATGCTCGTAGGCAACGATATCGGCCAGCGCCATGCCGTCATGCGCAGCGATGAAGTTGACGCTGCGGCTTGTTCGCTCTCCCGCTTTGGCAAAGACATCGGACGAGCCGGCGAGCCGCGTCGCCAGCCATGCCGCGATCGCCACGCCAGAAGCGGCGGATATCGTCGCGATATCTGTCGTTCCACTCGAGGAAAGGCGGCGGGAAATTGCCGAGCTGATAGCCGTCCGGCCCGATGTCCCAAGGCTCGGCGATCAGCACCCTGTCGCCAAGATCCGGGTCGTTCCGAACAGCTCTCAGCAGCGGCGCATCGGTGTCGAAAACGCCCTCGACTCGCCCAAGAATGGGCGCCAGATCGAAACGGAAACCGTCGACACCGGCATGGCGGACAAAATGACGAAGTGTGTCGAGGACCATTTCCTGGACGACCGGATGATCGCAAGCGACCGTATTGCCGGTGCCGGTGTCGTTGACCAAGCTGCAGTCCGGCCAATGCCGGTAGTAGGCGCGGCTGTCGAGGCCGCGCAGCGACAGCGTCGGTCCAAACCTGTCGCTTTCGCCGGTGTGGTTGAAGACCAAGTCGAGGATGACACCGATGCCGGCCTCACGCAGTACGGCGACCGTCTGCCGCAATTCCGCGAGACCGCCGGGCGCGAGGCGCGGATCGAGAGCCATGAAGGTCACGGGATTGTAGCCCCAGGCGTTGCGGAGCCCGAGTGGCGGCAGATGTCGTTCGTCGATCGACGCGGTCACCGGCATCAATTCGACCGTGCCGACTCCGAGTTTTTTCAAGTGCTCGACGATGGCCGGATGGGCAAGGGCGGCAATCGTGCCGCGCTGCTGCTTTGGGATGTCCGGATGCAGCATGGTGAAGGCTCGCACCGGCACTTCGTAGACCAGTCCACCGGGGCGGAACAGCGGCGGCAAAGCAGCCAGCGGCTCTGGCAAGGCGCCGGCGATCGCCTTTGGTAGCAGCGCGGCGGTGTCGCCCCCCTCGCCCCGGCGAGCGGCGAGCCGGTCGTCATAGGCATAAGGCCTGTCGATCTCGACGGCATAGGGGTCGACGAGCAACTTGTCGGGATCGAACCAGAGCCCTTGCTCGGGCGCATAGTCGCCATCGGCGCGAAAGCCGTATTGGGTGCCGGCAGTGAGGCCGGTAACGAAAAGCGCGTGAACGCCCTCGCCTTCCGACCGGAGTTCGAGTCGGTCGACTTCGCGGTTTCCCCGTTCGTCAAAGATCGAGACCCAGAGCCGGCTGGCCGCAGACGACCATGCGGCAAAACGAATGCCGCCTTGCCCGACAAGTCCGCCAAATCGCGGCCGATAACCGGCCGGCATTCCAGATGGCATCAGGTGATGACGCTCGGTTTGACGCGGCCGGTATGGCTGCGAATCCCGGCGATATCATCGGCTGCCGCAATCAGATCGGCAAGCGCCTCCTGGGTGTCGAGTTCGTGCCGAGACTTGTCCGGCTCGTAGCGCTCGATGTAGACGCGCAGCGTCGCGCCCGAGGTGCCGGTGCCGGACAGACGGAAGACGACGCGCGATCCGCCTTCGAACAGCACCCTGATCCCCTGGTTCTTGGCTATCGAGCCATCGACCGGATCGTGGTAGGCGAAATCGTCGGCGCTGGCGATCTTCATGCCGCGCACGCTGGTGCCGGGCAACGAAGCGAGCTTGGCGCGCAATTCGTCGACCAGCGCGTCGGCGCGGTCGGTCTCGACCTCTTCATAGTCATGGCGCGAATAGTAGTTGCGGCCATAGGTCGCCCAGTGCTCGGTGACGATCTGCTTGGCGCTTTCGCCGCGGGCAGCAAGGATATTGAGCCACAAAAGCACGGCCCACAGCCCGTCCTTTTCGCGGACATGGTTGGAGCCAGTTCCGGCACTTTCCTCGCCGCAGATCGTCGCCATGCCGGCGTCGAGAAGGTTGCCGAAGAATTTCCAGCCGGTCGGCGTTTCATAGATGCCGATACCGAGCTTTTCAGCGACGCGGTCGGCCGCACCGCTGGTCGGCATCGAGCGGGCGATGCCTTTCAGGCCGCCCTTGTAGCCCGGCGCCAGATGGGCGTTGGCGGCGAGCATGGCCACGGAATCCGACGGGGTGACGAAAATGCCCTTGCCGATGATCAAGTTGCGGTCGCCGTCACCGTCGGAAGCGGCGCCGAAATCCGGCGCATCCGGTCCCATCATCTCGTCATAGAGGTGTTTGGCGTGAACCAGATTGGGATCGGGATGGTGGCCGCCGAAATCCGGCAGGGGAATGAAATTACGGGCGGTGCCGTTCAGCGCGCCGAGACGGTTTTCCAGGATCTCCTTGGCGTAGGGACCGGTCACGGCATGCATGGCGTCGAAGCGCATGCGAAAACCCGATTTGAACAACGCGCGCAAGGCATCGAAATCGAACAGGCTTTCCATCAGCTCGGCATAATCGGCGACCGGGTCGATCACCTCGACCGTCATGCCGCCCGCCTCGACGGTAGCGATTGTGTCGATGTCGACGGTTTCGATGTCGGCGATCTTGAAGCTGGAGATCACCTTGGTCTTGGCGAAGATCGCGTCGGTCAGCTTTTCCGGCGCCGGGCCGCCATTGCCGGCATTGTATTTGATGCCGAAGTCCTCGTGCGGGCCGCCCGGATTGTGGCTGGCCGACAGGATGATGCCGCCGAAGGTCTTGTATTTGCGGATGACATTCGAAGCCGCCGGCGTCGACAGGATGCCGCCCTGCCCGACCATCACCTTGCCGAAGCCGTTTGCTGCCGCCATGGCGATAGCCTTCTGGATGACCTCGCGGTTGTAGAAGCGGCCGTCGCCGCCAATCACCAGCGTCTTGCCCTTGAAACCATCCAGCGCATCGAAGATCGACTGGATGAAGTTCTCGGCATAGTGCTCCTGCTGGAACACCGGTACCTTCTTGCGCAGCCCGGAGGTGCCGGGCTTCTGGTCGAGATACGGTTTGGTGGCGACGGTTCGTATCATGTTTCAGGCAACCCTTTTCGAAAGCAGCAAGCGATAGAGTTCAACGTATTTTTCTGCGCTTTTGTCCCATGACACGTCGGCCTTCATGCCTTGCCGCTGCATCGACGTCCAGACCGTGGGGTTGGCGTGCGCCTCGACCAGCCGGCGGATGGCGTGGAGCAAGGCGCCGGCATCTGCGGGCGCAAATTGGAAACCGGTCGCCACACCGGCCGAGACCGCCGCTTCATTGGCGTCGATGATCGTGTCAGCGAGGCCGCCGGTGCGGGCGACGACCGGCACGCAGCCATAGCGCAGGCCATAAAGCTGCGTCAGCCCGCAAGGCTCGAAGCGCGACGGGATGACGATGGCGTCACAGCCGCCCTGCATGGTGTGGGAAAGGCCCTCGTCGTAACCGATGACGACGCCGATGCGACCGCGGTGGCGGGCCGCGGCGGCCAGCAGCGCACCTTCGAGGCCGGCATCGCCAGATCCCAGGATCGCCAGGCGCGCACCCCTCGCAACGATCCCGTCAACGACCGCCGCCAATATATCCATGCCCTTCTGCCAGGTGAGCCGGCTGATGACGCACACGATCGGACTATCGTCGCGATCGAGGTCGAAACGATCCTCGACGGCGGTCCGGTTGGGGTGCCGCGCCTTCAAAGTCTTGGCAGTGTAATTGGAGACCAGATGCTTGTCGGTGGCCGGGTCCCATATCTCGGTATCGATGCCGTTGACGATGCCATAGAGATCGACAGACCGCATGTTGACGAGGCCATCAAGGCCCATGCCGAATTCCGGCGAGCGGATTTCCTGGGCATATGTCGGGCTGACCGTGGTGATGGCCCAGGCGGCCTGCAGGCCGGCCTTGAGGAAGCCGACGCCGCCGTAATATTCGACGCCGTCGAGCGCCATGGCCGACGCCGGCAAGCCAAGCTCGCCAAAGATGCCGGCGCCGAACCGGCCCTGGAAAGCGAGGTTGTGGACGGTGATCATCGACGGCGTGCCGACCGCCTTGCCGTAGCGCATATAGGCCAGCGTCATCGCCGATTGCCAGTCATGGGCGTGGACGATGTCCGGCTGGTACCCCGAGATGGCGCCGCCGGCGATGTCGCCGCCGACCTGGCTCAGGGCCGCGAAACGTCGCCAATTGTCCGGCCAGTCGGCGCCGGTGGCATTGCCATAGGGACCGCCGGGACGATCGAATAGATGCGGCGCGTCGAGCACGAAAAGGTCGAGCCCGGAAATCTGCACGGCATGGACCGACGCTTTGCCGCCCTGCAGCTGCGAGTATTGGTGAACGGCCTTTTTCTTCTTGAAGGCATCCATGATCTGGGGATAGCCGGGAACGAGCGTGCGCATCGTCACGCCATTGCCGGCGAGCGCGATGGGCAACGCGCCGGTCACGTCGGCAAGCCCGCCAGTCTTGATCAGAGGGAATATTTCGGGCGTGACCGACAGAACCTGCATCCACTACAACCCCAGTTTGTCGATCATGGCCTGCGTGACGAGGCAGATGCCCTTTTCGGAAACGCGGAAGCGCTTGGCGTCGAGAACCGGATTCTCGCCGACCACGAGCCCCTCGGGTATCCTTACACCGTGATCGATGACCACGCGCTTCAACCTTGCGTTCCGGCCGACATGGCAGTCGGGCAGCATGACGACTTCCTCGAGCGTCGAATAGGAATTGATGCGCGCGCCGGTGAAGATCAGGCTTCGCTTCAGCGACGCACCCGAGACGATGCAATCGCCCGAGACGAGCGACGACACGGCCGAGCCGCGGCGGCCATCCTCGTCATGCACGAACTTTGCCGGCGGCTTCAGCTCGGCATAGGTCCAGATCGGCCAGTCGCGGTCGTAGAGGTCGAGCTCCGGCGTGATGTCGGTGAGGTCGATATTGGCTTCCCAATAGGCGTCGACCGTCCCGACATCGCGCCAGTAGGCCTCGTTCTCGGCGGTCGAGCGCACGCAGGATTTGGCGAAGCGATGGGCGATCGCCTTCCCATGCTCGACGACATAGGGGATGATGTCCTTGCCGAAGTCGCGGCTTGAGCCCGGTTCGGCCGCGTCGCGGCGCAATTGCTCCATCAGGAACTTGGTCTTGAACACGTAGATGCCCATCGAGGCCAGGGCGAAGTCCGGCTTGTCGGGAATGCCGGGCGGATCGGCGGGCTTCTCGATGAAGGAGATGATGGTGTCCTTGGCATCGACATGCATGACACCGAAGCCGGTCGCCTCCATGCGCGGCACTTCGAGGCAGCCGACGGTGACATCTGCACCGGCATCGACGTGCTGGCGAAGCATCAGCTCATAGTCCATCTTGTAGATGTGATCGCCGGCCAGGATGACCATGTATTCGGGCCCGTAGGCCTCGATGATGTCGATGTTCTGGTACACGGCATCGGCCGTGCCCTCATACCATTGCGTTTCCGACACGCGTTGGCTGGCCGGCAGGATGTCGAAGCTCTCGTTGCGCTCGGGCCGCAGGAAGTTCCAGCCGCGCTGCAGGTGGCGGATCAGCGAATGCGCCTTGTATTGCGTGGCGACGCCGAGACGGCGGATGCCGGAATTGAGCGCATTGGAGAGCGCGAAATCGATGATGCGCGTCTTGCCGCCGAAATAGACCGCCGGCTTGGCACGCCGGTCGGTCAACTCCCTGAGGCGGCTGCCGCGGCCGCCGGCCAGCACATAGGCCATGGCATCGCGCGCCAGCGGCTGGGTTCGTTTTATCTCTGCCATTTTATCCTCCCAAGTTACTCGCGCGAGACATCGCTCATTCCGAAGCAAATTCGAGCATGATCGTCGACAGCGGCGGTAACAGCATCGTCGCCGAGATGCTTCCTCCTTCCGCCCGAGCCTCGACGGCGCCGCCGTTGCCCTTGCCGGAGCCGCCATAGTCGGAGGCGTCCGTGTTGATGATCTCGCGCCATTTTCCCGCAGTCGGCAACGGCACGCGATAATTGTCGCGCGGCACGGGCGTGAAATTGGAGATGACGGCGACCGGATTTCCGCCCGGCGCACTGCGCAGCCAGGCAAAGACGGAGTTCGCGCTGTCGTCGACGATCAGCCAGGAAAAGCCCTCCGGCTCGCAGTCGCGTGCATGCAGCGCCGGGCGCGAACGGTAAAGGTAGTTGAGATCGCGCACCGTTTGCCGGACGCCACGGTGAAGCCGGAAATCGAGCAGGTTCCAGTCGAGCGCGCGCGCCTCGCTCCATTCGCGGCGCTGGGCGAATTCCTGTCCCATGAACAACAGCTTCTTGCCGGGGTAGCCCCACATGAAGGCGTAGTAGGCGCGCAGCGTCGCGAATTTCTGCCAGTCGTCGCCGGCCATCTTGCCGAGCAGCGTACCCTTGCCGTGCACGACCTCGTCATGGGAGAGCGGCAGCACGAAATTCTCGGAGAAGGCGTAGACCAAGCCGAAGGTGATATCGTTGTGGTGATGCTTGCGAAAAATCGGCTCCTTGGAAAAATACTCCAGCGTGTCGTGCATGAAGCCCATGTTCCACTTGAAGCCGAAACCCAGTCCGCCCTCATGCACCGGCTGCGAAACCTTCGGCCATGAGGTCGATTCCTCGGCAATCGTCATCACTCCCGGATGATGGCCATAGACCTCCTTGTTCATCCTCTGGAGGAAGCTGACCGCCTCGAGGTTCTCGCGCCCGCCCTTTTCGTTGGGAATCCATTCGCCGGCCTTGCGTGAATAATCGAGGTAGAGCATCGAGGCGACGGCATCGACGCGCAAACCGTCGACGTGGTATTTCTCGGCCCAAAACAGCGCATTGTTGACAAGGAACGAGACCACCTCGCGCCGGCCGAAATTGTAGATCGCGGTGTTCCAGTCTGGATGGAAGCCCTTGCGCGGGTCGGCATGCTCATAGAGCGCGGTGCCGTCGAAATTGGCCAGGCCATGCGCGTCCACCGGGAAATGTGCCGGCACCCAGTCGAGGATGACGCCGATGCCGGCGCGGTGGGCACCGTCGACGAAACGGGCAAAGCCGTCCGGATCTCCGAAACGGGCCGACGGAGCGTAGAGGCCTGTCGTCTGGTAGCCCCAGGACGGGTCATAGGGATGTTCGGAGATCGGCATGAATTCGATATGGGTGAAACCCGTGTCGACGACGTAGGGGATCAGCCTATCGGCGAGTTCGTCCCACGACAGGAAGCTGCCGTCGTCGTGAAGCTGCCAAGAGCCGGCATGGACCTCATAGATCGACACCGCCTCGCGCCTGGGGTCGGTGTTGCGCCAGAAATTGCGGTGCGCCTCGTCACCCCATTGATGCGCCGGCGGAAGCGCCGTCACCGAAGCGGTGGCCGGGCGCAGTTCGGATCTGAAGGCAAACGGGTCAGCCTTCAGCGGCAGCCTCACGCCATCGGGCCCGATGATCTCGTATTTGTAGGGCCGGCCGGCGCCGATGTCGGGAATGAACAACTCCCAGATGCCGGTGTCGCGGCGGACGCGCATCGTATGCCTGCGGCCGTCCCATTCGTTGAAGTCGCCGACCACCGAAACGCGCCTTGCGTTGGGCGCCCAGACGGCGAAATGCACGCCGGACGCACCCTCGTGGTCGATGAGATGCGCACCGAGCTTGTCGAACAGCCTCAGATGCGAACCCTCGGCGATGTAATAGTCGTCCAGCGGACCGAGCACCGGACCGAACGAATAGGGATCGGTCAGCCACCAGTCGCCGCCGGCATTGCGCGCATGGTAGCGCAGAGGCTGGCGCTTTTTGAGCGACAGCCTGCCTTCGAAGAAGCCGCCTTCGTCCCGCCTGGAGAGGTCGCCCGCTTTCTTGCCGGTCAGCGTATAGGCAGTGACGAACTCGGCATGAGGGACGAAGCAGCGGGCGACGAAGCCCTTGTCAACCTCGTGCACACCGAGGACACCGAAAGGGTCACCATGCGTGCCGGCGACAATCGCCGCGACATCACCAGCTGACGCCAGTCCATCCGGCCCGCTTGTCGCAGCGGTCGCGCGCGGCTTCCTCATCAGGCAGTGACCCTCCCCGGGGACCACGTTGTTCGTGGCCTCATGCAATCATATCAGACGGGCACGTTCCAGATTTCTTTCGCATATTGGCGGATCGTGCGGTCGGACGAGAACCAGCCGACGCGGGCGACATTGCGGATTGCCTTGGCGTACCAATCCGGGCTGTTGCGCCAGACGGCGTCGACGTCGCGCTGGGTGGCGGCGTAGGCATCGAAATCCGCCGCGACCATGAACCAGTCGCTCTGATAGAGGCCGTTCATCAGGTCGCGATAGCGTTCCGGATCGTCAGGCGAAAAGACGCCCGACGAAACGGCAGCCACCGCCTGCGCCAGTTCGGAAGAGGCTTCGATTACCGATCGCGGATCGTAGCCGTTGCTGCGCCGCTCGGCGACCTCAGCGGTGGTCAGGCCGAAGATGAAGATGTTGTCGTCGCCGACGCACTCCTTGATCTCGACATTGGCGCCGTCCAGCGTGCCGATGGTCAGCGCACCGTTCAGCGCGAATTTCATATTGCCGGTGCCGGAGGCTTCCATGCCGGCGGTCGAGATCTGCTCCGAAAGGTCGGCGGCCGGCATCATGATCTCGGCCAGGCTGACATTGTAGTTCGGCACGAACACCACTTTCAGCAAGCCGCGAACGGCCGGGTCGCGATTGATGACCTTGGCGACGTCGTTGGCGAGTTTGATGATCAGCTTGGCGTTGTGATAGCTGGGCGCCGCCTTGCCGCCGAAGAACTTGACGCGGGGCATCCAGTCGCGCTCCGGATGGGAGCGGATCTGGTCGTAGAGCGCAATCGCTTCGAGGATGTTCAGGAGCTGGCGCTTGTATTCGTGGATGCGCTTGATCTGGATGTCGAACAGCGCCGAGGGATCGACCTTGATGCCGAGGCGGTCGGCGACGAGATTGGCCAGCCTGACCTTGTTCGCCCGCTTGACGGCCGCGAACTTGTCGCGGAAGGCGGCGTCGTCGGCAAAGGCATCGAGCTCCTTGATCGCG
Organism: Mesorhizobium sp.; assembly: GCF_004962925.1. Lineage (GTDB taxonomy): Bacteria > Pseudomonadota > Alphaproteobacteria > Rhizobiales > Rhizobiaceae > Mesorhizobium. The sequence continues at coordinate 24,496 of NZ_SUEO01000017.1, read as the reverse complement.
TCGATGTCGTCGAGGAAGCGATCGCCGATCGCCTCGCGGGTGAGCGCGGTAAGACCGGGATTGCACTGGATCAGCCAGCGCCGCGGCGTGATGCCGTTGGTCTTGTTGTTGATGCGGTCTGGGTAAAGCTTGTGAAGGTCGGCAAACACCGTTTCCTTCATCAGCTCGGTGTGAAGGGCAGAGACGCCGTTGATCGAGTGCGAGCCGACAAAGGCCAGATTGCCCATGCGCACCCGGCGGTCGCCGTTTTCCTGGATCAGCGAGATGCGACCGATCTGCTCATCCGAGAACTGGTCGGAGGCGCGCGCCTCCAACAGCACTTCAGCGTTGATGGCGTAGACGATTTGCATATGGCGCGGCAAAAGCCGCTCGAACAGCGGCACCGGCCAGCTTTCGAGCGCCTCGGGAAGCAGCGTGTGGTTGGTATAGCCGAAAGTGCGCTTGGTGATGCTCCAGGCCTGGTCGAAGTCCATGCCATGGACGTCCATCAGCAGGCGCATCAACTCGGGCACCGCGATGGCCGGATGAGTGTCGTTCAGATGGATCGCCGCCTTGTCGGGCAGCGACTGCAGGTCGCCATACTGGCTGAGATGACGCTGGATGATGTCCTGCAGCGAGGCGGTCGAGAAGAAATACTCCTGTCTTAGCCGCAGCTCCTGACCGGCCTTGTGGGAATCGGCGGGGTAAAGAACGCGCGACAAGGCATCGGCCTTGTTGCTTTCGGCGAGCGCACCGATGTGGTCGCCGGCGTTGAATTTATCAAGCAGGATCGGATCGATCGGCATGCCGGACCAGAGCCGCAGCGTGTTGACGCGGTTGGCCCGCCAACCGACCACCGGCGTATCGTAGGCAACCGCCAGAACATGTTCGATCGGCTTCCAGACATGGCGCTCAAGCCTGCCGTCCTTCGAGGTGATCGATTCAACCGCGCCGCCGAAACCGACCTCGAAGGAGCGTTCGCGCCGTTCGAACTCCCAGGGGTTGCCGTGATCGAGCCAGGTCTCGGGCAGCTCGACCTGCCAGCCGTCATGGATTTCCTGACGAAACATGCCGTTGGCGTAGCGAATGCCATAGCCATGCGCGGGGATGTCGACGGTTGCCATGCTTTCCATGAAGCAGGCGGCGAGCCGACCGAGACCGCCATTGCCAAGCGCTGCGTCCGGCTCGAGGGCCGCGATGAGGTCGAGGTCGACGCCGAGAGACCGTAGCGCCTCGCGCATATTGTCCATCAGGCCGAGATTGGAGAAGGCATCGCGCATCAGGCGGCCAATGAGAAATTCCAGCGACAAATAGTAGACGCGCTTTTCCTGCTGGGCATAGGCCTCTTGCGTCGCCTGCATCCAGTGATCGACGATGCGATCGCGCACGACTTTGATCGAAGCGGTGAGCCAGTCGTATTGCGTGGCGACTGCGGTGCCCTTGCCGACCCTGTATTTGAGGGCCTTGAGGACTTCGTCAGCGAGCGTCTTGGGATCTGGGGTTTCAAGAATGGGAGCTTTGGATGCCATCGCGTGCGTCATGTCGCCTCTCGTGCGGTTGCCATGATCATACTGGCTTTCACCATTCCTCCCAGCCCATGCTAGCGCATATTTTGTTGTACGTTCAATCGAGTTAGATTGCCGCGGGGCAGCTTACCCTGCGGCAGTTTTAGCAACTTGGAGCGCGTCGCGTATGGGCGGCTTCAGCGATGCGTGCATGTCGTTATCCCAAAACCGCTGCGCACTTTCGGGCGACATGCATCAGGCCGCCAGCGCCGCCTCCGGTGGAAGCTTCGCTCCGGTCATGAAGGCGACGGCGTCGGACATCGTATATTGCTTGGGATCGATGACACAGAGGCGACGGCCCAGCCGATGGATGTGAATGCGGTCGGCCACCTCAAAGACATGCGGCATGTTGTGCGAGATCAGCACGATCGGCAGGCCGCGCTTCTTCACGTCGAGGATCAGTTCGAGCACGCGGCGGCTCTCCTTGACGCCTAACGCCGCTGTCGGCTCATCCATGATGACCATCTTCGAGCCGAAGGCGGCGGCGCGCGCCACCGCCACGCCCTGGCGTTGGCCGCCCGAGAGCGTTTCCACGGCCTGGCTGATGTTCTGGATGGTCATCAGGCCAAGTTCGGTGAGCTTGTCGCGGGCGCGCTTTTCCATTGCCGGCCGGTCGAGCATGCGCAGCCAATCGCCCAGAAAACCCTGTTTGCGGATCTCGCGCCCGAGGAACATGTTGTCGGCGATCGACAGCGCCGGCGACAGCGCCAGGTTCTGGTAGACGGTTTCGATACCGGCTTCACGGGCTTCGATAGGCGACTTGAAGAGCACCTGCTTGCGGTCCAACTCGATGATCCCCTCGTCCGGAATCACGGCGCCAGAGATCGCCTTGATGAGCGTCGATTTGCCTGCGCCGTTGTCGCCGATCACGGCCAGGATTTCTCCCGGATAGAGATCGAAGTCGCAGTTGTTCAGCGCGGTGACGCGGCCATAGCGCTTGACGAGGCCGCGCGCGGTGAGGATGGGCTCCTGGGTCATGGTTACACCGAAACCTTTCTGATCCACTGGTCGATCGCCACGGCGCCGATGATCAGCACACCGGTGAGCAGCACTTTCCATTGCGGATCGGCGCCCAGCATGTTGAGGCCCATCGAAACGACGCCGACGATCATCGCGCCGAACAGCGTGCCCAGAATCGAGCCGCGTCCGCCGAAGAGGGAAATGCCGCCGATCACCGTCGCGGTTATCGCCTGCAAATTGTAGTCGGTGACGGCGGCGGACGGCGAGATCGAGCCGTTGCGGCCGATGGAGACCCAGGCAGCGAAAGCTGCGATCAGCCCGGCAAGGGTGTAGACCGAGATCAGCACCTTCTTGGTCTGGATACCCGACAGCTTGGCCGCCTCAGGATCGTCGCCGACGGCGTAGACATGACGGCCCCATGCCGTGTGATTGAGCACGTACCACAGGATCAGCACCAGCACGACCATGGCAATGACGCCGATTGTCAGCACCGCTGTGCCGATCTTGAAGTTCAGGCCAAACAGATGGAGCAGCGGCGCCTGGACGTCGACGTCGGCGTCGCGGATCGTCTCATTGGCCGAATAGATGAAGTTCGTGGCCATGACGATGTTCCAGGTGCCGAGCGTGACGATGAAGGGCGGCAGCTTCATGTAGGCGACCAGCAGCCCATTGAGCAGCCCGCAGGCCCCGCCGGCGGCAAGCCCGATCACCACCGCAAGCAAGGTCGGCAAGCCATAGGTGACCGCGCAATTGCCCATGATCACGGCCGAGATCACCATGATCACGCCGATTGACAGGTCGATGCCGGCTGTAAGGATGACCAGCGTCTGCGCGGCCCCGAGAATACCGACGATGGCGATCTGCTGCAGGATCAGCGTCAGCGTGTAGGACGAAAAGAACCGCCCTCCGATGGTGACGCCGAAAACAGCGATCGCCAGAACCAGCACAATCAGCGGCACCGCAGCCGGAGTGGAATGCAGGAAATGCTGGATGCGCTTGACGACCGACGTGCCGTGCTCGTCAAAAGCAGCAACGCTTGTCTCGCTGTTCGAGAGAGCCTTCTCGTATTCCTGAACCTGAGCCATGTTTCCTCCCATGGGGCTTCAGCCACGCCGACGCCCGTCCACCATTCCCGATCTGCCGCCGGATTTATTCGCGCTTGCGATAGCGCATCGTCCGCCCGGAGCGGCCGGGGATCAAGCCCCCCGGCCGATCGGTTCTTTAGCCTGTCAGACCGGCATCAGCCCCAGCACTTGGCGAGGCCTTCCTTGGTGTCGATGGACTTCACGCCGTCCGCGGGCTTGTCGGTCACGAGGTTGACGCCCGTATCGAAGAAATCCTTTCCTTCGGTCGGCTTGGGCTTCGTCCCATCCTTGGCGAAAGCCGCGATCGCTTCGATGCCGAGTGCCGCCATCTGGAGCGGATATTGCTGCGAGGTCGCCCCGATCACGCCCTCGGCGACCGACTTCACGCCGGGGCAGCCGCCGTCAACCGAGACGATCAGCACATTGCCTTCAAGGCCCACGGCCTTAAGCGCCTGGTAGGCGCCGACGGCTGCCGGCTCATTGATGGTATGGATGACATTGATGCCAGGATCCTTCTGGAGAAGGTTCTCCATCGCCTTGCGGCCGCCTTCCTCGTTGCCATTCGTGACATCGTGGCCGACGATGCGTGCATCGTCCTCATCGCCGATCTTGTTGGGATCCTTTACGTCGATGCCGTAGCCCATCATGAAGCCTTGATCGCGCAACACGTCGACCGTCGGCTGCGAGGGGGTCAGGTCGAGAAAGCCGATCTTGGCGTCCTTGGCCTTGTCGCCGAGCGTCGCGGCGGCCCATGCGCCGATCAGCTTGCCGGCCTCCAGATTGTCGGTCGCGAAGGTCGCGTCGGCGGCGTCGAGCGGATCAAGCGGCGTGTCCAGCGCGATCACCAGCAGACCGGCGTCACGTGCCTTCTTCACCGCCGGGACGATGCCCTTGGTGTCGGATGCGGTGATCAGGATGCCCTTGGCGCCGTCAGCGATGCAGCTTTCGATCGCCGCCACCTGGCTCTCGCTATCGCCGTCGATCTTGCCGGCGTAGGCTTTAAGCTCGACGCCGAGTTCCTTGGCCTTGGCGGCCGCGCCTTCCTTCATCTTGACGAAGAACGGGTTGGTGTCGGTCTTGGTGATCAGGCAGGCGCTGACATCGGCAGCGGACGCCGCCGAGGTGAACGCCATCAGACCCAGTCCGGCCGCGGCAAAAACGGTGGACTTCAATAGTGCTGTCTTGGTCACGATTTTCCTCCCAGTGGAACCATTTCGGATGCCGGCCAACCGGCATCTGCACAAGCATCCAGACGACTTCTCCCGGCGTGGACGCCTGGCCCAACAGAACACCAGGCCGAGGTTTCTGTCAATAATTAAATCACTCTTATTTATTATTGACAGCAGTGCATCGTTCACCCATTCTGGCCCAAAAGCGTTGCGGGGAAACGACGGGAGGAACAGGGGTGGAGACCGGCATTACCAGGCACGGTTCGCCCGAGGCAGCCGAAAGCCGCATTCATCGCGGCACCAACCAGAGTGGCATGCGAGACCACAATGAGCGGCTGGTGCTGTCGCTGGTGCGTCAGCACGGCAGCCTGGCCAAGTCCGACATTGCGCGCATGACCGGACTTTCGGCCCAGACGGTTTCGGTCATCATGCGTGAGCTCGAGGTGGACAAGCTCCTTGTCCGCCAGGCGCCGTTGCGCGGCAAGATCGGGCAACCCTCCATTCCGATGGCGCTCAATCCCGATGGCACCTATTTCATCGGCTTGAAGATCGGCCGTCGCAGCGCCGAACTCGTGCTGATCGACTTTCTCGGCAATGTGCGTGCGATGCTGCAGCATTCCTACCGCTATCCGGCACCGCGCGAGACGGTCGAATTTGTCACCTCCGGGATGAAGACGATGCGCGGTGAGCTCACCCCGGCGCAGGACAAGCGCATTGCCGGGCTCGGCATCGCCATGCCGTTCGAACTGTGGAACTGGGCCGATACGGCGGGCGCCCCGCACGACGTCATGGACGAATGGCGCCACCGCGACATCCGCGCCGACATCCAGGCGCAGTGCGAATTCCCGGTCTATCTGCAAAATGATGCCACCTCGGCTTGCGGCGCCGAACTGGTGTTCGGCAAGGCGGGTGCGGCGCGCGACTTCGTCTATTTCTATATCGGTGCCTTTGCCGGTGGCGGCATCGTGCTGAACGGTCACCTTTTTGGTGGGCCGACCGGCAATGCCGGCGCGCTGGGTTCGATGCCGGTGCCCGGACCGGACGGCAAGCCGACCCAATTGATCGGCGTGGCGTCGATCGCCATGCTGGAAAAGGCGCTCAACGCGCGAGGTGTCGAGGCCTCGCATCTATGGACGTCACCGGAGGATTGGGGCGAGATCGGCGTCGAGCTCGACGACTGGATCGCTTGCTCCTCGCAAGCGCTCGCCTATGCCATTGTGGCGGCGTCCTCGGTTATCGATTTCGAGGCAGCGGTGATCGACGGATGGATGCCGAAGGCCGTGCGGCGCCGGCTCGTCGATGCCGTTGTCGAAGCCATCGGCAACATCGACGGCGAAGGCCTGAAGCTCCCAACCGTTCGCGAGGGAACTGTTGGTATTCATGCACGTGCGCTGGGCGGCGCCAGCCTGCCGCTTTCCGAGCGCTTCCTTATCGGCTCGACGACGATTTCCAGGAGTGCCTGAGTTTGCTGATCGGAATGGTTGCAAGGTGGTTGCGCTTGCCGGCGCCGACTTCTATCTACGGGTCAGGTCCGCGCATGCGATCGTCGCGACAAACGAGCCGCGGCTCTACGCCAACATTATCATCCGCAAGGGTGTGAGCTATCCGCCGGAGAACAGCAAATCATGATCCTCTGTTGCGGCGAAGCCCTGATCGACATGCTGCCGCGTACCACGACGGAGGGCGAGCCGGCCTTTGCCCCCTATGTCGGCGGCGCGGTGTTCAACACCGCTATTGCGCTCGGCCGGCTGGGAGCACCCGCCGGTTTCTTTTCCGGCCTGTCGTCGGATCTGTTCGGCGGCCAGTTCAGGGACGCACTGGGAGAGAGCAAAGTCAGTTCCACCTATGCGCACACATCTCCCCGGCCGACCACGCTTGCCTTCGTGCGGCTGGACAACGGCCAGGCGACCTACACGTTCTATGATGAAAACACAGCTGGACGCATGCTGACCGTCGACGATCTGCCGAAACTCGGCAGCGAGATCGAAGCCATGCTGTTCGGCGCTATCAGCCTGATCTCGGAGCCGGCCGGATCGGCCTACGAGGAATTCATGCGGAGAGAGCATAAGCGCCGCGTCATGATGCTCGATCCCAACATTCGGCCCAATTTCATCCCTGACAAGGCCAAGCATCTCCGGCGCATCCGCTCGATGATGGCGATGGCCGACATCGTGAAACTGTCGGATGAGGACCTCAACTGGTTCGGCGAAGCCGGCTCGCACGAAGACGTCGTCCGCAACTGGCTGGATCGTGGCCCAACACTGATCGTCGTCACCCATGGCAGCGAAGGCGCTGCCGGCTACACCAGGGATCACAAGGTCACGGTCGTGCCGGACAAGGTCGAGGTGGTCGATACGGTCGGCGCCGGCGACACGTTCAACGCCGGCATCCTGGCCTCCTTGCACGAGCAAGGCCTGCTCTCGAAGGAGGCGATTGCCAATCTGCCGCAAGACGCCATCCACAAGGCGCTGACGCTCGGCGCCAAGGCTGCGGCGGTAACCGTGTCGCGAGCTGGCGCCAATCCGCCATGGCGGCACGAAATCACCTGATTGGACGGCGATGCACCCGGTTTGGCGATCACTTTATGTTTCGCCGGCCGGACGCGACGCGATATGAAGACCAACTGATGCCTGATGAAGCCCGGATTTCCGGCATCTTCAAAGGGCACCTCGGAAATCAGATGTAACAGGCTGCGACACTTGAGCAATTCGCGGTTTGGTTCGTGTAGCTTTCTCGGCTGGCGCAACTCTGATACCAGCGGCCGGTTATCTGGCTAGTACCGTTTTGAGGCCGACATGCAATTCATCGATCTTGGCGCACAGCGCGAACGAATCCGCGACAGGCTGAAAGTAGCAATCGACCGCGTCGTCGATGAGGGACGCTATATTCTGGGACCTGAGGTCACCGAATTCGAAAATAAGCTCGCCGCCTATATCGGCACCAAGCATGTCGTCGCCTGCGCCAACGGCACCGACGCGCTGCTGTTGCCGCTTTTTGCGGCCAGCATCGGCCCCGGCGATGCGGTGTTCGTGCCGAGCTTCACCTTCGCCGCCACGGCGGAAGTGGTGGCGCTGGCCAAGGCCGAGCCGGTTTTCGTCGACGTCGATCCCAATACCTACAACATCGACATCGCCAGCCTCGAGGCTGCCATCGCCATGATCAAGGAGGAAGGCCGGCTGAAGCCAAGGGCGATCATCCCTGTCGACCTGTTCGGGCTTGCCGCCGACTACGAGGCGATCATGGCGATCGCCAACCGCGAAGGGCTGATGGTTATCGAGGATGCTGCCCAGTCGATGGGCGGCTCGATCGACGGTAAGATGTGCGGTTCGTTCGGCGCGGTCGGCTCGACCAGCTTCTACCCGGCAAAGCCGCTCGGCTGCTATGGCGACGGCGGCGCGATGTTCACCAATGACGATGCGCTGGCCGAACAGCTCCGCTCATTCGCCTTCCACGGCAAGGGCGAAACCCAATATGACAACGTCCGCGTCGGCATCAATTCGCGGCTCGACACATTGCAGGCGGCGATCCTAATCGAGAAGCTGGCCATTCTCGAAGACGAGATGGTGGCCCGGCAAGCGGTTGCAAATCGTTATGCCGAAGGCCTCGGCGATATCGTCAAGGCGGCGCGCAACCTGGACGGCGGTCGTTCGGCCTGGGCGCAGTATGCCATCGAGACGCCGAAGCGCGACGGGCTCAAGGCGCATCTCGGCGAAAAGGGCATCCCCTCGGTTATCTATTACGTGAAGCCGCTGCATGCCCAGGTCGCTTATCGCGACTATCCGCGCTCACCGACCGGCCTGGCCATCTCGGAGGACCTGCCAAAGCGGATTCTCTGCCTGCCAATGCACCCCTATCTGAGCGAGGCCGATCAGAACCGGATCATCGAGACGATCCGCAACTATATCGGTTCGAATTCGGCGCATACCGCCGCGGCGTAGTCTGTAGATCGCCACCTAAACTATACGGTCGGTAGGACGCTCATCGCTACCGACGCACAAGAAAATCCAAAACGGCCTGCTGACCGCATGGCGCCTTCGAGATCACTTTTTCATCCAATTTATCTTGCAGAATCATTTTTCATGTGATTGCATCGTTTTTCAGAAGGCGTGCGCTCTGGTCAAATACAAAATTCATGAACATCCCGGATCAGCATCAATTCTCATACGCTGTTACCGTTTTTCGGGAAACCCGCCTTCCTGAGAAGGCGACACCGGCCGGCTACAGTGCCTTGATCGATGCGTACAAGCTCCCCGTGCCGTTGCCCCGTACGCTATCTGCCACCGGCGAACATCACCGCCTCATTGAGCGGGACGGCTGGCGCATCATGACGCCCCGGCACGCGCCGCATCCGACGCTTGAAGGGCACCTGACCTTCGCGCTCAAGTACGAAGGTCTCGATCTTGCGGTCTTGAAGCGGCTGTTCCAAGCGACTGGCCCGGCACCGATCGAAGCGCTCGTCCGTGAAAGCCCGACCGGCAGCTACGCCCGCCGCATCTGGTTTCTGTATGAATGGCTGACTAAGTCGCGACTTGATTTGCCTGACGCGAACGCTGGACGCTACGCTCCGGTTGTCGACCCAGACCTGCAATGGGCAGCACAGGAGCAAACTGCTCCGCGCTACCGCGTGAAGGACAACCTGCCCGGCACGGCGGATTTCTGTCCGCTGGTGTTCCGTACCAAGATCCTCGAGGAATTCGTCGTTCTCAGCCTTCCGCAGCGCGCGCGGGCGATCATCGCGGACGTGCCGCGCGACCTCCTTGCGCGGACAGCCGCCTTTCTTTTGCTCAAAGATTCGCGATCGAGCTACGCAATCGAGGGTGTGCGGCCGCCGCAGGACCGCATCCAGCGCTGGGGCCGCGCCATCGGTGAGGCCGGCCGTCAGCCGATCGATCGCGATGAGTTGTTGCGCCTGCAGAGAATTGTTCTGGCAGATGCCCGATTTGTGAAGCTTGGCTTCCGGCAAGAGGGCGGCTTCGTCGGCGAGCATGACCGTGACAACCGCATGCCGCTACCTGATCATATCAGCGCCCGGCCCGAGGACTTGGCGTCGCTGATCGATGGAATGGTTGCTTTCGACCGCAACCGCGCGCAGGGACTCGATGCGGTGATCGCTGCAGCGATCCTCGCCTTCGGCTTTGTCTATATCCACCCGTTCGAAGATGGAAACGGCCGCATTCACCGCTACCTGATCCATCACGTGCTTGCAGCGCGCGGCTTCAATCCGCCCGGGGTCGTGTTCCCCGTTTCGGCTGCGATTCTGGAGCAGATCAACCAGTACCGGCGGGTGCTTGAGAGTTATTCGCAGCGCCTGCTACCGCTGATCGAGTGGGAACCCACGCCCCAATTCAATGTCCGCGTTCTGAACGACACCGGAGATTTCTATCGCTTCTTCGACGCAACGCCCCACGCCGAATTCCTCTACGCCTGCGTTCGGAGAACGATCGAGCAGGATCTTCCTGATGAAACCGCTTTCCTGCGTCGCTACGATCAGTTCCGCCGGCAGGTCGACACTTTCATCGACATGCCTGAACTCCTGACCGATCTGCTCTTCCGCTTCCTTCACCAGAACGGCGGCCGCTTTTCGAACCGCGCCCGCGAAAAGGAATTCGCCGCGCTGACGGATGGCGAAGCAGAACGGATCGAGGCGATCTACCAGCAGACCTTCGGCTCCGAATAGATCCTGCTGCCGAAGCTTTTGAGGAAGCGGCCTGCCCATTGCAGGGCCAGCGACGCTACAATCGTCAGATTAGCCCGACTGCCTTGCCACTGGCGATGAAATGCGGATTGGCGAAGTCCTCGTCATCACTCTGGTTGCGCTTACCGTAGGCCAGCGGTTTGCCGTCAAGGGCGCGCGTCATGCCGCCGGCGGCGCGCAGCACCGCGTCGCCGGCCGCGGTGTCCCATTCCATGGTGCGGCCGAAGCGCGGATAGACATCGGCCTCGGCGCCGGCGACAAGACAGAATTTCAGCGACGAGCCGACCGAGACGATCTCGGCAGCCCCCATCGTGCGGATATAGGCTTCGGTCTCCGGCGTATTGTGGGACCGGCTGGCGACGATGGTCAGTGGCGCGACAC
>NZ_SUEO01000017.1:0-13652 GCF_004962925.1 Mesorhizobium sp. | reverse complement strand
CGAAATCGGCCGACGGCCGACGATCTGGTAGTCGCCATCGATTTCGATTGCTTCCGCCCTGCCAGGCCGGCCGGAAAAAAAGCGTCCGGTGCATGGCGCAAAGACCACACCGATCTCCGGCACGCCGTGACGTATGAGCGCAATGTTGACGGTGAAATCGGTCCTGCGGTTGACGAATTCTTTGGTGCCGTCGAGCGGATCCACTAGAAAGAAGGCGTCGTCGAGGTCGGGCGGCACGACGCCGCTCGATGCCTCTTCCTCGGCCACGCAAGGGATGTCGGGGAAGGCGGCGCGCAGCCCAGCGAGAATGATCTTTTCGCTCTCGCGATCGGCCTCGGTCACAGGCGAGCTGTCTGATTTCTGGTCAACCGCGCAACCAGCATCGAATACGCGCATCACCGCTCGCCCCGCGGCCAAGGCAAGGCGCTCGAACACGCCGAGCATCGCTTCGTCGTCAGATGCCGCCGCCGCTGTCGTATTGGTTTTCGGCAATGTCGCGCTCGTTCAGCCAGAGTTCCAGGGCCTCTACCATCTCCTCGGCAGACTTGCCGAGTGTCTTGAGATGGATTTCGGGGTTTTCCGGGGCTTCATACGGGGAATCGACGCCGGTGAAATTCTTGATTTCGCCATTCAACGCCCGCGCATAGAGACCCTTCGGATCGCGTCTGGCGCATTCCTCAAAGGGCGTATCGACAAACACCTCGACGAATTCACCGTTGGCCATCAATTCCCTGGCCATGCGCCGTTCGGCGCTGAAGGGCGAAATGAAGGAAACAATGACGATCAGCCCGGCATCGGCCATCAAGCGCGCCACTTCCGCAACGCGGCGAATGTTTTCGACGCGGTCGGCGTCGGTGAAGCCAAGATCGCGATTGAGGCCGTGGCGGACATTATCGCCATCCAGGATGTAGGTGTGGCGGCCGGTGGCGAACAGCTTCTTCTCGAAGAGGTTGGCGATGGTCGACTTGCCTGAACCCGAGAGCCCGGTGAACCAGAATACGGCAGGCCGCTGGTTCTTCAGATCGGCGCGACCGTGCTTGCCGACATCGAGCGATTGCCAGTGAATGTTTTCGGCGCGGCGCAGCGAATGCAGGATCATGCCGGCGCCGACCGTGGCGTTGGTGATGCGGTCGATCAGGATGAAGGCGCCGGTCGTGCGGTTCTCGGCGAAAGTGTCGAAGGCGATTGGCGCCCGCGTCGAGATATTGCAGATGCCGACCTCGTTCATTTCGAGCGACTTGGCCGCTTCATGGGCAAAGTCGTTGACGTTGACGCGGTATTTCAGGTCGGTGACGGTGGCGCTGGTCTGATCGGTTTCGGTGCGCAGGATGTAGGAGCGGCCCGGCAACAGCGCGTGCTCGTCGAACCAGACGATGTTGGCGGCGAACTGGTCCGCGACCTGAGGCCGCGCCGTCGGCGACACCAGCATATTGCCGCGCGAGACCTCGACCTCGTCGTCGAGAACAAGGGTGATGGCCTGGCCGGCGACCGCTTGGCTGAGGTCGCCGCCATGCGAGACGATGCGCCTGACGTGAGCGGACTTGCCGGATTTGGCGACAACGACCTCGTCGCCTGTTGAGACGGAACCAGAAGCAATCGTGCCGGCAAAGCCGCGAAAATCGAGATTGGGGCGGTTCACATACTGCACCGGAAAACGGAACGGCAGTTCGACAACGGCTTCATCGACCGACACGGTTTCCAGATGTTCGATCAGCGTCGGCCCGGAATACCACTTCGTCTTGTCCGAGCGGCCGGTGACGTTGTCGCCGTAACGGGCAGACATCGGGATTGGCACGATCGTCTGGAAGCCGAGCTTGTGCGAAAATTGCCTGAAATCCTCGATGATCCGTTCGAACACGGCCTTGTCGAAGCCGACGAGATCGATCTTGTTGACGGCGAGCACGATGTGCCGAATGCCCAGCAGCGAGGCGATGATCGAGTGGCGCCTCGTCTGGCGCAGCACGCCTTGGCGGGCGTCGATCAGCACGATGGCCAGATCGGCGGTCGACGCGCCTGTCGCCATGTTGCGCGTGTATTGTTCGTGGCCGGGCGTGTCGGCGACGATGAACTTGCGTTTCGGCGTGGCGAAGAAGCGATAGGCGACATCGATGGTGATGCCCTGCTCGCGCTCAGCCTCGAGGCCGTCGACCAGCAGCGCGAAATCGACGTCGTCGCCCGTCGTCCCGTGCTTGCGCGAATCCCGCTCAAGCGCGGCAAGCTGGTCCTCGAAGATCTGCTTGGTGTCCGAAAGCAGGCGCCCGATCAGCGTCGACTTGCCGTCGTCCACCGAACCGCAGGTCAGGAAGCGCAGCAGCGACTTTCGTTCCTGCACCGCAAGATAGTCACGAATGCCGTCGGTGGAGGCGAGGCTTTTGGCCATGATGTGGCGCATGCTCAGAAGTACCCCTCGCGCTTCTTCTTTTCCATCGAGCCCGCTTCATCCCGGTCGATCAGGCGGCCCTGCCGTTCGGAGGTGCGCGCCGTGAGCATTTCGCCGACAATGGCCTCCAGCGTATCGGCGTCCGATTCGATCGCGCCGGTCAGCGGATAGCAACCAAGCGTGCGGAAGCGCACCAGCCGGTTGTCCACTGTCTCGCCGGGGCGCAATACCATGCGGTCGTCATCCCTCAGAATGAGCATGCCGTCACGTTCGACGACCGGCCGCTCTTTGGCGAAATAGAGCGGCACGATCGGGATGTCTTCCTGGAGAATGTACTGCCAGATATCGAGTTCGGTCCAGTTCGACAACGGAAAGACCCGGATCGATTCACCGGTCGCGATGCGGGTGTTGAATATCTTCCACATCTCCGGCCGCTGGTTCTTCGGATCCCAGACGTGCTGGGCGTTGCGGAAAGAGAATATCCGCTCCTTGGCGCGCGACTTCTCCTCGTCGCGACGGGCACCGCCAAAGGCTGCATCGAAGCCGTACTTGTCGAGCGCCTGCCGCAGCCCCACGGTTTTCATCACATGGGTGTGGGTGTTCGAGCCATGGTCGAAGGGATTGATGTTGTCGCGCACACCATCTTCGTTGACGTGGACCAGGAGATCGAAGCCGAGCTTCTGCGCCATCTGATCGCGAAAAGCGATCATCTCGCGGAATTTCCAGGTCGTGTCGACGTGGAGAAAGGGAAACGGCGGTTTGGCGGGATAAAACGCCTTCATGGCAAGGTGCATCAGCACGGAGGAATCCTTGCCGACGGAATAGAGCATGACCGGCTTGGCGAACGCCGCCGCAACCTCGCGAAAGATATGGATGGATTCAGCCTCGAGCCGCTGAAGGTGCGTAAGCGCGATGTTCATGGACTGTGAGCGTTCTCTCGTGCCATCCAGACCTTGCATCGATGCATCAGGCGCAATTTTCAGCCACCCGGTTCAAGCGTCACTTCTGGACAATGTCTTTTCGTGGTCTTTTCGTGCAGGCGTTCTAGCAGATCGCCATTGTTTATAACAATGCAAGACAAGCCTGCCCTAGAGTGGTTCGGGAATGAATTTTCCACGTTGCGACCAGAACCCGGAAATTCCTGCTCAATGAGCCAAGGGACCTAGTTGCCCAAGAAAAATATTCGTGGATCACGAGTGGTGGATTGAGCCGCACTGTCGATTTTGATGGCAGCCCGACCCTGGCGTACTATCGAAAACCATGATCAGCCGCTATACCGGCTCCTGAATGAGCCACCGCGTAGCGCATGTGCATGAATCTTGAAGATCATTGCACCAGCCACGGTCAAGTTAAAATCCTCATCTCAAAAGATCCCGAAGAATGCGAATTATACCTTTGGACAGAATTTCATCGATAAGACAACAATTCACACCTTCGCGGGTCAATACCTATTTCTCCGTTCTTTGCTTCTTTTTTCCCCCTGTTTTGGGATCGGTGGTTAGCTTTGCATTCAATGGCGGCGGCCTGTGGTCGAGCTTGCTGGTTGCCTTGAAGAGACGGCGCTTCAATGTCGATCGGCCCATGGCCACCCTCACCGTCGCGATCTATGCCTTTTGCGGCGCCGTTGTCCTTGCTTCCATCGTCAACAACTCGATTGCGAGGGATGCGACGCATCTTGTGCCGCTAATCACCTTCCTGTTTTTCCCCTTCTCATATTCGGTCTGGAGCATTTCCCACAAAATCACCCTTGCCCGCGTCATCATACTGAGCAGCACGGCCGCTTGCTTCGGCGCATTGCTGCTGACGGCCATCCAGTACTATTGGCTCGGCATGCCGAGGGTTGAAGGTGGTGCTGGAAATCCGATCGTGTTCGCGACGGTTGCCTGCCTTGGTGTTTTGGTATGCATGGCTGGCGCTTTGTCGGGCGTCGAAAAAGCCAGGAGCCTTCTCGCCTGTGCGGCGCTGGCCGGGACAATTGCCATCCTCTACTCCGGTTCGCGTATCATCTGGCTGGCGATGCTGATTGCAGGCATAGCCGTCCTGCTGATTAATCGACAGAAGCTCAAGGGCAAGTACGCCCTTCGTCTGTTGTTGATACTGGGCTTGGCGGGCCTGGCTCTCGCTGCCTTTGGATTCCAAACAATATTGGAGCGAGCCGAGTTCCTCCGTTCCGACTGGGAGGCGCTCACGGCGCATGGCAACTTCGGCACCGCCTTGGGATTTCGCGTTGCCATGTGGCAAATTGGCCTCGACGCATTTCGCGAAATGCCGCTTTTCGGACATGGGGTGGGCGCGACGCCGCTGCTGATGAAACAGGGATTCCAGGAGCAGTTCGGCATGGACAAAGGCTTCAGCCACTTCCACAACGGCTTTCTGACGGCGCTGGTGGAAGCCGGAATCGTGGGAGCTGTCACCTTGGCGGCTATATTCGTCGTTGCCACAAGAAACGCAGCAAGGGTGCTGCGCACCAGCAGCGATCCGGTCGAACGGTTCGGCGCGACTATGATCATCATCGTCGTCATCACCTATCTCACAGGCGGGATGGTAGGCATCCTGGTCGGTCACGACATTCTGGATTCGGTGCTCATGGTATTCCTGGTGTCGGGGACATATCTTGCATCGGGGCGCCATATGCCGCTGGCGGACGAACAGGCGCTTCCTGTGACATCGGTTGCCCGGTAAGCAATGCAATGAAGGTGTTGGTCACAGGCGCGACAGGGTTCATCGGGCGCCTCGTCGTGCAACGCCTCCAAGACGCGCAGTTCGAGATCCGGACCGCCTCCCGGCACCCGGAAAAGCTCGGTTCGGGAAACGACATCCTCCCGCTGCCGAATTTCGACGCGCCTGCCGAGGCCTTTGCGACGATCATGAAGGACGTCACGCATGTCGTCCACTGCGCCGGGTTGAACAACGATCGGGGCAATCCAACCGAAGCCGACTACCTGAACGCCAATGCCGAATTGACCGAGCAGCTCGCGCGCGCCGCGGCTGCACAGGCCAGCGGACGCTTTATTTACCTGTCTTCGACCCGGGCTGTGGTCGGCGCCGGCTTCAGCGAAAGGCTCGACGAAGAGACTATCCCTGCCCCGCAATGCGCCTATGGGCGTTCGAAACGCGAAGGCGAGATCAGGATACTGGATGTCTATGCATCGTCCGGCCGTTCCGATGCCGCCATGCTGCGCCTGCCGCCGGTCTACGGATCTGGCATGAAGGGAAATCTGGCGACACTGATGCGCTTGGCCGACACCGCCTTGCCGCTGCCCGTAGCGGCCCTGGCGGGCGTCCGTTCGCTCATATCCTCCGAGGCAGCGGCCCGGGCGGTTTTGCACCTGTTGACCCATTCGATCCCGCTTCGCCCCGTCTATATCGCCAGCGATAAACGGCCAATCCCGGTCGCCGCCATCATCGAAGCCTTTCGACAAGGCTTTGGACGGCCGAAACGCCTGGTTGCGGCACCTGCCGGCCTGATACGGCCGATCGCATCGTTGCTGGGCAAACGCAAATTTTGGGACAGCCTGACGGCAACGCAGATATGCGATCCGTCCCTGCTCATTTCGGAGGGCTGGGTGCCGGAAACCGATACGATCGAGCGACTGACCGAAATAGCGCGGCTAAGCAGACTTGCTCAGGTCCGATAAATCGTTCCAAGCAGAATCCTGATATCGAGACCGAACGACGCCGCCTTGAGATAAGCGGCATCGGTTTCGGCACAGAGGATCGGGGCCGACATGTCGATGCCTCGGATCTGAGCCAGGCCGGTTATGCCCGGAAGCATGGATGACACGCCCAACTGCTTGCGACGCTCGATCAGCTCCGTTTGGGTGGGCAAGCAAGGACGTGGCCCGACCAGGCTCATTTCCCCCTTGAGGACATTCCAGAGTTGCGGCAATTCATCGAGCTTGAACCGCCGCAAGAACTTTCCGACCACCGTAACCGAATTTGCCGGCGCCTCGTGCGAGGGCAATGACGGCGTTCCCAGATACATCGTTCTCAACTTGTGGCAGCGAAAAAGCCCGCCGTTGCGGCCTACCCTCGTCTGGGAAAAGATTGCAGGCCCCGGTGACGATAGCCGAATAGCCAGGATGGCAAGCAACAGGACAGGCGACGTGATCAGCAACAGCAGGGCCGCCACCACGAGGTCGAAGGTCTGCTTCGCTGCCTTCACATGCATTAAATCCGGCCGGAGATGATTGCCAAATAGAGCCCGAAGGTTCCAAAAGGCGTCTGCCGATAGACGCCGCTTTGGCGTAGATAGCTCAGGCGACTGAAGATATTGCCCTTTCGCGCCTGAATGAACAAGCCTAGGCACGCAGCCGCGTCTGTCGTGAGAAGATCACGATTGGCGGCCAGACCGCTGAGATTCTCATCCGTCCAATTGGCAAATCCGCCTTTCAGCAGATGTGCGAGCCGGGAAAATCTCGCCCTCCACGAAACGTTGGCCCCGACCAAATTTGCCCCATGCTGGCGGTAGCGCACCAGAGGCCGCGGATCATACCGAACGATGCCGCCTGCAGCCGTTACGATGAGATAGGCCCACCAATCGTGACTGACAAATCGGGTCTTTGACGACGCCTTGGCCAGCAGGTCGCGTGCCGCGCCGTTGATCATGATGGTGTTGCCGCCGGCAATGCTTTGCACGAGAGCGTTGCGGAAGGACGGCGGTCGTTGGAACAGCGGCGAATAGCCAATTACGCTTCCGTTTTCGGTCATGGTTGCGGTTCTGGAGCAGGACATAGCCGGGATTTTTGCGTCCAGCGTCTGCATCCAGCGGACAGCGCTTTCCAGCCTGTCTGGCTCCCAAATGTCGTCCTGGTCGCAAAAGGCATAGTAGTCCGCCTCAATCCGCGGATCGATAATCATCGACCGAAAATTGGCAGCGAAACCCTGGCGGGGCCCGTCCACCAAGGTCAGCCGACCCTTGTGCCAGCGGGATTTCCAGGCGCCGATGATGGTGGTCGTGCCGTCGGTCGAACCATCATCGGAAATCCACAGATCGACCGGGGAATGCGACTGCGCGAGGAGAGAGCCGAGCTGTTCTTCGATGAAAGCCGCGCCGTCCTTCGTGCCCATCAGTATGGCAACGCGCTGTTCTTGTTTGCTCACGATTTTGGTGTCATCTGCAAATGCCTGAGGACGGCTATCGGATTTGTTCGCTTCATCCAATCACAACCGCCCGAAGGGTGTCCTATCCTGCATGTCCAATTCTTTTCGGACCTGTTTGCCGACGTAGGTCACCCGCAGATCTTTCTGCTTGATGGAGCCCTTCCAGCACGGCAAGCGCCGAGCCCTTGTCCTGGTTCTTCATCGCTGTTTGCAACGCCGTAAGCGCGGTCTCGACCGTCGGCCAGCCGACAACATCCGTCCTGAGGCCAAAAACCTTGGAGGTGCTGAGCTCAACGACTTCTTCATCTTCGCCGTGGAGCGTTTCATGAAGTTTCTCGCCTGGCCTTATCCCGGTGAACCGGATTGGGATATCCGTGTAGGGGCTCTTTCCAGCCATGCGGATCATCGTCTCGGCGACCTCAACTATGGACACCGGCTTGCCCATGTCGAGCATATAGACTGCATAGTCGTCGCTGCCCTGTCGCGACGCCGCATCGGCTGCCGACATGATGACGAGGTCGACGGCTTCGGCCACTGTCATGAAATAGCGCGTCATGCGCCGATCCGTGATGGTGACAGGCCCTCCAGCCTCGATCTGTGCCTGGAATATGGTCGCCACTGAACCATTGCTGCCAAAAACGTTGCCGAACCGGACGGCAATGAACTTGGTGCCGGAATGATGCCCCCCCGGTTGATGCCCGTTTGGTTGGGCCGCATGGGTTTCATGTAAGGCGCTCACGATCTGCTCGGCTGCTCGTTTTGTCATGCCAAGCACGGATGTCGGATCCACCGCCTTGTCACTCGAGACAAGCACGAACTGCGGAACCCCGCATTTGGCGGCTACCTCTGCACAGACAAGCGTTCCGAAAACGTTGGTCTGGATCGCCGCATCCCAGTTTTCCTCGAGCAGAGGGACATGCTTGAGCGCGGCGGCATGAAAGATGATGCAGGGTTTGAATTCGCTTATGACACGCGTCATTTGCCGCCGGTCCGCCACATCAACGATGCGGGCCTTGAGACGATCATGGTCTTTCTCGTCGATATATTGGCTCAACTGGAAAATGCCAAACTCGGAGAGATCGGCGACCAGAACCGCCTCGGCGCCCAGTTCCAGCGACCGCCTGACCAGAGTTCGCCCGATGGAGCCGGCTCCGCCCGTCACCAGGACGCGCTTGCCACGGACAAATGTGCCGATACGCTCGATGTCGGAAGGCACCGCTGGACGGCGCAGGATCGTTTCCATCTCGACGGCGTCGAGAACCAGCTTTCCTCCCTGCCCCAGTTCGGAAAACCCCGAGAATTGCACAACGGCTATGCCACTATGCCGGGCGACACGAACCAGCTCCGAATACTCCTCGATTTCCCGCCCGGCACCATTTCCGAAAATCAGCATGTCGAGGCTTTTCGTGCCCCTTGTGTAATCCTCCAGGAATTCCGTCAAACGGGGGCGGACCGCCACCACCGGAACCCCTTGAATCCGGGTACCCAACGGCGCGTCGTTTTCTATCGCCATGACCCCCGCGATGGAATAGTCCCCGGGCTGCGCCGTGCGCGTAAAGCGAATGATCAGATCGGCCTCGCCGAGCCGGCCGACGAACAGGGCTTGCTTCGTCAATCCCTTGTCGGCGGCCCTGTCCAAGATACGCCAGCTCGCTCCGTCACGAAGAAAGCGATAGAAGAGCCGAGGGGCCGATATGATCGTAAAGGACACGAGGAGGAAGACGATGAACTGGCGCTCGTTGAGGCCCGTCACCGGCTTGAAGAAACGAAACGAGAGCGAGGCGCAATAGAGCGCGACAGTCAAAATCGCGCAGCTCTTCAGGATGTTGAAAAAGTCCGGCGTCGAGGCGAAGCGCCAGACCGTGTTGTAGAGGCCGCAATATCTGAACAGCAAATGGCTGAAAGTGACGATGCACGCCCAGGTGGTCAGGCCCTCGTAGGAAAAAGCTTCGAAAGAGAGGTTGGACCGCGACAAAACCAGACTGAGCGCGACCGCGACCAGGACCATGACGGCGTCCTGGATCATGATAAAGGCGCGCCGCATGTCCGGCCGAAGTCCGAATACGGCTTCCAAGTATGAATTCATTTCGCGGCACTATACTCCAGGATCGAGGACCGGTCGCCAGGGTGATACAGGCGAAGCTCATTCGCCGCCGATCATGTTGTCTTGTCGTGCCAATCACCAGCCACCGGTCGTATCGCATACTGCGGAGCCGCAGTCATCGCCAGAGATTTTTTAAAGCCTAGTCTACGTGGCCGAGCGGGGCGGTATTGATAAGTCAACTCCGTGGTCTACAAACAGCATCGGGATGGCCTGGTGGCCGGTTTATTCACAAAACCCGCACGATGCATCAGAGGTCGGCATGACATTCGTCGCGGCATGGCGACTCAAGGCGACGGGCTCATCGGGATGTTATGTCTCTCTTGAGCTTTTGTCCGCAACCTTGGCAGTTGCGGCAATCTCCGCATTGCTGGCTTTTCACAACATCGACTTTCCGTTCGGTGTCCATCCCGACGAAGCCATCAAAGTGGGATTTGCCTTTGGGCAACCCGACAATTACCGCCATCCACCACTGCTGATCGTATTGGCGCGGTTTGCAGCATGGCTCGATGGCGCCGTGCATGACCGGGATTTTCGCTTGGCTGGCCGGACCGTCTGTGCACTTGCTTCCGTCGCGGCGAGCGTCCTCTTTTATCTCGTCTTGCGGCGATATGCGGACCAGTTCAACGCTTTCCTGTGGGGTTGCGTTTTTGCGGCGTCACCGGCCATCACAATCCACGCGCACTACTTCAAAGAAGACGCAATTCTTATTTTCGCGATCTGCATGGGATTGCACGCGCTTGTACGACTGAGAGAGCGCACCGACATCGTCGACCTTCTTTATTTCGGATTCGCATTGGGACTCGCAATGGCGGCCAAGTATGTCGGAGTCATCAACAGTTTGGTGCTGTTCGTTGTGGCGATCGCATATTGCAAACTGGAGTGGAGACAAGCCGCGATCGTTGCCGCAGTCGGCACACTGACCGTTCTGGCCGTTTATGCCGCGTCGCTTTTGACCGAAACCGGCAGCGGGCTTTCGACCATAGTCCGAGGCTTCGTTATTGAACTAAACCATGTTGAAGAAGGGCACGATCTGAAAGAGTGGTTTTTCGAGGGCTACGGGCTGACTCACTTCCGTTATCATCTGATTCCCAGCCTCACGGTGCCGACGACTGTCATCTCATTGGGAGCAATCGCCATCGCTATTCTTGGCGATCGCAACAGGGCTGTCGCCGCTTTCGCGGGCGCGGCTATTGCGTGGCTTTTCATGCTCGAACTCTCGCCGCTGAAGATCATAGGATCCATGCGTTATGTTTTGCCCGTGGCAATCTATCTGCTTTTGGCGGCCGGCATTGCCTGCTCCATGGCCATAGCGCCCAGGTCGCACTGGATGAGCGCCGGCCTGGGGCTTCTGGCCATGGCAGCCAGTTCTCATGCCAGCATCGAGTACACCGGGTCTATGAGCAGGGAAAATGATACGCGCTTCGCAGCCATGCGTTTTCTCGAAAGCCGGGGGACTACCCGCTTCCTCACGGATTATTTAATGGGAGAGCCGGCACCCGAGACACGAGACTATCGAGATTTGTCGTCGGTCGACTATCTCGTATCGCAGAGATTTACACGGTACCTGCGCGGTGGAGATTTGAGCGAGCAACCCCAACTTACCTACGTGCTGGCCGGCATGTTCCGTTGTCTCGACGGCCATATCGCGGCGCAGTTCTCAAAATTGTACGGCGACTACGCTTACGTGGCTCCCACCGTGAAGATTTATGATCTGCGGCAAGCGCGCTTCTGTATCCCGGATCCTGCAGAACTTGGACCTTGATCAGCCTGGTTTGCACCAGTTCGCTGCGACTCTCGAAGGCCTAAGCGTCAAACACGATAGTGTTATTCCAGGGTGCGAATAGAATACAATAAATGGAGATGGCGTCACTTCGTCAACATCACAATTTACTCGAAAATAAATCTTCCACAATTGCTCCTTCTAACAAATACTTATCGATATCACTATCGTTCACAAAAAAAGACGCATACTCTTCTTCAAGAAGGCCATCGTCCTTGAGCGCCAGCCAGCGACGGATGTGCCAAGACGTGTTTGGATGCACATCTTGCTCCTGCCGGAATCTTACCCTTGCCTGTTCGAGCTTCGCCAGAAAGTGATCATATGTGCGAACGGGGAAATGGCGAATCAGAGCGTGTTCAGAGACCGCACGTTCGCCGATTTCATGTTCGATGCTGTGATTCCCACGAGCAATGGAACGCAGTCCCCGCAAAGGGAACAGCATTTTGCCAGGCATCCTTCGAAGCAAAATTGGCAACTGAGTTGGAAATGGCCTAGCCACCCTGTAACGTGCGGCAAGGAGTGGGTTCTTAGCAAATTCTGAAAGTTCGGCTTTCAGCGGCACCATATTGTGCCTTGGGCAAATCAAAGGGCATTGCAGCTCATCTGCAATTTCCTTGAAGGTTGATCCAAACCCCGAAATGAACTCGTCGGCATCCAGACTTATCGCAAAATCTATCCCTCTTTGAGATAGGCATTCTGCCAAAATTCCTGCCCATACATCCTGCCTGTAGTCGGTGTCTGCCTGTGATAGGATCGATATCGGAATATCTTTTGAGAGTTCTTCAATTATGTCCCTAGTTCCATCCGCCGACAGATTGTCCATTATCGCAAAGTGATCGAATCCTTGACTTGCATGAAATTTCAGATTTTTTTCAATGACGTCGGCCTCATCCCGCACGATCATTATCAAGCCTAGAGTTTTCACGGTTCTATTTTCTCAATAAGAATTTATCAAAATGACTTCGATCGCGGCAATGCGCCAAATCGGTCAAAAGACGTCCCGGCATTTTTCTAGGCTCTTTCGGCAACATCATCTTCAGACGAAATCGTGAGCATGGGCTCCAGGTTCAGATAGCCTATTGCAAGCAGATCTGGCTCAGGCGAAACGCGAAAAAGCTCGGCGTCCACAACCCTATGCATCGTGTAGGTTTCACCTGCAACTGTGCCGGTTACCTCGCAATTTGCGACATAGGTTCCCGGGAGAAATCTACAGTCAAATTCGAACCGTATGTGGCGCGTTGTCGCCTTCGATACCGACCTCAACTGCGATCCGGGTGTACGATTGCTATTGGCGCCTCCAAGGCCAACACCATTGAGCAACTTGATGAACATTCCAAAGCCAACATTGTTGGCTTCTTCCGAGAAATCCACAAAATAATCAAACACATAGCGTTTTCCGAGCTGTAGAGTGTTAACACGCTCTCCAGCGAATGTGAGAATCCGGATATCACGGATACGGGCACCCCGTTCTTCCAGATGAATAACTGACTGCGACACAAGCGTCGGATCAAAGTGCTCTGCATATTTGACCATTTGAACTTGATCTTGAATTTGAGGCACCGAAGCTCCAGGCTCTTGACCAGAGTTTGGTAACGGATCCGTGGTTGTCTCGTCCACATCGGCACCGGGGGTTGTTTGTTGAATCCATGTCCCTGTTTGAGCCGGATTCAGATCTGGCAATCCTACAATGGCCGCGCGGACCTCGCCGGCCGCATGGGTACTCGCATTCACCAGTCGCTGGTATTGGTTGACCACCGCCTTTGGGGTCCCCTCGAATATCTTCTCGCCGGCATCAATCAGCATGGCTCGCGTGCACAACTGAACGATCGTCGATGCGCCATGGCTGACGAACAGGATGGTGCCTCCCCTGTCCTTGATCTGCTCGATGCGGGTGAAGCATTTGCGCTGGAACGCCTCGTCGCCCACGGCAAGCGCTTCGTCCACCACCAGAATATCCGGGTCGACATTGATTGCGGTGGCAAATGCTAGCCGCACATACATGCCCGAAGAATAGGTCCTCACCGGCTGGTCGATGAAGGGGCCGATGTCGGCGAAGCGTGCAATGTCGTCGAAGCGCCACTCCATCTCCTTCTGCGGCACGCCAAGGATGGAAGCGTTGAGGTAGACGTTTTCGCGACCAGTGAACTCCGGATTAAAGCCGGCGCCAAGTTCGAGCAGTGCGGCGACGCGGCCGTTGATCTCGACCGAACCGCTGGTCGGCTGCAGCGTGCCGCAGACGATCTGCAACAGCGTCGATTTGCCGGAACCATTGCGGCCGATAATAC
>NZ_SUEO01000179.1:5154-13089 GCF_004962925.1 Mesorhizobium sp. | reverse complement strand
GCCCAGTGCCTGAAGGCTATCGGATCGGATCGTCTCAAGCTCGACTAGCCAATTCCGCCAGCTACGGGGCGTATTTGTTGGAGGGAGGCGTTTCGTTTGCAGAGCGCTTTCGGATTATCCTTTGTCGTGTCTCTGAATTTTCACAAAAATTTCAGACGCAATTCCAATAGACTAGGCAACTTTCAGTGTTGTTGAAAATCACCTGATCCCCATATGCCGGAGATCAGCGTTAGACCAGTTTTCCTCAACCTTACAAAAACGACCGAGATGTTCATCATCGTCGGAGCTGTTCGGCTGGAAAACCAACTAACGCCGAAGTTTTCTTCAGCATGGGAGTCCGGCGATGGAGCCGTTAACCGAAAATAGCTCGGATGGCCAACACTCATTCACGCCAGAAACCCTCGGCATCCGCTGGGCGTGTTCGGCACAGCACATCCGGGACCTCATAGCCAAGAATAAATTGCCCTCATTTCGGGTCGGTCGCCTCATCAGAGTATCAATCGAAGCAGTTAGGAACATCGAATGTCAGAAATCCGCGCAAAACTTTTCCGAGGATCATGGTACGCAGTTTGGTCAGATACGGAGTGCGGGACCCAAAGGCGGTCGCTCCGCACCAAAGATAGTGCAGAGGCCCAACGCCGGTTGATAGACTTCAGGCGCGATATGTCCACTCCCGTTGGGTCTCTTGTTGGGGATCTTGTAGAGGCTTACCTCGACGACAAGAAGGGACGCGTTGCGGCACACGAGCGATTGGTTTTTGCGTGGAAGCAGGCCAAAGCGACTTTCGGCCATCTTCGCCCGGATCAGATCACCCGACAGGTTTGCGAAGCATATGCAGATCTGCGGCGTCTCGCGGGTAGGAAAGACGCCACCATCTTGAAAGAAGTCAACGTGGTCCGTCAGGCCATGAACTGGGGCAAGGTCAGCGGGGCTCTATTTGAAGCGCCAAGCGCGCCTCCTCCCCGTGACTGTCATTTGACCAAGACCGAGTATCAGAGGCTCCTCACTGGGTGCAGCCAGCCCCATATTCGGCTCTATTGCGTTCTCGCTTTGACGACGGCTGGCAGGAAGGGTGCGATCTTGGAGTTGACGTGGGATAGGGTCGACTTTGGTCGAAACATGATCCGGCTAGCTGTAAATGGAGAGCGAAACCGCAAGGGCCGGGCGGTCACTCCGATGACCGATCAGACGCGTGCGGAATTGCTGATCGCCAGAGAGGCAGCGCAGACTCCCTACGTGATTGAATATGCCGGAAACCGGGTTCAGGATATAAAGAAGGGCTTTGCCGGGGCTGTACGACGAGCGGGCCTAACCGGCACCGTACCGCACGATCTGCGTCACAGCGCGGCAGTATGGATGGCGGAGGCAGGCGTCGACTTCAACGAGATCGCTCAGTATCTGGGACACACGGACCCGAGTATTACCTACAAGGTCTACGCCAGGTTCTCACCAAACCACTTGCGGAAAGCGGCTTCAGCCCTCGATTTTTAGGCATTTCGGTTCAAGTGAACCGATGGCCCCTGCCTTTTAGAACTGTAACTGTTTGATTTTATTGGCGCACCCGACAGGATTCGAACCTGTGACCTCTGCCTTCGGAGGGCAGCGCTCTATCCAGCTGAGCTACGGGTGCGTTCAGGATCGAAATCCGGAAAACGAACCAGCCGATAAACCGGCAAGTCACGGCTTCTTAGCGGAAGCCGGGTCAGGCTTCAACGGCCAAGTGGAGGTTGTGCGAATTCCGACGACCGGGGCCACAGGTTCAAACCCTGTCGGGTGCGCCGCATTGTGATAGTAGCTTGTTCACGTGCCTGGGATGCGCCGAGCATCCTCGGAACATTCGATGCATTCTCTAAAAGTGGCGGCGTGCCCTATTGCCAAAACGATTCGGCATTCAGACAAGTTCCATTCGAACACGAATTGGCAGACAAGGCACACATGATGATTGCGGACCACTTCAACGGGCTCGAGAAATTCGAATCAGATCTTTGGAAGATTGCCGACAATTTGCGAGCAAACTCCAATCTGGCGTCGAACGAATATTTCATGCCCATTATGGGTCTGATCTTCCTGCGCCACGCGACAAACCGATTTTACGAGGCCAAGGTCGCGATCGAGGCCGACAAGGCTGCTGGCAAGACGCCCAATCGCCTGCTGGTCGAGGCCGATTTTACCCGACGCCGTGCTTTGAACCTGCCGGAAAGTGCGCGGTTCGACGTGATCCTAAAAACCCGGAAGGACGGAAATCTTGGTGCGGCGCTCACCTCGGCGATGGAGGCGATCGAAACTGCCTTTCCGCCGTTAGCGGGCCAACTGCCTAAGGACTACGGCCGGTTCGAGGGCAGCGTCCTCGAAGAAATGATGCGAATGTTCGATTCGGAAGGCTTGCGCACAGCATCCGGAGACGTGTTCGGCCGCATCTACGAATACTTCCTCGCTGAGTTCTCTAAGCAGGGCGCACATGATGGCGGCGAGTTCTTCACGCCGCCATCGATCGTACAAACGATCGTCAACGTGATCGAGCCCGACCACGGCATCGTCTTCGATCCGGCCTGTGGCTCGGGCGGTATGTTTGTACAATCGAGTCACTTCATCGAGGATGAGGGCCTGGATACGATGAAGCGTGTCACCTTCTATGGCCACGAGAAGAACGAGACGACCGCCAAGCTCGCGCAGATCAACCTCGCCGTTCACGGGCTGCAGGGCACGATTCGGGCGGGGAACGAAGCCATCACCTACTACAAGGACCCACACGAACTTGTCGGCAAGTGCGACTTCGTGATGGCCAATCCGCCTTTCAACGTGGACGAGGTCGATGCGGAGAAAGTGAAGGGCGACAAGCGCCTTCCCTTTGGCCTGCCCGGCGTGAACAAGGGCAAGAAGGTCTCGAACGCCAATTATCTTTGGATGTCCTATTTCTACAGCTACCTGAACGAGAAGGGTCGCGCGGGCGTGGTCATGTCCTCGCAGGCGTCGAGCGCGGGTCGCGATGAAGCGACGGTTCGCCAGAAGCTCGTCGAAACCGGCGCTGTCGACGTCATGATCGATATTCGCGGCAACTTCTTCTACACGCGCACGGTCCCCTGCCAACTCTGGTTCTTCGACCGGGCGAAGGAGGAGGACGCAGTGCGGCGGGACCATGTGCTGATGCTCGATGCGCGGCAAATCTTCCGCAAGGTGTCGCGCTCAGTGTGCGATTTCAGTCCGGAGCAGCAGCAGAACATCGCCGCCATTGTCTGGCTCTATCGCGGCCAGCAGGACCGCTTCCTGAAGCTTGTGGATAGCTATCTCGCGCAAGCGGTGGAGCTCGGCGCGAAGGCGCAAAAGCCGCTTGATGGCTATGAGGAGGCGCTCGGAAAACTCGCCGATCTCATGGAGCCCTACGCTAAGGCGAAGCGCAAGGATGATCCACTGGCCGACCCATGGGATGAACTCACCAGTGCGCAGGCGACCTTGACGGCGGATACTGAAGCCTTTGGCGAGGAGGCGGCGGCAAGGTCCAAGGCGTGGCCGGGAGCGGCGCGCGACAGTACCGGGCTGAACGCAGCGCGGGCGGCGCTGCATCCGCTGGCGGATCGCTGCCGGGATTTGACAAAACAGATTGACCTTGCGGTGAAACTGTCGGGCCGGGTGATCGACATCGCCGTGAGGGAGCTTTCGGCACGGGATGCAGACGCCTGGAACAATGCCGAGGTGAACCGGGCACGCAAGGTGCTGGACGGAGCGCGGGCGGATGCGGTCGAGGCGCTGCGGCAGACGCGCTACTTCGTGAAGCAGGCGGACTGGTTGCAGGAGCGCTTCCCCGCCGCCGTCTTGCGCGATGTAGAAGGGCTGGTTAAGCGCGTCGATCGCACGGCGATCAAGGCGCATGACTGGAGCCTGACGCCGGGGCGCTATGTCGGCATCGCGCCCGAAGAAGCGGATGAAGATTTCGACTTCGAGGAAGCCTTGCGCGCCATCCATATCGATCTGAAGGGGCTGAACGAGGAAGCGGTAGAACTCGCAGCGCGGATTGCCAAGAACTTCGAGGAGCTGGGAGCGTGAGTGCGGAACTGGTGCAGCTTGGCGATGCGGTCCGCGAGGATGGGGGCATTCTTCAAACGGGACCATTTGGCTCACAGCTTAAGCAAGCCGAATACTCAGCAGAAGGTGTCCCGGTGATAATGCCGAAGGACATACACAATGGTGAAATCTCAACAGAGTCGGTGGCCCGCGTTCCTGAAGTCACCGCCGATAGGCTGGTTCGTCATCGGGTGGCAGCGAATGGGATAGTGCTGCCACGGAGGGGCGAAGTTACCAAGCGCGCTTTCATTGGCGAGCAGCAAGCTGGCTGGCTCTGCGGCACTGGATGCCTGAAGATTGAAACACGGGGAAATCTCATTTGGCCGAAGTATTTGTATTACTACATGGGAACACCCGGATCGGTTGAGTGGCTCGAACGAAATGCTGTCGGCTCCACCATGCTGAACCTCAGCGCAGAGATCGTTTCTCGGTTTCCAATACGGTTACCTGATATCAATGCTCAGAAGGACATCGCTGATATCCTCTCCGCCTACGACGATCTGATCGAGAACAATCGGCGGCGGATTACACTGCTGGAGGAGACAGCGCGGATGCTCTACCGCGAGTGGTTCGTCCACTTCCGTTTCCCCGGCCACGAACACGTCAAGATCATCGACGGCATCCCCGGCGGGTGGGAAACACAATCCACCTCCGTTGCATTTGAAATCAATCCAACTACTCCACGCAACGATGATGGAGAAATTTTGTGTGTTCCGATGGCCGCTTTATCGGAAACAGCCATGACGGTTGACCGCTCGCCTTTTGAACTTCGCCTTAAGTCGACGAATGTCAGATTTCGAAATTCGGACACGCTCTTTGCTAGGATCACTCCTTGCCTTGAGAATGGCAAAACTGGCTTCGTGTATTTTCTTCAAGACAATGAAGTGGCATGCGGATCGACCGAATTCATCGTTCTTCGTGGTCGAACTGTTAGCCCGTATTTCGTCTACCTCACGGCTCGAATGGATTCGTTCAGGCAAAACGCGATCAAAAGCATGATTGGTTCTTCTGGTCGCCAGCGTGTGCAAAATAGTTGTTTTGATCGATACCGCTTGGCGGTCCCTCCCAAGCTGCTTGCATCGATCTTCGACGATTCAGTTGGGCCAATGTTTGAACAGATCAGCAAACTAGATCAGGCAAACCAGAAGCTCGCCCAAGCTCGCGACCTCCTCCTGCCACGCCTGATGAGTGGGGAGATTGCGGTGTGAGCAATGACAAAAAAGCAGAATTTTCCACAGACTTGCTTGCGGACCTGGGCCAGGAAGCATCGGGCTACCACATGCCGGAGATCAGCAACCGCGATCACGCTTTGTTCCTGATCGAGGAGCGCGATCTTGAAGCGCAGCTCATTGCTATCAAGAGCGCGCTTCGCCGGAATCAGAAGGCGGAAGAAGCCGTCTCCGAGAACATCAGAGAACTGGAGGCACATATCCGCAGCTATGCGGGTGGTGACGATGAATATCAGATGCATATCGAAGGACAATGGGTCGATGCCTTGCATGACTCGGTCTTTCAAGATGCAGCACACAGTATGGCGGCGGTAGGCATGCTGGCACCATTCACCGAGTCCCTTTTCGTGACGATCTTCGCTGGCCTGCGAATGCGGGCGCAGGGTGAGGGCAACACGGACCCGAGGGCAACGGCCGCACAGGATCAATACTGGAACCCGCAGATAGTATTTCGCAGCGGCGGCCTAAAAGATGACCTTGTTGCGGGGATCGCGCAGCTCTCAACCTCGACTGGTTTGCAAGCCTTTTTGCCCGATGGCTACGAGAAGACACTCTCAGCCCTCTTCGGCTACCGCAACAACATGTTCCACAACGGGTTCGAGTGGCCGCTCGAGACGCGGCAGAAATTCGCCAATCGGATTAAGAATGATGGCTGGCCCACCGACTGGTTCCAAAAGGCCATGCACAACAATGACCCATGGATTTTCTACATGAGCGCCACCTTTATCGAGCGTTGCCTTGAAACGATTGACTATGTGCTTGATGGTATCGGAAGATACCTTGCTAGAGAGAAGATTTGACGTGCTCTGATTTGGGGGAAACCGCGTGGCCGTAACTGGCATCAACAGCGAGGACCGGCTGGTTCAGGCGACCTTCGCCGCGCATTTGAAGGAGAAGCTCGGCTGGGAGTCTGTTTATGCCTATAACGACGAGACATTTGGGCCGGGCGGCCTGCTTGGTCGCGCCAGCACTAGCGACGCCGTGCTCGCCCGTGATCTTCGTGCAGCGCTCCAACGCCTCAATCCCGACCTGCCGTCTGCCGCGATCGACGAAGCGCTACGGGCGCTGACCGTCCATGATTTCAGCCGCTCGATGGTGCAGCATAACCAGGATTTCGCGCGCCTGATCCGCAACGGCGTGCCCGTGTCTTGGCGTGACGCTACAGGCCATCGCCGCGACGCCCGCGCCCGCGTGATCGACTTCGACAATGCACCCGGCTCGAACCGCTTTCTCGCCGTGCGCGAACTGAAACTAACCGGCCTGCGCACGCCAAACTACAACCGCCGCGCCGATCTCGTCTGCTTTGTAAACGGCGTGCCGCTAGTCTTCATCGAGCTGAAGGCGGTCTACAAGAATATCCGCGCCGGGTTCGACGGCAACTTGCGCGACTATGTGGACGAGAATGTTATAGCCCATGCCTTCCACCACAATGCCTTCCTGATCGTGAGCAATGGGCACCGCGCCCGCTACGGTTCGATCACAAGCGAGTGGGATCATTTCGCCGAATGGAAACGTCTTGACGAAGGCGACAAGGGCGACGTTGAAGCCGAG
Source organism: Mesorhizobium sp. (assembly GCF_004962925.1). Taxonomy (GTDB): domain Bacteria; phylum Pseudomonadota; class Alphaproteobacteria; order Rhizobiales; family Rhizobiaceae; genus Mesorhizobium. The sequence continues at coordinate 6,250 of NZ_SUEO01000179.1, read as the reverse complement.
ATCTTGCTGAACGGTATGCTGGCGCATGACCGGCTGCTCGACGTCGTCGAGAACTTCATCCTGTTCGATGAAAGCAAGGCGGGCAAGACGCGCAAGATCGTGGCGCGTAACCATCAGGTCCTCGGCGTCAATCGCGCCGTGGCGTCGGTCGCGTATCAGGAGGAACTGAAGCGCGAGTTTCCACTCGAAAGGCGGCTTCAGCACCGCATAGTGGAACTGCCGCTCGAGAGGCGACCAGCTGAGGACCGAGGGCGTGCCCTGCACTTGGCTGGGATGGCTGAGGCGCCGCAATCCCCCTTTATTCCGGAGGGGCCGATCGACATTGTCGAACGGGTGCACCCGGACCTCGGGCGGCTTGGTGTATTCTGGCATACGCAAGGCAGCGGCAAGAGCTATTCCATGGCTTTCTTCACCGAGAAGGTGCGCCGCAAGGTCGAGGGCAATTTCACCTTCCTACTAATGACGGATCGCAATGATCTGGACAGCCAGATCTACAAGACCTTCGTAGGCTGCGACGTGGTTGAGAAGGACACGCCGCGCGCCGCCTCTGGCGCGGACCTCGAAAAACTGCTGAAGGAAAATCACCGCTACATCTTCAGCCTGATCCACAAGTTCAATCAGGACGTGGACCCCAAGAAACCTTACAGTGAGCGCGACGACATCATCGTGATTTCGGACGAGGCGCACCGGACGCAAGCGGGAAGACTCGCCCGCAACATGCGCCTGGCGCTGCCAAACGCCGCCTTTATCGGTTTCACCGGAACACCGCTGTTCAGGCAGGATGAAATCACCAAACGTATCTTCGGCGGCTATGTCTCGCAGTACAATTTCAAACGATCCGAGGAAGACGGTGCGACCGTCAAACTCATCTACGAGAACCGGGGCGAGAAGCTCGGTGTGGCGCGCGCCGATCTGAACGACCGGATCGCGGCGAAAATCGAAGAGGCCGAACTCGACCCGGACCAGGCGGCCTTACTCGATAAGCTGCTTGGCAAGGACTATGAAGTCATCACCGCCGACGAACGGCTTGACAAGATCGCGGCGGATTTCGTCGAGCATTGCTCGACGCGGTGGGAAGCCGGAAAATCGCTGTTCG
>NZ_SUEO01000179.1:286-5144 GCF_004962925.1 Mesorhizobium sp. | reverse complement strand
GCTGTTCGTCTGCATCGACAAGATCACTTGCGCCCGGATGCACGAGCGGATCATGCCGCGCTGGCGGGCGAAGGCGGCAGAAGTGCGCGCTGTACTAGAAGCCAGGAAGACAGAAGCCGCCGCGCCCGGCGACGAAGGCGCCCGTGCGGCGCTGAATGATGAGGTCGCCCAGCTCGAAAAGAAAGCCAATTGGCTCGACGAGACGGTCATCGGGATCATCATCAGCGAGGCGCAAAACGAGGTCGCCGATTTCAAGAAATGGGGGTTCGACATCATCCCGCACCGAGCCCTGATGAAAAAGGGTTTCGAAGCCGATGGCGGCGAGCGCGTCGATGTCGAAACTGCCTTCAAGAACCCAAAGCACCCATTCCGCGTGGGGATCGTCTGCGCCATGTGGCTGACGGGTTTCGATGTTGAATGCCTCGCGACCCTCTACATCGACAAGCCGATGAAGGCACACACGCTGATGCAGGCTATCGCGCGGGCGAACCGGGTTTATCCCGGCAAGGATTTCGGGCTGATCGTCGATTACAACGGCATGCTGGCGAGCCTCCGTGCGGCCTTAGCGCAATACGCGCTTGGCGATGACGGAACAGGCGGCGAGGAAATCATCGCACCCATAGAAGAGCGGGTGCAGGCGCTCATCGAAGCCATCGAGGCGACCGACGCTCATTTGCGTGGGCTTGGCTGCGATCCGGCTACACTGGTTGGGGCGAAGGGGTTCGCGCGGATCAAGGGGCTCGCCGATGCAGTTGAAGCCGTCTATTCGAGTGACGAAAGTAAGCGGCGCTTCGAAATCATGGCGCGGCAGGTCTTCACCCGGTTCAAGGCGCTGCTCGTTGAGCCGAGCGCTTGGGCATACGCCGAGCGGCATGACAATGTAGAAGCGATCTACAAGAAGCTGACCGAGCGGCGCGATACAGCTGATGTGACGGAACTGCTCAAGGAACTGCACCGGATCATCAACGAAGCCATCCGGACGCAGACCGTCGGTGACGATCAAGCCGAAGGACTGACCTTCGATCTCAGTCAGATCGACCTCGAACGGCTGCGTGATGAGTTCGCCAAGAAGGTAAGGCGCAAGGCTACCGCGCTTCAGGATATCCGAGACATCGTCGAGCAAAAACTCGCCGAGATGCTGGCGCGCAACCCGATGCGTATGGATTTTCAAGTCAAGTACGAGGAGATTGTGGCCGCCTATAACCGTGAGAAGGATCGCGCAACGATCGAGGAAACATTTCGGCGGCTGGTTGAGCTCGTCAACAGTCTCGACGAGGAACAGAAACGGGCGGCAAGGGAAGGCCTAGCCGATGACGAACTGGCTCTGTTCGATCTCATTCGGAAAGACGGCCTGGATAAGGTCTCACGCGAACGCGTCAAACAGGCCAGTCGGGAACTGCTCGCTTCGATCAAGGCGCGATTGGCGGAACTGGATCGTTTTTGGGAGAAGGAACAGACCAAGGCTGACGTAGAGGTGTTCATTCTGGACGAAGTGTTCGCAAGCCTGCCGTCACCGCCCTTTACGCCCGAGGAGAAGAAGCTGGTAGCGAGCAATGTCTATGCGCACGTCTGGCAACAAGCCATGAGTGGCGGCTTTGCAAGGGCGGCTTTATAGACCGTTGTTGGGCTGGTCGCCTTGGCCATAGGCGAAATTTAGGGCACCGCCCCTCACTGCTCCTGCGCATACAGCAGCCGTGTCGTCGTGTTCGATGCCGTCGACAGGCTGCGCTGGATCAGCGCCTCGACGTGGTCGTTGCGCTGGCGCGCGCTGTCGGCGCCCATCACCACGAGGATGAGCCGGCGGCCGTCGGCATCGTAGGAGGTGACGATGTTGAAGCCTGAGGCTCTGATATAGCCTGTCTTGATGCCGTTGACGCCGCGGACGCGGCCGAGCATGTCGTTGTGGCCGCGCACCAGCCTGCCCCGGAACATGAAGTCGCTTTCGGAGAAATAGTGGAAATGCTGCGGGAAGCGGGCGCGCAGCGCCATGCCGAGCACCGCCATGTCGCGCGCCGTCGTCTGCTGGACGCCGTCCGGCAGGCCCGAAGCGTTGCGGAAGACGGTGCTGCGCATGCCGATCTGGCGCGCTTTGGCCGTCATCATCGCGGCGAACGCGTCTTCGCTGCCGCCGAGATATTCGGCGACGGCGACCGCCACGTCATTGGCCGATTTGACGACGATCGCCCGGATCGCCGTCTCGACATCGATCGCCTCGCCGCGCCTGAAGCGCAGCTTGGTCGGCGGCTGCCTGGCGGCGTTGTCGGAGACCGGGATCAGCGTCGTCTTGGCTAGGCGGCCCTGGTCCAGCGCCTCGCACAGCAGGTAGAGCGTCATCATCTTGGTCAGCGACGCCGGATAGCGCGGCGCCGTCGAATTGACCTCGAACAGCGTCTTGCCGGTGCTGCCGTCGATGACGATGGCGGCATATTTCTGCGGCGCCGCCGGCACCGCCAGCATGGTCTCCGGCGGCGTCGTCGTGCAGCCGGCGACGAGCCCCAGCAGCGCAAACGCCGCGACAAATCTTTGGATGAGCGGAAAGAGGCGCGGTTTGGACAAGATGGTCTGTTCTGAAGGTAGACTGTTGCTGAAACGAGTGGGAAACTAGCCTAACCGAAAAGCGCCGTCCATTTGGTTAATGCCAGTCTTGCCCAGGGTTATCCCCGGATAAACGCATTTCCGCGCCGGCGCCGTCGATCACCTGCGGCCCAAATCGCCTGTTTCCTGTCCTGATCTTCCCACGCGGTCGCGCTCCGGCTAGAAAGGGCGCGCATTGGGTATTGGGGGATTGCATGGCGGGCGGTATCGGCATGGGCGGCGCTGCGCCGTCGCTTATCAGGGCATCTCTTGGCCGCACCGGCAGATGGGCCACCGGCGTGGCCTTCGTCGGCGGCTTCATTTCCGACATCCTCAATCCGCTGGCGCCGTTCGCCGCCTATATCGCGCTGGTTGCCGCGATCGCCGCGGCGATCATCGCCATCGCCATTGTGCTGCGGCTGGTGCTGGCGGCCAAGGCGCTGCCGGCGCTGGTCTTCGCCAGCACCGCCGCGGCGGTCGCCGGCGGCGTCTTTGCCGTTCAGCAGCAGACAAATTCCCAGAACGGGCTGGTCGCCGGCCTGGTGCCGGCCGTGGCCGAGCTGCAGCGCTCGATGGGCATCGTTTCCGCCAAGGTGGCGAAGATCGAGCAGACCGTCACCGAGACGCAAAAGACCGTCGAGACGGTCAAGCAATCGACCGACAAGGTTTTGCAAAAGACCGACGAGATCGCCTCGGTCCAGCAGCAGCAGACCGAGCAGGGGGCTCAGACGCAAAAGACCGTCGAGGCGGTCAAGCACACGACTGACACCCTGGCCGACACCGTGGCTGCCGGGCAGCAGCAGCAGCAGGCGCAGGCCGAGAAGCTGCAGGCGACGACCGAGCAGATCGCCGTCTCGATCGACACCATCGCCAAAGGTTTTGCCGCACTTGCCGCACAGGGCGGGGCGATCGCCGAGCCCAAGCGGCCGGACGAGTTTTACCACAATGCCCGCGTCTACGAACTGTCGGGCGACATGCTCAATGCCCGGCGCTCCTACCTCGCCTTCGCCGGCTTCGATGTCGACGCCATCGACCCCTACACGCGCTTCGCCACTCTGCTTCGGGTGCAGGATGGCAAGGCCGGTGCCCGCGAGGTGTTCGGCGCACTGGCCGACAAGGGCAAGGCGCTGTCGATCAAGCTTGTCCATGCCTTGCAGTTCGAAGATGCGCAGCGTCTCCAAAAGCTCAACGCGTTCGTCGCCGCCAATGCCGATTTCGCGCCGGCCTATTTCCTGCTGTCGCAGGAGTTTTCGGAAGATCGCCTCGGCTTCCAGGCGCTGTCCGACAAACGCAGCGAGGCGACGGCGCTGACCAAATTCCTGTCCTATGAGAAGGATGGCGGGCTGCTCAAATATTTCGTCGACCAGACCCAGCTTGCCGACTGGCTGGACCGCAGCCGCAGCCGGCTGGCAGCGCTTGGCGACGTGCTCGATGCCAAGCGCTTTGCCCCGACGCTGACGCCGATGCGCTCGAACCAGGGCTGGTCGATGACCATCTCCATTCCCGAACCGGCGACCGGCATTTCATGGCGCATGGGCGACAGCGGCCCGTTCACCGAAACCGGCTTCCTGGCGCTCAACGACCAGACCACCGGCAAGCCGATGCCCAATCCGAGCTTCGAATTGCCCGACAGCACCGCCGCCGGCAGCATCGCGATCAAATATCTCGATGTCAGCGGCCGCGAGACCGGCCCGTTCGACATCCGCTTCGACCCCGAGGCGGCACTTCAGCAAGGCAACAAGCAGATCCTCGACCAGTTCTGGACATCGTGGATCGCCTTCGACGCCAGCGGCAACCGCGGCCTGGTCTATTTCAGCCAGATGCTGTCCTACCGTTGCGCCATCAAGGCGGTGCACTACGGCCTGAACGGTGCGGCGCTCGACAAAGAGATCAAGATGCCGGCCTGCGACCCCAAGGACCCCTACGCCATCCCCTACGACTACCAGCCCTATTTCAAGGTCGCCGACAGCGTGAAGTCGATGTCGGTCCAGGTCACCTACACCGACGGCACCCAGTCGCCGGTGCGGGAATACAAACGGCAGTAAGCGTGCGGTGGCGCCGACGCCAGTGCTGCCTGACGTAAAATGCCGGCCACGCAGCTTGCGCAACCGGCCCCGAGCGGGTTTGCTGGCGCCGGCAGAATCAGCAGGTGCGCCATGGATACGCTCACGATCAAGGCAAAGGGCATTTCGGTAACGCTCGATCTCACGGTCGGCCATCTCGCCGAGATAGTGGTCGATATCGACGGGCGCCGGCTAAAACCGCTGCATCGCGCGCCCTGGAT
>NZ_SUEO01000179.1:0-276 GCF_004962925.1 Mesorhizobium sp. | reverse complement strand
GAGCCGCGCGAAACGCTGCCGCAAGATCTGCCCGCCGGCACGGTTCGTCTTTCCGGCGACTTTCTCTGCGCGCCGTTTTCGCGCAGCGATGTCGAGGAAGCGCCGCTGCATGGCTGGCCGGCCAACAGCCGCTGGGATGTCGTCGGCAGCGAGGCAACAGTTGACGGCTGGCGGGCCGTTTTCAGGTTGCGGCACAAGGTCATGGGCGCAACGGTCGACAAGATCCTCACCCTGCGCGACGACCATCCGTTTCTCTATCAGGAGCATGGCTTTTCC
>NZ_SUEO01000178.1:11203-13126 GCF_004962925.1 Mesorhizobium sp. | reverse complement strand
GTCGACCGCCTTGCATGCAGCCCGGTTCGGCCTTGCCGTGCAGGTGCTGGAAGCCGGCGAGATTGGCCAGGGCGCATCGGGCCTGAATGGCGGCCAGGTCATCCCCGGCCTTAAATATGATCCGGAATGGCTGCTGGAGCATTTTGGCCCTGACCGCGGCGAGATCCTCGTCAATTTTGCCGCCTCGACGGCGGACGCCGTCTTCGAATTGATCCGCGACGAGAAACTGGCGGTGCCGTTTGTTCGCAACGGCTGGATCCAGGCAGCGCACACCGAGACGGCGCTGAAGGCGGCAGCTAGCAGGGACCGGCAATGGCGGGCTCGCGGCGCCGATGTCCGGCTTCTGAGCCAGACCAAGATCGCCGCGTTGACTGGCGCGCGGGGCTCTCGGCGGCTGGCTCGACCGCCGCGCCGGCGTTATCGATCCGCTTGCCTATACGTCGGAACTGGCACGGATCGCCTCGGCCGCAGGCGTGAAGGTCGCCGAGCATCAGAAGGTGGTGCGTCTCGACAAGAACGCCGGCCTTTGGCGCATTTCGACGGAAGACGGCGCCGAATTGGAGGCGAAGGCGATCCTTCTGGCGACGAACGCCTATACCGACGATCTGCTGCCCGGCCTCGCCGAGACGATCGTTCCGCTGCATTCCTTCCAGATCGCGACAGCGCCGCTACCGCCCGATCTGGCGGCCGGGATTCTGCCGGAGGGGCAAGCAGTGTCGGATTCGCGCCGCATCCTCATTTATTACCGCAAGAGTGCCGACGGCCGGCTGGTGCTTGGCGGGCGCGGCCGGATGGCGCAGCCGACCGGCGAAGGTGACTGGGCACATCTCGAGCGCGCGTTGCACCGGCTCTATCCGGTGCTATCCGGCGTTGCCATCGAACAGCGCTGGTTTGGCCGGGTGGCGATGACGCCGGATCACTTCCCGCATATTCACGAGCCCGAGCAGGGCCTGATGGCCGTGGTCGGTTGCCAGGGCCGTGGCGTCGGCCTGATGACCGCGCTTGGCGAGCGCATCGCTGGCTATCTGGCGAGCGGTGACGCTAGGCAATTGCCGTTTCCGGTCTCTCTGATCCGGCCGATCCCGTTCCATGCCTTTCGGCAGGTCGGCGTTGCCGCGACGATCGCCTGGTATCGCATGCTGGATGCATTCGAGCGCTGATTTTATGCCGGCGCAGGAATCAGCTTGACAGTTTCATGATTATGAAAAAACCTTAGGCGATTTCAAAATCCCGACGGGGCAAGCCGATGTCGACCATCGTTGCGACGCAGCCGCTGCCGGAATCCCGGTTTTCTCCGGGTTTCCGGTTGGCCATGCTGCTGCCGGGCGGACTGGTCACCTTTTTCCTGATCCTGTTTGCCCTCGGCCTCGTGCTCTTCCTCGCCTTTCGCGGCAATGACGGTTCGCTGCTGGGCGCCGGTTTCACCCTTGCGAATTTCGTTACGGTGGTGTCCGACCCGCTGTACTGGACGGTGACGCTGCGCTCGCTGACCATCGCCGGTCTGGTGACGCTGGCAACGGTCGTCACCGCCTATCCGGTTGCTTATTATCTTGCCTTCCACGCCGGCCGGCGGCGTGGCCTGCTGTTGTTTCTGGTGACGCTGCCGTTCTGGACCAGCTATCTCCTGCGCGTCTTCGCCTGGAAGATCGTGCTGGCCTATAATGGCGTGCTGAACTCGGCGCTGATCGAAAGCGGCATCTGGTCCGAGCCGACATTGGCGTTTCTCAACACGCCGGCGGCCGTCGTCGTCACGCTCGCTCACGCCTACGCGCCATTCGCCATCCTGCCGATCTATGTGGCGCTGGACACCATCCCAAAATCGCTGCTGGAAGCTGCCTCCGACCTCGGCGCCAGGCCGTTCACCAGCTTCCGCCGCGTCGTGCTGCCGAACTCGATGCCGGGGGTGTTAGCGGCGGCTCTCGT
>NZ_SUEO01000178.1:0-11193 GCF_004962925.1 Mesorhizobium sp. | reverse complement strand
GCCGACGGTCGGCGACTATGTCACTCCGGCGCTGGTCGGCGGCCCTGCCAGCACCATGATCGGCACGCTGATCCAGGCCCAGTTCGGCAAGGCCAATGACTGGCCGTTTGGCGCAGCGCTCGCTGTCGCCGTCATGCTGGTCATCCTCGCCGTGGTGCTGGTCGTGCGTTTCGCCGACCGCAGGTTTGGCAGCCGGACATGAGCGCCGCGCGGATAGACGCTAAGAAAGGTGGGAGTTGGCTCGGCGCCTATGTACTTGTCTATCTGGTATTTCTCTATTTGCCGGTCTCGCTGATCCCGCTTTTCTCCTTCAACGCTTCGATCCAGGCGGCGTTTCCGCTGCAAGGCTTCACGTTTGAATGGTACGCGACGCTGTTCGGCAATTCGGCGCTGTCCAGCGCTCTTGCCAACAGCCTCGTCATCGGTGCGATTGCCGCCACCGGCGCGACGCTTTGCGGCGTCACCGTGTCCTATATGGACCTCTACGGCCGCTCGCCGCTTGCCGCCACGATCAGCGCCATCGCGCGTCTGCCGATCCTGATCCCCGGTGTCATCGTCGGTATCTCGCTGCTGATCCTGGTCAATCTCATTGGCTTCGGTCCATCGCGCATCGCCATCGTCCTCGGCCACATATTGGTGGCGCTGCCGACGACCGTGGTGATCATGAAAAGCCGCTTCGCCGCTATCCCGAAGACCATCCGCGAGGCCGCGCTCGATCTCGGCGCTTCCGACTGGACGACATTCAGGCGGGTCATGCTGCCGCTCAGCCTGCCCGCCATAGTGTCGGCGTTCATGCTGGCCTTCCTGACCTCCTTCGACGAGTTCATCGTCGCCTTCTTCCTGGCCGGCACCGAGCCGACGCTGCCGCTCTATATCTGGAGCCAGCTGCGATTCCCGAAGTCGCTGCCGACCGTCATGGCGCTGGGCACGGCAATCCTGGCCGTGTCCTTCGTCATCGCGGCAATGGCCGAAATCCTGCGCCATCGCGGGCTTGCCGCCGCTCAGCGGCCGGTGCCCGCCGACCTGTCCAAACCAGCAGAAACCGAAAGAGGAGAACTGCAATGGCATTCCACCTGAAATCGATAAATCGCAAGACAGTCCAAGCCGGATTGGCCGCCTTCGCGCTGGCGCTATCGTCGACCGTCGCGTTTGCGGCCGACAAGCTGCAGTATTTCACATGGTCAGGCTACGAACTGCCCGACTTCAACAAGAGTTTCCTCGCCGCGCACCCCGATGGCGTCGAGGCCTCGATGTTCGGCGACGACGATGACGCCTTCACCAAAGTCAAGGCCGGCTTCCGCCCTGACGTCGCGCACCCCTGCTACGACAAGGTGGCGCGCTGGAACAAGGAAGGCCTGCTGCAGCCGATCGACACCAAACGCATCAAGAACTGGGATTCGATTTTTCCGGTCTTCAAGAACCTGCCCGACCTGCAGGCCGGCGACGGCAAGGTCTGGATGGTGCCGTGGGACTGGGGCAACACCTCGATCCTTTACCGCACCGATCTCGTGAAGAACCCGGAAGCGAGCTGGAACCTTCTGTGGGACAAGCAATATGCCGGGCGTATGGCGACGATCGACGCCGTCCACGACACGCCCGTGGTGGCGGCCCTTCTCGCCGGCGTCAATCCATTCGACATGACGCTGGAACAGATGGACAAGGTGGCGGAAAAGCTGCGCGAGCAGCGCCCGCTGCTCTCGAACTACACCACCGACATGACCTCGGTGGAACAGGCACTGGCCAGCGGCCAACTGGTCGCCGCCATGACCTGGAATGCGTCAGCCACGTCGCTCAAGAAGCAGGGCGTTCCGGTCGAATTCATGAAGCCGAAGGAAGGGATGCTGACCTGGGCTTGCGGCTTCGTCATGCTCAAGGACGCCAAGAACATCGACCTCGCCTATGACTTCATCAACAGCCGGCTGGAGACGGATTCAGGAAAATACCTGATCCAGGCTTATGGTTATGGCAGCTCGATCAGCTCGGCCTTCGCCGCGGTGCCTAAGGAAGAACTGGAGAAACTGCAGCTGCCGTCCGATCCGGAAGTGATGCTGAAGACCACTGTCTTCACCGGGCCGATGAAACAGAATGACGAACTCGCCAAGATGTTCGAGAAGGTCAAGGCAGGCGGTTGAGCTTCTGAGGTGCCGCGCGGTTTCGACTGCGCGGCGCCACTCCTGGATACCGAAAACGAGGTCGAACTGATGGACATGCTGGACGAAGCGGCTGAAAAGCCGAAGGACGACGCCGATGTGAGGGTCGGCCGGCGCGTGCGGGCGCTCAGGCTGGGACGCAATCTTTCGCTGGCCGAGCTTGCCGCCAAGGCCGGCGTTTCGATCGGTGCGCTCAGCCAGATCGAGCGCGGCCTGTCCTCGCTTCGCGTCAAGGTGATCTGGCCGCTTGCCGCCGCGCTCGACATCGAGCCCTCGGCGCTGATCGCCGACGGCAACGATGCCGGCAACGACCTCTATTGCGTGCGCGCCAACAGCCGTCGGCAAATCCCGGTGAAATCGGAAGGCATTGCCAAGGCGCTGCTGTCGCCGCCGGCCGCTACGCTCACCGGCATGCTGGTGACGGTGGAAGCCGGCGGCGGCACTGCCGAAGCCTACGCTCATGCAGGCCACGAATTCGGTTTCGTCATGTCGGGCGAAGTCGAACTTGTGGTCGATTCAACCACCTATGGGCTGAAGGCCGGCGACAGCTTCGCCTTCAGGAGCACCTTGCTGCATGCCTTCCGCAATCCGGGCGTCGAGCGCTGCCAGATCCTCTGGGTCAACACGACCAAGCCGTCCGAGGTTCGCGATGGCGCCTGATCCTCTCGTCCGGCTGGACGCGGTGTCAAAGATGTTCCCCGGCGGCATCGTTGGTCTCGACGCCGTCGATCTCGACATTGCCCGCGGCGAGTTCCTGACATTGCTCGGGCCCTCCGGCTGCGGCAAGACCACCAGCCTGCGGGTGATCGCTGGTTTCGAAAGCCCGTCAAGCGGGCGGGTGCTGCTCGAAGGCCGTGATATCACTTCGCTGCGGCCCTTCGACCGTCCCGTCAACACCGTATTCCAGGACTATGCGCTGTTTCCGCACATGAACGTTGCCGAAAACGTCGGCTTCGGCCTATCCCTGCGCAAGCTTTCCGGGGCAGAACAGGCAAAGCGCGTCGGAGACGCGCTCGACATGGTCGGCCTTGCCGACAAGCTCGGTGCCCGGGTCTCCGAATTGTCGGGCGGCCAGCGCCAGCGCGTCGCGCTTGCCCGTGCCATCGTCTGCGAACCGCGTGTGCTGTTGCTCGATGAGCCGCTGTCGGCGCTCGACGCGCATCTGCGCGAGCAGATGCAGGTCGAGCTGAAGCGGCTGCAGTCGCGGCTCGGCACCACTTTCGTCATGGTCACCCACGACCAGACCGAGGCGCTGTCGATCTCCGACCGCATCGTCGTCATGAACAAGGGCCGTATCGAGCAGATCGCACCGCCGGCAACGCTCTACGACCGGCCCGCCACCAAATTCGTCGCCAGTTTCATCGGCACGATGAACCTGCTGCAGTCGCACTTTGTCGGCCGTGACGGCGATCGGTTGCGTTTCAATGCCGGCGCCTTGCCACTGGAAGCCACCTCGGAAACCGGCGAAGCACCGGGTAAAGGCGCGGTGCGAACCATCGGCGTGCGTCCGGAGGATCTGTTGGCGGCGACCGAAGCCGCGACCGGCACTGCTCCGGTGCGGGTGAGCAGCATCGTCTTTCACGGTCGTACCTTGCGCCTGCACGCCGAATTGGGGCAGGGGATACCGGTGGTGATCGACGCACCACGCCGGGCGGAAGGTTTTCAATTCAGCGTCGGCGACGTGGCGCATATCAGCCTGCGCCGTGGCGCTAACTGCCCCATGCTACCCAGCTGATCTGTTCCCTATCTTTTCCAGAAAACCGGAGCATTACCCCATGAGCAATCATCTGAACTTCTTTATCGGCGGAAAATGGGTCGCGCCCGTGGTGCCGGCAACGCTGGATGTGATCGACCCGTCCACCGAAGAGGCCTACACGAAAATCTCCGTGGGCTCGAAGGCGGATGTGGATCGCGCCGTGGCAGCGGCCAAGGCGGCCTTTCCGGCCTTTTCCCAAACCAGCAAAGCCGAGCGCCTCAAGCTGCTGAAGCGCATCCTCGAGGTCTACAACGAGCGCTACGAGGATATCGCGCAGACTGTCTCCCAGGAGATGGGTGCGCCGATCACCTGGGCGCGCGAAGCGCAGGCCTGGGCGGGCAGGGCGCATATGGAATCCACCATCAAGGCACTGGAGGATTACGAATTCAGCGAGAAGCGCGGTGGCACCATGGTGGTCAAGGAGCCGATCGGCGTCTGCGCACTGATCACGCCGTGGAACTGGCCGCTCAACCAGATCGTCTGCAAGGTGGCGCCGGCGATCGCCGCTGGCTGCACGGTGGTGCTGAAGCCTTCCGAGATCGCGCCGATCAGCGGCATCGTCTTTTCGGAAGTGATGGAAGCGGCAGGCACGCCGAAGGGGGTCTACAACATGGTCAACGGCACCGGTCCGGATGTCGGGCAGGTCATGGCCGGCCATCCCGATGTCGACATGGTTTCCTTCACCGGCTCGACCCGGGCCGGCATCATCGTCGCCAAGACGGCGGCCGAGACGGTCAAGCGCGTGGCGCAGGAACTCGGCGGCAAATCGGCCAACATCGTGCTTCCCGATGCCGACTTCGAGGCGGCCGTGCGCCAGGGCGTCAACGCCTGTTTCGGCAACAGCGGCCAGTCCTGCGACGCGCCAACGCGCATGCTGGTGCCGGCCGCCCGCCACGATGAGGCGCTGACGATCGCCAAGAAAGCGGCCGAAGCGCACAAGGTGGGCGACCCGCGCTCGGAAGAGACCAAGCTCGGTCCGGTGGTCAGTAACATCCAGTTTGACAAGATCCAGCGGCTGATCGAGGCCGGCATCGCCGAGGGTGCTACGCTGGTCACCGGCGGTCCCGGCCGGCCGGAGCACCTCAACCGCGGCTATTATGTCAGGCCGACCGTCTTCGGTCACGTCACGCCGGGCATGACCATCGAGAAGGAGGAGATTTTTGGGCCGGTGCTTTCGGTCATCTCCTATGATGACGACGACGACGCAGTGAAGATCGCCAACGACACCGTCTATGGCCTCGCCGCCTATGTGCAGTCTGGGGATATCGATCACGCGCGAAAAGTCGCCGGCCGCCTGCGCGCCGGACAGGTCTCGATCAACTATCCCGAGTGGGACACGTTCGCGCCCTTCGGCGGCTACAAGCAGTCCGGCAACGGCCGCGAATACGCCGACTGGGCGATCCACGATTTCCTCGAGATCAAGGGCATCATCGGCTACAGCGCCTAGCGCATGACCCCCGAACAGCGCCGCGCGTTCAAGCAGGACGCGCGGCGCTGTAGTGTGGCCAATCCGAACTATTCGGCGGCTTCGCGGACAGGGATCAAGCGCCGCTCGACCTGCTGGAGATGCAGGCGCATCGCGGCCGCCGCGCCGCCGAGATCGCGCTCGGCGATCGCCTCGACGATCCGCTCATGATCGGCGAAGCTGTGATGGTCCGCCGGAGGATGGGCGCCATCTGAACGAAGACGTCCCCAGACCACCGTTCGGCGCACGGCGTTCAGGACGTCGAACAGGCCGAGCAGCACATTGTTGCGGCTCGCCTGCGCAATCTGGCGGTGGAGCAGATTGTCGATGTTCTCGTATTGCCGCCATGTGACGGCTTCCCGCGTCTGCACCAGCGATTGCCGCATCGCTGCGATATCGGAAAGCGTGGCATGCAGCGCCGCTTCGCGCGCAATCTCGGGCTCGATGATGAGGCGCGCGCGCATCACGTCGGCCGGATTTGTGCGCCCGGCGATTTCGGAAATCCCGATCGTCTCTTCGACCGGCCCGCTGCCGACGAAGGTGCCCCTGCCGACGTGACGCCAGATGCGGCCGTCCTTCTCGAGCACCGCCAGCGCCTTGCGAAGATCGCCGCGCGATACGCCGAGGCTCTCGGACAGTTCCCGCTCCGCAGGCAGCCGGGTTTCCCCGGAATGGTCCATCTGGGCAAGATAGGCCTGAAGCTGAACCAGGGCGGCGTGGCCGCCATTACCGGGATCGTCCATCAATTTAACCAATTCGCATATGTTTTCCCTTAGCCGGTGTTAAAACGATTAGCTGAAACCGTCAACTGCCGAGCTTTCTGGGCGAATGTGTCCGACACGCCGCAATTTCGCCTTGACCAATCGGGCCCATAACTTTAACCAATTAAGGCAATGGTTACAAAAAACGGGAGGAATGACAATGGCCAGCGTATCCAGACGTACCATCCTTGCCACCGCTTTCGCCGCGGTCCTGGCATGTGCATCGCCTCTGGCGGCCGCAAATGCAGGCGACATGCGCATCGCATTCGGCGACCTTCCGGGTATAGAATCCATCCAGACACTCGCCGCGATAGAGCGCGTCAAGGAACGCGGCGTGAATGTCGAGCTCATTATTCTCAATGACGAGGATCTGGCTGCCCAGGCGATCGTCGGCGGTCAGGCCGATGTCGGCATCGGCACGCCCTATACTCTGATCCAGAAGGTGGGCGTGCCGATCCGCATCTTTGCGCAGATATCGACGCTGCGCTTCTTTCCCGTCGTCAACAGCGAATTCTACAAGGAATGGAAGGATCTCGACGGGCAGGAAGTCGCCGTTCAGGCGCGCGGCTCCGGCACCGAGGCGGTGATGCTCCTGATGGCGAAAAATCACGGCATCAAGCTCGGCAACATCAGCTATGTCCCCGGTTCCGAGGTTCGCCGCAACGCGCTGCTCCAGGGGACGCTGAAGGCATCGATCGTCGATGCCGCCAACAGGCGCGCGCTTGAGGCTGAAGCCCCCGGCAAGTTCATCGTTCTGCCGGTGGAGAATCTCAAAGCCTCCGACGAAGCGCTTTTCGCGACCGCAGACTATCTGAAGAACAACGCCGCCGACGTCGACATCCTGGTCGAGGAATTGATGAAGACTGCGCGGGAAATAACCGATAACCCGGCTGTGGCAGTCGAGCTCCGCAACAAGTACAAACTGTTGCCCGATCTCGGCGCGGAAGCGGACAGCGAAATCACCGAATACTACAAGGAAACCGCGGAAGCCGGCAGTCTTGCGCTGAATGGCGGCGGAACGGATGCGGCCGCAGACGACTTTGCCTTCTTCAGCCTTGCCGGCCAGATCGAAGGCGATCCCGCGAGCCTCAAGGTCGAGGATTTCTGGGATGTCTCGGCACTCGACCGCGCTGTCGCCAAGCTCGGCAAGAAATAGGCGGCCTGCCGGATGGCCGTAAGCATCAGAACCGACGGTGAGGCTGCCGGCCTCGCTCCCTTTTCCAATCGCAACACCACGGGCGCGTCGTGGGACCAGCCGATCCTGCTCAGGCTTGTGTCGATCGCCCTGTTCGCAGGGATTTGGGAGGTGGCCGGCCGCATTCCCGTCAGCTTCGCCTTCCCGACCTTTTCCGACACGGTCGTCGCGTTTTTCGGACTGCTCGCCGATGGCAGCTTGGCAACCGCCTACATCCCGACACTGCAGCCGCTGGTGCTCGGCGTTGTCTTGTCGGCGTTCCTGGGTGTCGGCCTCGGCACGATCTGCGGCCTATGGCGCACCGGCGAATGGCTGCTGATCCCCATGTTCATCGTGCTTCAGGCTGCACCCGTCGCCGCTTTTATTCCGATGGTCACCTTCGTC
This sequence comes from Mesorhizobium sp., assembly GCF_004962925.1. GTDB lineage: Bacteria > Pseudomonadota > Alphaproteobacteria > Rhizobiales > Rhizobiaceae > Mesorhizobium. The sequence goes on along the minus strand of NZ_SUEO01000178.1, from coordinate 3,482 downwards.
TACGGGATCGGCATGACCGCCAAGACGCTCGCCGTCATGATCCTGGCGCTGCCGGTCATCGTGCTCAATACCTACAAGGCCGTGCGCAACGTCAACGAGTCGCTGCTCGTCATGTGCCGATCGTTTATGGGCACACGTTGGCAAACCGTCGCCAAGATCATTCTTCCGGATGCCAGCCCGGTGATTTTTGCCGGCTTGCGCCTCGGAGTTGCCGCCGGGTTCGTCGGCGTGGTGCTCGCCGAGCTGCTGATTATCCCGACCGGCATCGGCGACCTCATCACCTTCCACCGCTCGCGCGCAGACTACGCCGAGATGTACGCAACAATTGCCTCGATCATTGCGCTTTCCACTCTCACGCTCGTCTTTTTGCAGTGGGTGGAAGTCCGTGTTTTCAGGCCCGAGAGTAGAGGTGCTTAACATGGGCGCGACCGCATTGCGAAATGGACCGTCGCCGGTTCCCGCACCGATCGATTCAATCGTGGAAGTGAGGGGAATCTCCAAGACCTACGGCAATGTCGAGGCGTTGCGCGGCATCGATCTCGACTTTCCCAGGGGCAAGCTGACCAGCCTTCTTGGACCCAGCGGTTGCGGAAAGACGACGCTGTTGAAGATCATAGCGGGCCTGATACGGGCCGATGGCGGCACCGTCGCGATCAACGGCAAGCGCGTCAGCGCCCCAGGCCCCGAACGCGCTTTCGTGTTCCAGGACTTTGCGCTGATGCCTTGGGCGACCGTGACACGCAATGTGGCCTTCGGGCTGGAATTGCGCGGCACCAGCAAGGCCGAACGCGAGGAGATCGCCCGCCGCTACATCGCCGAGGTGGGTCTCGCCGGCTTCGAGGACAAATATCCCCACGAGCTGTCGGGCGGCATGCGCCAGCGCGTCGGCCTGGCACGGGCGTTATCGGTCGATGCCGACGTTCTGCTGCTCGACGAACCGTTTTCGGCCGTCGACGAGCAGAACCGGCGGAAGTTCCAGGAAGACCTGATCCGGCTGCGCACCAACCAGAACAAGACCTTCATCTTCGTGACGCACTCGATCGAGGAGGCGGTCTACATTTCCGACCGCATCGTGTTGCTGTCACCCAGACCCGGCCGGGTTTCGCAGATCATCGAACCGGAAATCGATCGCTCCGGCGACCCGGAGCGCATCCACCGCGACAGGCACTATCTCGATACCGTCGATGAGATCTGGCAGGGGCTGAAGCAATATGTGGAATGACCGGCCATGACCTTGTTTGGCTACCGTGTACCAATGATGGCGTCCCTGCTCGTCTGGTGCGTCGTATGGGAAATCGTCGGCCGGCTGGATCTTGTCTTTCTGCTGCCGCCGTTTAGCGACGTGCTGGCTGCAGCGGTCGGTCTGGTGCAGACCCCGTCCTGGCAGAGCGCGACGGTAACGACCCTTCGCGCCTTCGCCATCGGCATGGCCCTGTCGATCGTGATCGGCGTGCCACTGGGCGTCCTGATGGGACGCGTCAAGATTGCCGACGACCTGCTCGGCATGTGGGTCAACATCTTTTCAAGCGCACCGCTCTCGGCGATCGTCCCGGTGCTGATGATCCTGTTCGGCTTCGGCGAGAAGACGATCGTTGCGGCGGTGTTCCTGTTTGCGATCTGGATCATCGTTCTCGACACGCGCGCCGGGGTCCGCCACATCTCGCCGTCGCTGATCGAGATGGCGCGCTCCTATGGCGCTTCGCGCCCGGCGCTCTATACCAAGATCATCCTGTGGGCGGCTCTTCCGGAAATCCTTGCCGGCATCCGCCTCGGCCTCATCCGCGGCGTCAAGGGCGTCGTCATCGGCCAGTTGCTCGTCGCCATCGTCGGCTACGGTGCGCTGTTCGAGACCTTCTCGCGAAATTTCCGCATGGCCGAATTCTGGGCCTTGACCATCATCCTTTTTGCCTTCGCCCTGCTGATCGCCGAACTGATCGAAAGGGCCGAAGCCAAAGTCGAATACTATGCAGGAGCAAGACAGTGAACATGCACGGCACGACCTCAAGCTACGTCATCGAACCGACCGCAATCCCGAGCATCCCGGTGGCGGGAACCGACAAGATGTTTCCGGTGCACCGGGTCTATTGCGTCGGGCGGAACTATGCCGCGCATGCAGTCGAGATGGGACACGACCCCAATAAGGAGCCGCCGTTCTTCTTCCAGAAGAACCCCGACAACCTCGATACGACAGGGGAATTTCCATATCCTCCGGCCTCCAACGATGTCCATCACGAGATCGAAATGGTCGTGGCGCTCAAAAGTGGCGGTACGGATATCGCGGTCGAAAAGGCTCTGGACTGCGTATTCGGTTATGGCGTAGGTCTCGACATGACGCGGCGCGACCTGCAAGGTAAGGCGAAGGACATGGGCCGTCCATGGGAGGTCGGCAAGGCCTTCGAGGCATCGGCGCCATGCACGCCATTGGTTCCGGCAAGCTCGATCGGTCATCCAACCCAGGGAGCGATTTGGCTGGACGTCAATGGCGAGCGCAAACAGACCGGCGACCTCAACCAGATGATATGGAAAGTTCCGGAAATGATCAGCTATCTCTCAGGTCTTTTCACGTTGATGCCGGGGGACATCATCCTTTCCGGCACGCCGGCGGGCGTCGGCGCGGTTATTCGCGGTGATGTTCTTCGCGGTCATATCGATGGCGTCGGCGACCTAGAGGTTCGCGTTGTCTGAAGCGTCGATCATTGAACGGCTTGTCGCCGGAGCGGATGATGCGCCGGCGGTTTCGGCCCCCGACCGGATTACGCTCACCCATGGCGGCCTGCGCCGCCTGATCTCCGAAACGGCGGCGCAACTGCATGCACTGGGCCTCGGCCGTGGCGACCGGGTGGCCATCGTGCTGCCGAACGGGCCGGAGATGGCGACTGCCTTTGTAGCGGTGGCCGCTGCGGCGTCCACGGCGCCGCTCAACCCGGCCTACCGGGCCGATGAGCTCGATTTTTATCTCTCCGACATCGGCGCCAACGCAATCCTGGTCGCCGAGGACGAAAGCGGCCCGGCGGTCGCGGTTGCCGAGCGTCTCGGTATAGCTGTGCTGAGGCTGGTCGCGCGGGGTGACGCGCCAGCCGGCAGCTTTGAGATCGAGGGCAAACCGGTTGGTCCGTCTGTTTCGCCCCGCCTGGCTGAGAACGGCGACATCGCGCTGTTGCTGCACACCTCCGGCACCACGTCACGACCCAAGCTGGTGCCGCTCAGCCATGCCAATCTCGCCGCCTCGGCCGCCCATATCGGCGCCACGCTCGGTCTGACATCAGGCGATCGCTGCCTCAACATCATGCCGCTGTTCCACATCCATGGTCTGATCGCAGCGGTGCTGTCCTCGCTCGCGGCCGGCGGCAGCGTCTTCTGCACGCCGGGCTTCAACGCGCTGCGCTTCTTCCATTGGCTAGGCGAGGCGCGGCCGAGCTGGTACACGGCCGTGCCGACCATGCATCAGGCGATCCTGCCGCGCGCGGCGCGCAATGCCGAGG
>NZ_SUEO01000177.1 GCF_004962925.1 Mesorhizobium sp. | reverse complement strand
AATCGGAGGGGGATCACCCGCCCAAAGGCGGAGCCGAAGGGGCGGCGCCGATCCGCGGATGCGGATCCGTGTCGATCCTGCACGGAGCGCGGCCCTGGCCGAGCGGAGGAAGGACGGGGAGACCGATTTTCTCCTTGCAGGGGAGAGGGGGCAGCGCCTCCTTTCCCCACCGACGAAGGGAAAGTAGCTCGATGCGCCACCGCGTGACGGAACGGCAGCTTTTGGCTTCGGATAGACCGAGTGCGGACCCTCGATACGCCTTGTCACCCAAACGTTAGGTGGGTTTTCGGGTACAGCTCAAATCTGCGCCTGATGGCACGTTCGCGCCCGGCGTCAACGGGCCAGCATGAGTCCGACGGCGTAAACCGCCTGTAGCGTCTCGACACTGAAGCCCGGATGAGCAGCAGCCATCTCTGTCATGATCGCTTCGTCGTTGCCGCTTTCTCTGATCGCGGCACGAGCCTCGCGAAGGCGCTCGGCCCAATACTTATGTCCCCAGCCCGTGGCACTTTGTCGGAGCGCTGCCACTCTCACCCGGACATCATGTGCCTCACACGGTGACAGGCCAGATAGGCAAGCCCCCGCATCCAGGTGTTTCGAGACTTCGTCGGGGTAATTAGCGTTGAACAGCTCGACCGTGAGAAGCGCGTCGGCTGGAGACATAGCCCCCTATGCGCTGCTCGAGGCCTTGGCGAGACCAGCGCCATTCGTGATCGCTCTGCCTGTTCGACATGACATTCGTGTTGTCCCTGGCCATTGCAAATCCTGTGTGTCAATGCGCGGCAGTGTCGACCACACACGGGCCGAAGCCGACATTTGCGACCGACATCGAGCCGCGAACCTGGGCCACGGGCTTAGAAGCCGTACATCGCGATGACGATTGCGAAGGCGATGACGACCAAAATGCCGACAAAGGTCATCGCGCTCACGATGAGGGCGGCCGCGATCGGATAGACGTTGCGCCATGCAAGCGTTGCCGCAGCGATTGCGAGGAGGGGCGATACGACGAAGATGACCGGGGTAACTTTGTCGTCGCCGTGAAAGTTGAGTCCTTGCTCAACGACGGACGGCAGCGTCGAAAGCCAGCCCAGCATCATGCTCCCGGCAACTGCAAGGGTAGCGCCGCGAAGATCGCGCCGAGCGGCCAGCACGAAGGCTACGACGGCGGCAACAGACTGGAGCCCGCCCATCGTGGCCGCTGTCCATCCTCCGGGCCCGGAGGCCGGGTTTAGCACTCCCATGAAGAAGTACGCCACGAATGACAGACCCGAATAGGCCTGCAGCGCAGCCGTGAGAACGAGCAGCGGCCATGCTGCCTTTGCCGCCAAAGATTTGTTCTGCTGCTCTTCGCGCGCCATTTTCCGTTCTCTGAAACTCGGACTACCTCGGCTATGCAGCAGCCTGGTCCAAGGCTGTCTGTGAAAAACGGCTTCAGGTACAGAAATGTCCGCCCGGAAGAGGCATTTTGCAATCCCACTACCCTAACGACAAGTCTGGGGCCGAAGCAGGACTGGCAGCTTTGAGGCTTGGATTTTTTGGAAGCGGACCTTCAGGCCTCCGCCGGCATCGACGTGATCTGACCCAACGGTGACCTTCATTGTCCGCGTTGCGAATGGCAGCAATGCGCCTCATATCGGCCGTTGAGGTGACCGTTGCTACTCCCTGAAAGCAAACATTGTTGCGACCATTCTGGACGTCGCGGTTGCGGCATAACCGGTGATTCCCGCCATCCCTCAATATCGGATGTTCGCGCGAGAACTGGAGCCGGAGTCTCAAGCGGTCAATACGTTGGGATTCAGTTCGCCGCGCCGACCCGCTTGCGCTCCCGGGTTTCCAGCAGCTTCGTCAGCCAGTCTGGATCCATCTCCGGCACCGAGGAGAGAAGCAGTTCGGTATACGGAGCATGCGGCGGCGTCAGGATTTCGGTCTTGAGCCCCTGCTCGACGACTTTGCCTTGGTGCATGACGACAATTTCATCGGCGATTGCCCGCACCGTCGCGATGTCGTGCGTGATGAAAATGTAGCTGACTCCGAATTCTTGTTGCAGCCGCATAAGAAGCTTCAGGATCTCTTCCTGTACGATCTGGTCGAGGGCCGAGGTCACCTCGTCGCAGATGATGAGCTCCGGATTAGCAGCCAGCGCCCGGGCAATGCAGATGCGCTGCTTCTGACCGCCCGAGAGTTCGCCCGGCAGACGGTCGAGGAAGCTTTCATCCATCTCGATCATGTGCATGAGTTCGCCAACGCGGCGGTCGCACGCCGCCCCTTTGAGGCCGAGATAGAACTCGAGCGGCCGGGAGATGACTTCCTCGACGGTCTGACGCGGATTGAGCGCATTGTCAGGCATCTGATAGATCATCTGAATGCGGCGCAGAATGTCTTTGGGCCTCTCTTTCAGTGTTCTTGGCAGACGATGCCCCGCAAATGAGATCGAGCCCGAGACCGGCGAAAGCAGGCCGGTGATGACGCGGGCGAGCGTTGATTTACCGGAACCAGATTCACCGACGACCGCTACCGTCCGTCCGCGCGGCACCTTGATCGATACATCCTGCAGAACCTTGACTTTCCCTGCGTAGGCGGCGGTGATGTTATCGATCGTGAGCAGATGGTCCGCGGCCGGCACTTCGGGTTTGGCTAGCTTTCGCACCGCCCAGAGCGTCCTCGTATAGTCTTCGGCCGGCGCCGCAAGCATCTGGCGTGTTTCGGCCTCCTCCACAGTACGGCCATGGCGCAGAACCATTATCCGGTCCGCCATCTGCGCAACCACGGCCAGATCATGCGTGACGTAGATCGCGGCAGTGTTGAATTCTTCGACAATCTTGCGGATCGAGGCGAGGACCTCGACCTGTGTGGTCACGTCGAGCGCCGTCGTCGGCTCGTCGAAGACGATCAGGTCGGGCCGGCAGGCCATAGCCATCGCCGTCATAGCCCGCTGCAACTGCCCTCCGGAGACCTGGTGAGGATAGCGGAAGCCGATGGTGTCCGGATCCGGCAGGTGAAGACGCCGGTAAAGTTTGATGGCATCCCGATTCGCTGCCTCGCGACTGGCGATCCCGTGCGCCACGACCGTTTCGACGGTCTGATCGAGGAGCCGATGGGCCGGGTTGAAGGAAGCGGCCGCGCTTTGCGCGACATATGCGATGCGCGAGCCTCGGAGCCGCCGCCGTGCGGTTTCGGCCATGGCGAGGAGGTCGATCCCGTCGAACAGGATGGATCCTTGCGTGATCCGGCAGCCTGGCTTGGCATATCCCATCGCGGCAAGCCCAATGGTGGACTTTCCGGCGCCGGACTCGCCAATGAGGCCGAGAACCTCACCGCGCTTTAGCGAGAGATCCACACCGCGAACGATCGGATGCCAGCGCTCGTCGGAAAACCCTTCGACGTAAAGGTCGCGAATGCTGAGGAGTTTCGTCCCCTTTTCGCGTTGGCCAGAATTCTTACTTTTCATCGCGCAACCCGCTTGTCGCATGCAAGAACCAGTCGACAACGAAATTCACCGAGACCGTGAGAAGGGCAATCGCGCCTGCCGGCAAGAGCGGAGTGATGTCGCCATAGGTGATGAGGGTAGCGTTTTCCCGCACCATCGAGCCCCAGTCGGCAGTCGGCGGCTGGATGCCGACGCCGAGAAAGGAGAGCGCGGCGATGGTGAGGAAAACGAAACAGAAGCGCAGGCCGAATTCCGCGATCAGCGGCGGCAGCACGTTGGGCAAGATCTCCTTGGTCAGAATCCATCTCGGCCCTTCGCCACGCAGTTGCGCGGCTTCGACATATTCCATGACGGCAACATTCAGCCCGACCGCGCGCGCCAGCCGGAATACGCGGGTCGAATCGAGCAGGGCGATGATGAGGATCAGGCTGGTGACCGACGAACCGAAGATGGATAGCAACATCAGCGCGAAGATGAGGCTCGGGATCGACATCAGCACGTCTACCACGCGCGACAGAATCTGGTCGAGCCACCCCCGGTACATCGCGGCCAGCAAACCGAGCGTGACGCCGACCGCGAAGGACAGAAGCGTAGTCGCGAAGGCGATGCCGATCGTATTGCGCGCGCCATAGATCAGCCGGGTGAGCACGTCGCGGCCGAGTTGGTCGGTCCCGACGATGAACTGCTGGCTCCAAGGCGCGAAAGCCTCGGTGAAAACCTGCGTTTCTCCGTAGGGCGCTATCCAGGGCGCTAACAGCGCGACGAAGACGTAGCCAAGGATGACCACGATGCCGAACCAGGCGCTGAATGGAGCCTTTTTGAGTGCGGTTTTTACCCGGGAGGCGCGCGTGCGCCTCTGTCTTGAGACCGCCACGACATGTTCGGTGCTGGTCATCGTGGGTGCAAAAGCCTCGGATTGGTGGCAATGGAAATGATGTCGGCGGTCAGGTTGAGCAGGATGTAGGTTGCCGCGAATATTAGGGCGCAGGCTTGCACGACCGGAACATCCCTGGACTTCACCGCATCGACCATCAATTGGCCGATGCCGGGATAGACGAACACCACCTCGACCACGACCACGCCGACGATGAGATAAGCGAGGTTGAACGCAATCACCGTGACGATAGGCGCCCAGGCATTGGGCAAGGCATGTCTGAGAACGATTGCCATCGGCGACATTCCCTTGAGCCGCGCCATGTCGATATAGGGGCTTGCCAGCATGTTGATAATCGCCGCGCGCGTCATACGCATCATATGGGCAACAATCACCAGCGTGAGGGTGATGGACGGCAGCGCTGCGCGCCAGACGTGCTCCCAGAACGGCGTTTGGTCGCTGATATTCGCCAGTGTCGGAAATTTGGGAACCAGGTTCAGGACCCAGTTGATCGAAGCCGCGAGCCACTCGGGCAGGGATTGTGCGAATTCGGTTCCGATGAACGTGTCGCGCGAGATGATAAGATAGGCCAGCATATAGGCGACGAAGAATTCGGGGAATGAAATCGTTGTCAGCGTCACCGTGTTCACCACACGGTCGAACCAGCTGTTGCGGTAGAGAGCGGCGAGAATGCCAAGTCCTAGCGCGAGTGGAACCGCTATAAGGGCGGTCATCACGGCAAGGAACATCGTGTTGTAGAGCCGGGGCGCAATGATCTCGGCGACTGTGCGCCGGTAGCCGGTGCGGCTTGCGAAGGAAGAGCCGAAATCCCCCTGCACGATCTGCCCGACCCAGGCGAAATAGCGCTCAACCGGCGGACGGTCGATGCCGATCTCGCGCTGGAATGCGGCGACCGTCTCGGGCGTTGCGGATTGCCCGAGCATCGCCTTGGCGAAATCGCCCGGAAGCATGGCAATCGCCGAAAAGATGATGATGGTGACGATGAACAGCGTGATCAGGCCGAGGCCCAGGCGCTGCAGAACCATCCTGACGACCGGATTCATGGGCGGTGCCTTCGAGCGTTTCCCCTGAAAAGATCGAACCGCCCGCGCCGCGGGCGGTTCGCCTGGCGAACGTCACGCGTTGGCTACCCACCAGCGCTCGGCCATCTTCAGTCCGTCATTCTCCCAGTTCGGCGCCAGCTCGCCGTGCGCCAGTTTCTTGGACTTGGCGCTGACAAAATTGTTGAAGACCAGTACGATGGCGCCGCCGTCGTCATGCGTCAATTGCTGCATTTCGGCATACATCGCGGAGCGCTTGGCCTCGTCGGTCTCCGCGCGTGCCTGGATCAGCAGTTCGTTAAAGCGGGGATTTTTCCAGAACGTCTCGTTCCAGCTGGAATCCGCCGAGTAGGCCTGCGTGAACATCCAGTCGGCCGTTGCACGACCGCCCCAATAGGAGGCGCACCACGGTTTCTTGAGCCAGACATTGTCCCAATAGGCGTCCTCGGCCTCGCGCACCACATTGACATCGATGCCGCATTGGGCCGCCGTCTCGCGGATGAGGGCGGCTGCGTCCACGGCGCCGGCGAAAGCGGCGTCGGCGACGGAAAGGTCAATCTTGAGATTTTCCATTCCCGATTTTTTCAGATGGAAGCGCGCCTTTTCAGGATCGAACTTGTGCTGCGGCTCCGGATTGATGGCGAACTTGATAGCCGGTGCGATCGGGTTGTCGTTCCCGACGGTTGCATGGCCAAGGAAGATCTTCTGCGCAATTTCCTCGCGGTCGATCGCCCATTTCAGGGCCATGCGCACATCGGGGTTGTCGAATGGGGCAACCGTCACGTTCATCGGCAGCGTGTAATGGCCGTAGCCGGTGACCTCAAGGATATCGATATTCGGCTTGCGCTTCAGCATACCGAGCGTTTTCAGGTCGGCGCGGCCGATATAATCCACCTCGCCGGTTGACAGCGCGGCCATACGCGCGGCGAGGTCCGTGATGGCGATAAACTCCACCTCATCCAAATAGGGTTTGCCGTTCTTGAAGTAGTTGGGATTGCGCTTGAGCTTGGCCGAGACGCCTGGCTGGAAGTTCTCAAGCACGAAGGCGCCGGTCCGGACGCCCGATTCCCAGTCCGCCTTTCCGTCCTTGGCAGGCATGACGACAAGGTGATAGTCGCTCATGATGTAGGGAAAGTCTGCATTCCCGCTGTTTAGCGTGAAAACGATCGTTTCCGGGCCGTCCGCCTTGATGTTGGTCACCGATTCGAGCAGAGACTTCGCCGCCGATTTGGTGTCGGCTCCCATGTGATATTGCATAGAGGCGACCACGTCGTCCGACGTGATGGTCTTGCCGTTGTGGAAGGTCGCACCTTTGCGCAGCTTGAAGACCCATGTCGTCGCGTCGTCCGAGGTCTCGAAGCTCTCGGCAAGGTCTGGCTGGATGCTGCCTTTCGCGTCAACCTCGGTCAGGCTGTTGGACATGGCACCCGAAAAGGCGGTTTGCGTGAAGGTATCGGGATAGCCGGCCGGATCGATCGAATCGGTCGTCGCGCCATGCGCCATGCCGAGCTTGGCGAAGCCGCCCTGCTTTGGTGCGGCCCGCGCCACGCTCACGAAGAGCATATCTGCAGCGGCGACCGTCAGGCCTGCCGCCAGCCCTAGATGGATGAAATCACGGCGCGAAACCTTGCCGCGGCCGATCAGATTTTGCGCTAAGCGCAGTTTATATTCAGATTCCGACACTGCTTCCTCCCATTGCGGATTTCCCGCATTCTTGTTGTTGGCATCTATCGAGCAGATCTGGTGGATTCAGCCGATTTGCCTCCTTTCGATTTTTCCGCGGTTTGACGCAAATCTTACGCCGTTACATAGATTTCACCAGCTTCCACCGTGACCGGGAATGTTCGGGCACGTACGCCCGGGTCGACCAGAGCGGCACCGGTCTTTATGTCGAATTCCCAGCCGTGCCAGGCGCAGCGCACGATTTCGTTCTCGCGGTGGTAGATGAATTGCGCTTGGTCGACCGGTGCCGTGGTTCCGCATTGCGGTCCCTCGCAAAGCGGAGCACCGCGGTGCGGACAAACGTTCAGCAAGGCATGGAATGAATCTCCGATGCGGAAAACTCCGACCGAAAGGCTGCGGATTTTGGCGATGTACGGAGTTCCGGTCTCGATTTCGTCAACGCGGCAAATGTATGTCTTCTCAGCCATGGTTTGCTCCCGTCACGCGGCATTCGCCGCTTGCGTGCGGGGAATGCGTTTATAGACCTCGAGCGCATTCAATCCCATGATCTTGCTTTTCCAGGCGGGCGGGATGTGCAGCGTGTTGGCATCGTCATAATCCCAATGCGGGTAGTCGGAGGCGAACATCAGCGTGTTCTCGCCGTCCATTGCTTCGAGAGTGGACCAGAGATGCTGAATGTTCGCGGGCTGCTCCAGTGGTTGCGTGGAGAAGCGAATATTGCGCCGGCAATACTCGGAGGGCAGCATCTTCAGCCAGGGCGTTTCCTTGCGCAGAGCTTTGTAGTCTGCGTCCAGTCGCCACAATACCGACGGAACCCAAGCCACGCCGCACTCGATGAGCACGAAATATAGATCCGGCCATTTCTCGAAAACGCCATGCGCGATCATGCTTGCAACATGCGACAAGGCCGACATGTGAAGAATTGCGTGCGTCTCCCAGAAAAAGGTCGTCGGAGCCGGCGCCACCGCGTTCCAATTGATGCCGCCATGGCCGCCCAGGTGAATCGCAAATGGCAGCCCGACTTCGGCGCAAGCCTCGAAAATAGGATGGTAGAACGGATCTCCGTAGGGTTTGACCGAGCCTTGGGAGGCCAGAACCTGTACCATACGGGGATGGTTTCCGAGGCGGCGGATCTCGGCTGCTGCGAGCTTCGGATCCTGCGGCGCGATGATGATCGAACCCATGAAGCGGCTGTCTTTGGGAAGCCATTCGGCGATTTGGTAGTCGTTATAGGCGCTGACCAGCGCGCTAGCGTAATATGGGTTTGCCAGCGTGGAAGCCTCTATCGGCTCGTCGCCGGTGAGGATGGCGGCCCCGACATTATATTTGTCGAGGTGCTTTTCCTTCATGATGAGATAATTGTCGGCTTCGGTCTCGGGCCTGACATCCTTGCGGGAAAAGTCCTGCGGGTGAAACCAGGGACGGTGCCCGTGCGGGAAGGCGCCTCTCGGACCAGTTTTTTCGCCTTCTATGAACATGTCTTTCCAAACGCCGGAAAGATAGGGCTCGAGCACCGTCGCGCTCGACCAGTAATTGTGACAATCGCAATCGACTATGAACACCCTATCCAACTCCCTGGCGTGGCAGGCTGGCTAACCTAGCCGGCTTCTTCAGCCGCAGCTTCCGCCTTGGGCATTATTTGATCAAGCTTGTGATTTGGGCTAATACGATCGGGTTTTTCGATTGGGAGGGCGACATGCAGCTGGATCACATCGAGACCTTTCTCGACATTATGGAGTCGCGAAATTTTAACCGCACTGCGGATCGTTTGGGAGTTACGCAGTCAACAGTTAGCACCCGCATCAGGAACCTGGAGCAGGCGATCGGTTCGGAGCTCTTCTTGCGAGGACGCGCCGGCGCCGAACCGACCGCGGCGGGGCGGCGTTTCGAAGCCTATGCGCGCGCCATGCTCTCGACATGGTCACAGGCCCGCCATGACGTGCGTGCATTTAACCGGTTCGAAGGTACCTTGCGCGTCGCTGCCCAGGTCGGGATGACGCGCTCGATATTGCCAGGTTGGGTGGAGACGTTGTTCCAAGTGCTGCCAAAATCGTCAATTCACGTGGAATCTGACTATTCGCCGCAGATGATTTCTGATTTGAGCTTGGGAAACCTCGATATTGCTGTGGTCTACGCGCCCAGATACCTCCCTGAAATCTCCTACGATCCTCTCATGGTCGAGGATTATGTGATGGTGTCTACGACTGCCAGGATCTTGTCGGAGGTCAACCCGGATACGTATATCCGGCCGGGCTACACGGTCGCGCTTGAAAAAACCCACGCCGAGGCGCTGCCGCAGTTGGCGATAGGCCGTCTTTCGATGGGCTCGGAGACGCTCGCCGAAGCGATGCTGCGGCGCATGGGTGGCACTTGCTATATGCGCAGTGACGACGCTCGGCGGTATACCGCCGAGCGTCCGTCTTTTGTGGTCGAGGGTGCGCCCGCGCTTCAGCAGCCCGTCCACACCGCTATTTTGGCGCGCCGCAAGCACGAGCCGATTATCCGCAGAGGGATTCGCGCGCTCCATCTGGCCGTTATGTCCATGGAAAGTTAGATCGAAATATCCGATTGTAAAGCCGACATCTGCGGCTTTTTCGAAAGCATCGAGGCTGCCATCCTGGCCGGGTCAAGCAGAGTCAATCGATGAACGCGCACGCTACTCTTTCGACCACCGATTTCGCTCCGGCAATGCGTCAACGGCAATGGGCGGAGAGCTCAAGGCAGTTCGTGCGCTGCCGGCGCGTCATCGATGAGACACACGACGTTAAGACATTCGTCTTTTCAGCTGCTTCTGGCCACTTGTTCAGCTTCAGTGCAGGCCAGTATTTAGTCCTGCACCTGACGATCGACGGCACCCGAGTAACGAGATCGTACTCGGTGTCGTCGCCGCCGACTCGACCGCTCGACCTGCAGATCACGGTGAAGCGGGTGAAGGGCGGGCTTGTTTCCAATTGGCTTCACGACAATCTTCGGCCAGGCCACGACATTGAAATCGAAGGGCCGGTCGGACGTTTCAACTTCGACGATCTACCATGCGAAAAGCCGCTTTTCCTTTCGGGCGGCAGCGGCGTCACTCCGATCATGTCGATGCTGCGGGCGCTGACCGACCGGGCATCTGGCCAGGACATCCTTTTCATACACAGTGCCCGAACGCCGGCCGACATCGTCTTCCGCTCAGAGTTGGAGGCGCTCGCCGCGCGATTCGCGAACGTTGATGTGAGATTCGTTTGCAGCCAGGAAGGTTCGGCGCGGCAGGGCCCTACCGGCCGGATCGACCGCCCCATGCTCTTGCGGCTGGCTCCCGACCTCCACCAGCGCACGTCTTACGTGTGCGGCCCCGAGCCGTTCATGCAGACGGTTCGGGCCTGTGTCGCGGAGATCGGCATCGCACCCTCGCAGTATCACGAGGAAAGTTTCGGCGGCGCCGTGGGCAATTCCATGCCTCTGCAATCGGCTGTCGCTGGCCCAACTTGCGTCCATTTCACCCGGTCTGGCGTGGAGTATCTGTGCGCGCCTGGAGAGACCCTGCTCGATGCGGCGCGCAAGAGCGGCCTCTACATCCCAACCGCATGCCAGCAGGGCATTTGCGGAACCTGTCGGATGGTCAAGCTCTCAGGTGACGTCGTGATGGACGACCTAGGAGGACTCAGCCTTGAAGAAAAGACGGCCGGTTTTGTGTTAGCCTGCTGCAGCCGGCCGCAAGGCATCGTTTGCCTCGATCTCTGACCTCATTGCGAATTGATGGCCAAGCCCGGCGCTGCGGGCACGCCGGTGGCTCACATGATTGGATAAATGGCGTGCGCACTCATGAGTCGGTCCCGGCAACCTGCGCTTGGCAACTGGATCCTTTGAATGTTGGCTTTCGGGCGCATCGTGCGGCCGGAATGTCTGATTGGGTCAGATCACGTCGGTACCCGCGGGGGGCCTGAAGGGCCGCTCTTATAATCCGAGCCTCAAATCCGCCAGTCAGCAATCGGCCCTTCTCGTCGAGTAGCAGCCGGACGGCAAGGCGCCGCATATCGGCCATTGAGGTGACTGTTGCCACTGCCTGAGAGCAGACATTGTTGGCGACCATTTTGGAGGTCGCGGTTGCGCCATCTGCGGAAGTTCGAGGCATCGCCGATGAACGGCAGCCGTCGGCCCCGTTCCAGAAGTGGGGTGCGAGCGCACTATGGCGCAAGTCGGCCCATTGCCATTGCCGACGTTCCCGCATCCAATATTCCTTGCGAAGGATGATCCTGCTTTGAGGGCAACCAGCGCCCACAACACAAAGGCTTCAACGGTTTTTTGCGGCCAATTGGCTTCTGCCGGGCCGCATACGGTCAGCCGTCATTCCGGCAAGCCCGCGAACCGCATGTGTCCGATCCAGCGCTCGAGGGGTCCGGGGGCGGTCCAGTTCTTCTCCCACTGCTTGCGTTGTTTGCTGATGGAGTCGCCGGGCGAGTCGTTGAGGAAAACCGCAAGCGCTTCCTTTGCCTCCCGCTGGTTTCCCAGACAAGCGTAGATCCCCGCAAGCATTCGGTGTGCGCCGATCGGGATTGGGGACATTTTCCGCATCGCCGTTAGCGCAGCCCCGCAATCGTTCTTTTCATAGAGCGCCCAGCCCATGTCCCAGTTGTACCAGTCGGGGTAGAAGGGATCGATGCCTTTGGCCTGCTCGATCCGATCGATCGCTTCGTCGGTGCGGCCGGCAAAGAGCAGCGGGGCCGCACTGCCCTCGAGGATATTCGAGGCGCTGGGGTTCAGGGCGATCGCCTGATCGAACTGCGCAATGGCCTGCTCGATCTCGCCGGCTTCACTATGGATTTGGGCGCGGATTTGATGCGCGTTGGCATCGTCCGGAGCGAGCAGGATGGCCTTGTCGGCGTACTCTGCGGCCCGCTTCAACGCCTCGTCGGGGTTGTTTTCCTGCTTGTGCCAGAATACCGAGTCAAAGCGATAGGACCAGGCCAGCCCGATATAGCCGAATTGGGAGTTCGGATCCGCTTCAATCGCCTTGAGGCTGAACTGCCGCAGCAGTTCGTTCCCCGCGGCAGAAAAATCCTTTTTGTTCGCGGCAGACCCCATCATGAGATAACTGAGCGCGCTAACCCGGGCGGCGTCGCTCTGTGGCAAGGGTCGCTCGATCCTTTGCCCGACCCGAGCCGCAAGCGTGCGGATGATCTCCTCCTGGACGACGAAAAGATCGCCGATCTCCCGGTTGTAGGTGTTGGCCCAGACATGCGATCCGTCATGCGCATTCAGCAACTGGGCGGTCACTTTCAGCCGGTCTCCGGCCTTCTGCTGGCTGCCTTCGAGCAGGTAGTCGACGCCAAGTTCATCTCCGATCTGCCTGGTGTCGATGGGCTTATCGCGGTACCTGAAGCTCGAGTTCCGCGCGATGACGGCATAAGTCTTGCTCCGCGCCAGCTCGGTGATGATCCCCTCGGCAACGGCATCGCTGAGATATCCCTTATCCGCACCGGCACTCATGTCGTCGAAGGGAAGGACCGCAATCCTGGGCATGTCGCTCGAACGAACGGGAGCGGCTCGCCATACTTCCGCGCCGTAGTATGCGCCGATCGCCGCCGCAACGAGAGCGAGTGCAGCAAGAATGAAGCCGCGCTGCGAGAATCGTGTCTTGGCACGTTCCATGCCGGCTGCGGCGTTTGGGTCCGCCGCGTCCGACGGATCGGCATTCAGTCGGTAGCCTCTCCGAGGCACGGTTTCCACGATCACGTGCGCGTCGTCCGCCAATGCGCGGCGAATATCGGCAATGCATTGAGTGAGGCTGTCTTCGGTCACGAAGGTATCGGGCCAAACCGCCTGCATCATCGCAGCCTTGGACACGATTTCGCCTGGTCGCGCCGCGAGCACGGAGAGCACTTCGACGGACTGGCTGCGAAGATTGACCGCTTTGCCTTCCACGGTTCGGAGTTCGTTGCTGTTCGCAAGAAAAACAAAACCGCGGAACTTGACCGTTTCAGCAGATTTCAGGTCAATTTCAGGGGCCGTTCGGGACATTTCACCCTCTTGGCGCGCCTCCTAGCATAGCCCATTCGGCCGTCGCCTCCAAGCGATCCTGGCGGCACTGGATTGGACAGGAGGCTGACATGAAACGGAC
>NZ_SUEO01000176.1 GCF_004962925.1 Mesorhizobium sp. | reverse complement strand
GCAGAAGGCGGGGATATCTATGACGGCCAGTGGGTCAGTGGTCTCCAGCCAGAGCCTGCTGCCCGGCCGCATCGCAGCCAGCCGCTTTTTTGCTTTCAGCACAGGCAAGGGGCAGTTCAGGCCCTTGAGGTCATAGACGGAAGTAGGCTTGGCCAAGCGAAAACCTCAGCCGCCGAACATGCCAAGCAGTTTGTTCTTCAGCTTTGTTACCCTGCTTTGATCGGCATTGGCCGGGGCGGCCTCTGGGGGCGACGCGATTGTCGCGGTAGCGACAGGCGCTTCGGCCGCGGCCATGGCATCTCCCTCTTCGGCCAGCGAATTGATCTTGGCCGTTTCGGCCAGAGCCTGAGCCTTGGCCGCCTCTTTCGCGGCTTTGGCCGCTTCTATGGCGGCAAGCCTTTGCTCCTCGGCCTTCTGCTTGGCGGCCTTTTCCGCATCGAGCGCGGCCATCTTGCGGCCGGCCGGTGAATCGATGCGGCCCATGCGCGCCGTCTCCGTCACCGAGCCGTCGGCGTTGAACGACGGCGGCTCGATCGGCACGCGTTCGCCACGGGCGCGTTTTTTCGACCACTCGGAAACGATGCTGGCTTCCTTGATGCCGGCGATGGTTGGCTTTGGGGCCGGCACGCTGGCCTTGACCGCGCCGCTGAAAGCCGCTTCGTAGGTGCTCTGATAGGCATTGAAGGCGCTCTTCAGCGAATCCGGCTGCGTCGTTGCGGGGCAGGCGCTGGCCGGATCGAACGTCGCGCCGTCGGGCGCGACCTGGTTGAAGACGTAGCGCTTCTCGCAGACGTCGACCTTCGGCGGCACTTTGGTGATCTCGAAATTGTCGTAGCCGACCTTCAGCATCTTCCAGAATTCGTAGTTCGGATCTTTGCGATAACGCGCCATGTTGGCGGCGGTCATACGGAACGGAAAAGCCTGGATCTGGAATTCGGTCTGCCCGCCCTGGAACGCATCACGGCCGAAGGCGTAGATTTGCTCGATCTGCGCGTCGGTCATCGAATAGCAACCCGACGACGAGCAGGCGCCATGGACCATCAGATGGGAACCGGTGCGGCCATTGGCGCGGTCGTAGGCGTTGGGATAGCCGATGTTGAAGGAAAGGTGGTAGTTCGACCGCGGATTCATCTGCGCCGGACGGACCGTATAGAAGCCTTCCGGCGCCTGGCGGTCGCCTTCGGTGAACTTGGGACCCAGCTTGCCCGACCATTTGCATATGTCGTAGCTGGCGACCAAGTCGTAGCGGCCGTTGGTCTTGGCCTTCCAGATTTCGAGCTTGCCCTCTTCCTTGAAGATGCGGGCCATCACCGGCGAGGTGCGGGTCATGCCCTTGGCCTTCATGCCGGCCAGGATCTTGTCCGGCAGCGGCTTGTTGGCCTGGGGGGCAAAATCCTTCATCGAAGAATCATTGCAGCCGGCGACCCCTATCGCGGCAATCAGAAGTCCGGTGCGGGCAAGCTTGGCAAACATGGGTATGGCTATGTCTTTTCTTTCGGACCGCAGGCATCAGCGCCGTCAGGCCCAACCCTAAGCCCGTTAACCTTGAAAATTCCTTACCGCAAGCGCCGGGCGCATCCCCTTACGGCAATCTGATTGAACCGAATGCCGCGGCATTTTTGTGGCGGAAGTGCTCAATCTCGCCATATTGCGGCGCTGAAAACGTAACGCAGTCCGTCCGATTTCAATCGGATGGACTGAATCTTTTTGTTTGACCATGATCTTTTCCGAAAACCGGTTCCCACTTTTTGCTGTGCTGACCTTCGGTTCGGGATCATGGTCTAGAGGTTGCGCCCCATTGCCAGGTATTTCTCGCGGCGCTGCTCACGAAAATCGGTGTTGGCGCCGGAGAACTCCTTCATCGTCTTGGCGATGAGGTCGCCGGTGGCGGCGATGACCGCCTCCGGGCCACGGTGGGCGCCGCCCAGCGGTTCGGGAATGATGGCATCGATGATCTTCAGCTCCAGCAGATCCTGGGCGGTGATCTTCATGTTGGTCGCTGCATCCTTCGAGCGGGTGGTGTCGCGCCACAGGATCGAAGCGGCGCCTTCCGGCGAAATCACCGAATAGATGGCGTGCTCGAGCATGTAGACGCGGTTGGCGGTGGCGATCGCGATGGCGCCGCCCGAGCCGCCTTCGCCGATGACCACCGAGATCGACGGTACCTTCAGGCCGAGACAGGCCGATGTCGAGCGGGCAATGGCTTCCGCCTGGCCACGCTCCTCGGCGTTGACGCCGGGATAGGCGCCGGCCGTGTCGACGAGCGTCAGCAACGGGATGTTGAAGCGGTCGGCGAGTTCCATCAGCCGCA
The DNA here is from genome assembly GCF_004962925.1 of Mesorhizobium sp. Lineage (GTDB taxonomy): Bacteria > Pseudomonadota > Alphaproteobacteria > Rhizobiales > Rhizobiaceae > Mesorhizobium. The sequence continues at coordinate 10,952 of NZ_SUEO01000176.1, read as the reverse complement.
CCGCCTTGCGGTAGCCCTCCGGTCGCACCGAGCCGAAATTATGCTTCAGACGGCTGGTCGTGTCCGAACCCTTTTCCTGGCCGATAATCGCCACCGGCTCGCCGCGGAAGCGGGCGAAGCCACCGACGATCGCCTGGTCCTCGCCGAAATTGCGGTCGCCGGCAAGCGGCGTGAAATCGTTGAACAGGCCCTTGATGTAGTCGACGCAATGCGGCCTGTCCGGATGGCGCGCCACCTGCACCTTCTGCCACGGGGTCAGCGCCTTGTAGGCGTCGCGCAGTGCGTCGCGCGAACGCTTCTCGAGTCGGCTGATCTCATCGCCGACATCGACCGCCTCGCCATTCTCGGCGAGCTTCTTCAGCTCGAGGATCTTGCCTTCGAGATCGGCGACCGGCTTTTCGAAATCGAGGTAATTGTACATTCTTGAGCGGACCGATAGACCGGGAGGCAATGACTGGCGGAACCCAGGAAATTGAGGCTCCGGGCGGTGGAACGTGGTCCTCACATAGCGATATGACGCCTAGTCGGCAAGCGGATGATGATCGTTGACCAGCCGCACCAGCCGTTCCTCCAGCACATGCGTGTAAATCTGCGTCGTTGAAATATCGGCATGGCCAAGCAACTGCTGCACGGCCCTGAGATCGGCGCCATTCTGCAGGAGATGACTGGCGAAAGCGTGGCGCAGCACATGCGGCGATATTTTCGCCGAGGCGATGCCGGCCCGCGCGGCAAGGCCTTTCAGCTCGCGGGCGAACACCTGCCGTGAGAGATAGCCGCTGTCGCCTGCTGCCGGAAACAGGAACGGGCTATCTGCGAAAGCCGGCACCGTTGCCCGGGCAGCGAGCCAGGCACGCATCGCCAGGCGCGCCTTTGCCGACAGCGGCACCATGCGTTCCTTGTCGCCCTTGCCGCGCACCATGAAGAAACGGTCGTCGCGCAGTGCCACGGTCACCGGCAGGCCGACCAGCTCGGAAACGCGCAGGCCGGTGGCGTAGAGCACCTCGACCAGTGCATGCAAACGCAGCGCCGCCAGGCTGTCGCCGTCGTTCAGCGAGGCGTCAGCTGCCTCTTGCGCCGCACGGTCGATCAGCCGGCCGGTATCGGCCTCGCTCATCGTCTTCGGCAGCGGCCGGCCCTTCTTAGGGCTGTCCAGGGTTCCAGTCGGGTCGTCGCCGCGCAGGCCTTCAGCGTAAAGGAACTTGAAGAACTGGCGGATCGCCGACAGTTTGCGTGCCTGCGAGGTGGCGGCAAAACCGCGTGCGGCGATCTCGTCGAGATAGGCGCGGATATCGGCGGCTGCGGCGCCCGCAAGCCCGCCGCCAATCTCGGCTGAAGCGTCTTCGAGGTCGCGGCGATAGCTGGAAAGCGTGTTTTCGGCTGCGCCCCGCTCGGCGCTCATCATTTCCAGAAAGGCTTCGATACGGGCCGCGCTGTTCATTTCTTTGAGTCAGTTTTTCTTGGGATTAAGCTTTTCCGGAGGAATGCGCACGCTCATTTCGGCCTTTCTCGGCTCGACGAACATCGCCAGAGCGAACATCGCGCCATAGACAATGCCGGCCAGAATCGTGAGCGTCACGACAAAGCGGAACAGTGTCGGCATCAATTTTCGCCCGTCTTCTTGTTCTGCGTTTCCAAACCCTGTGCCCTTATGAGACGCCAATCCGGCCAATTCAAGGACGAAGCTCGGCGCGCGCCACGCTTGACGCAAACAGGCTTTTGATGTCGATACGCCGGCAACGAGGTCCGTATGAACGCGCTGCCAGCAAATCCTCCTGATGAGAGCCATGCCGCGCTACTCGGCCGGCTGGGCGACCGGTCCATCGTCTTTGTCGGCCTGATGGGCGCCGGCAAGACGGCGATTGGCCGCAAGGTGGCGGGGATCCTGGGACTGCCTTTCATCGACAGCGATCAGGAGATCGAAAGCGTGTCGCGCATGAGTGTCCCGGAATTGTTCGAACGCTATGGCGAGACCGAGTTCCGGGCGCTGGAGCAGCGCGTCATCCTGCGTGTGCTGGAACACGGTCCGCAGGTGCTGTCGACGGGAGGCGGCGCCTTCATGAGCGCACAGACGCGGGAGGCCATTGCCGGCCATGGCGTGTCGGTATGGCTCAAGGCCGAGATCGACCTCTTGATGGACCGCGTTTCCAAGAAGCAGAACCGGCCGCTCCTGAAAAGCGCCGATCCCCGCGCCGTGATCGAACGGTTGATGGCCGAGCGCTATCCGGTCTACGCAGCCGCCGATGTCACCGTGCCGACCCGCGACGATCGCAAGGAGGTCATTGCGGCCGAGGTGGTGAGCGCGCTTTGCGGGTATTTCGGCGTTGCGGCCGCGACAGGCGAGGTGCGGTCGTGAGCGCCAATACGACAGTCACCGTCGAAGTCGGGCTTGGCGATCGTGCCTATGACATATTGATCGGCTCCAGCCTGCTTTTGCGCGCCGGCACCGAGATTTCGCGCCGCCTTCCGGGCACGCGCGCCGCGGTGGTCACCGACGACAATGTCGCCGCAGCACACCTCGAAACGTTGAAGGCCGGCCTCGAAAAAGGCGGCATCCAGCCTGCCGTCATCACGCTGCCGGCTGGGGAAAAGACCAAGAGTTTCGCGCATCTCGAGGAGGTTGTGGACGGCGTGCTCGCAGCTAGGCTTGAACGCGGCGATGTCGTCATCGCGCTCGGCGGCGGTGTTGTCGGCGATCTGGCCGGCTTTGCAGCCGGTATCGTGCGCCGCGGCATGAATTTCGTGCAGATCCCGACCTCGCTGCTGGCGCAGGTCGATTCCTCGGTCGGCGGCAAGACCGGCATCAACAGTGCGCGCGGCAAGAACCTAGTCGGCGTCTTTCATCAGCCGAAACTGGTGCTGGCCGACACCGAAGTGCTCGACACGCTGCCAATCCGGGAATTCAGGGCCGGCTATGCCGAACTCGCCAAATACGGGCTCATCGACCGCCCTGAGTTCTTTGCCTGGCTGGAGGAGAACTGGGGCAGAGTGTTTGCCGGCGGCCCGGAGCGAACCGAGGCCATCGCCCAAGCTTGCCGCGCCAAGGCCGATGTCGTCGCCCGCGACGAGTTCGAGACCGGCGACCGCGCGCTGCTCAATCTCGGCCACACGTTCGGTCACGCGCTCGAGGCCGCCACTCATTATGACAGCGCCCGTCTCGTCCATGGCGAGGGGGTCGCCATCGGCATGGCGCTGGCCTATCGCTTTTCATCCAGGCTCAATCTGGCAAGCCCCGACGACGCGGCGCGGGTCGAGGCTCATCTTCGCGCCGTCGGCCTGCCTTGGTGCATGGCCGACATTCCGGGCGAATTGCCTGATGCCGAGGCGCTGCTCGCCTTCATCACCCAGGACAAGAAGGTGTCGCGCGGCGCGCTGACCTTCATCCTGACGCGCGGCATCGGCCAGGCCTTCATCGCCAGGGACGTGCCGGCGTCGGAAGTGCTGTCGTTTCTGGGAGAGAACCATCCGGGTCGGCAGGAAAGCCGCCCGGGTTCGCAAAAAAGCAGCCGGGGTCGGCAGAAAAGCCGCCCGGGATGAACGAGACCGGCTGGATTGTCGCTGCTGTCCTGGCCGGGCTCGGCCTGCTCGCTTTCGCCTTTCGCGCGCGCCTGCTAGCCACCTTCGGCTATGAGATGCAGCGCATCGAGCCGCAGCATTCGAACCATGATGAACCGCGCGGCGGCGTTGACGATCTTCGGCGCAATGGCCAGGTGGTGCGCGAGGATCGCGCCCGCATCGGCCGCCTGTCCGATCTCGACGAGCTCGAAGTGTCCGATGTCATGGTCCATCGCACCAACATGCGCTCAGTCAATGCCGACAATCCGCCGGAAGCAGTGGTGCGCGAGATCCTGCAGAGCCCGCATACCCGCCTGCCCTTGTGGAAGGGCTCACTCGACAACATCGTCGGCGTGCTGCATGCCAAGGACCTGCTGCGCGCGCTGAACGATGTCGGCAACGACTTTTCCCAGATTGACGTGATGAAGATCGCGACAAAACCGTGGTTCGTGCCCGACACCACGACGCTGCAGGAACAGCTCAACGCCTTCCTCCGTCGAAAGGCGCATTTCGCCATCGTCGTCGACGAGTATGGTGAGGTCGAGGGGCTGGTGACGCTGGAGGATATCATCGAGGAGATCGTTGGTGAGATCGCCGACGAGCACGATATCGACATTCAGGGCGTCAAGCAGGAAGCCGACGGCTCCGTCGTCGTCGACGGCACTGTGCCGATCCGCGACCTGAACCGGGCACTCGACTGGGATTTGCCGGACGAAGAAGCCACCACCATTGCCGGTCTCGTCATCCACGAGACGCAATTGATCCCGGACGAGAAGCAGGCTTTCACCTTTCACGGCAAGCGCTTCGTCGTCATGAAGCGCGACAAGAACCGGATCGCAAGGCTGAGGATCAGGCCGGCCGGCGACATTTAGCTTCTTGTCCCGGCTAACCAATCCTTGACTGGACGCTCGCCGCGCCGGCGTGCACTTTCGACTGGGCTGTCTGGAGATGACGGGTGATCGATCGGCGAACCCTGCTTTTGATGTCGATGGCTTTGCTGCCTGCCAGCGCTTCGGCGGCATCGCGCCGGGGCTCGCCGTCTCCGCAAACTTTCGACTATGGACCGGCCAAGCTCGACATCTACTCGCGCGATGGCGCAAGCGGCCGGCCTGTGGTCATTTTTATCCATGGCGGTGCCTGGCGGGCCGGCAACCGCACCAACGTCAACGTCAAGCCGGGCTTTCTGCTCGACAATGGCTTCTGCTTCGTCTCCATCGATTATCGGCTGCTGCCTAAGGCCGATGTCGCCACCCAGGCCGACGATGTCGAACAGGCATATCGCTACGTGCGCGCCAACATCGCCAGACACGGCGGCGATCCGAACCGGATGGCGGTCATGGGCCATTCGGCCGGCTGCCATCTCGCCGCATTGACCGGGCTGCGCGGCGGTCTGCCCGGCGTTGCGGCGCTGGTTCTGAACGATACCAGGGCCTATGATTTGGAGGCGCTTGCGAGGAGCGGCGGCATGACGCGGGCCTATGCCCGGGCCTTTCCCGATCCGGCGCAATGGCGTGCGCTGTCGCCTGCCAGCCATGCCGGGAGCCGCAAGCATCCGCCGGCCTTCATCGCCTATTCGCGCGCATCGGGTCGTGCGGCAGCCTCACAGGCCTTCGCCGAGCGCCTGCGGGCAACCGGAACGGAAGTCATTTTGTTCGACGGCAGCGCCCATTCGCACATGTCGATCAATCGCGATTTCGGCAACGAAGGCGACGCCTTGACCGCCGCGGTGATGATTTTCCTGAAGACGGCGCTCGGCTGATGCCTACCACCTGGTCTTTTCGTCCGGCGCGGCCGGCTCGATCGCCAGCGCATGGACACCGGCCTTCAACTCGTCGGCCAGCAGTTCGTTGACCGCGCGGTGACGCTCGATGCGGCTCATGCCGGCAAAGGCCGAGGAGACGATGCGGACGCGGAAATGCGTCTCGCCGGTGCCGTCATAGGTGCCGTGATGGTCGGAGTCCTGATGGTGATGGCCGGCATGGAGATGGCTTTCGTTGATGATGACCAGCCGCTCAGGCGAGAACGCCTTCTTCAACTTGTCTTCCATCGTTGACTGTATGGACATTCGTACTTCCCTTCACCACATATGACTGGCGCATGACCCCCGAAAATCGGTGCCTTTTGCGCGTCCAGGAGGACGCGCAATGCTGTCGCCGCGACAAAATTCGCCGATCGCCCGCTTTATGCCGCGATTCAGCGGTTAGGGCGATCATCGCGAAAATGTCAATTCTTGTTTCGCACCGGCGAACAGCCCATAAATGGGTGAGATGAAACCGTACCCCAAATATTTCGAGAAGATCCGCATCCGCCCGGAGAAGGATGCGGAGCTGAAGTCGCGCTCGCCGATCTGTCAGTGGGACGGTTGCAAGGAGGCCGGGACCCATCGCGCGCCGGTTGGACGCATGAAGGAGGGCGAATATTTTCAGTTCTGCTTCGACCATGTGCGCGAGTACAACAAGGGCTTCAATTATTTCTCCGGTGTCCCCGATACCGAGATCGCCCGCTTCCAGAAGGAAGCGATGACCGGCCACCGGCCGACATGGAAGATGGGCGTCAACGGCGCCTCGACGCGCTCTTCACCCGATTTCGCCCAGCAGCGTTCCGGCCGCGCCGGCTACTACAACCGCATGCGCGATCCGTTCGACCTGTTCAAAGGTCCGAAGGATCCGCGCGAGGTGCGCGAGCGCAAGGCGAAGCCGCTTGAGGCCAAGGCGCTGGAAACGCTTGGCCTTGATACAAAGGCGACTGGCAAGGATATTAAGGCGCGCTATAAGGAACTGGTGAAACGCCACCATCCGGATGCGAATGGCGGCGACAGAGGTTCGGAAGACCGGTTCCGCGATGTGCTCCAGGCTTATCGCGTGCTCAAGCAGGCAGGATTGTGCTGAGCGACCTTACGGTTCGTGTCGTTTTCCAACTTTCATAAGGTTGGAAAAGGCTCTAAGACCGCCCCCGGACAAAATCGATTGCCGGCGAAATCAGGCGTTTCGCCCGTGGAGACGTTGATAGTGATGAACAAGGTCGATCGCGACATCGCCAACCTGCCCGACACCACGGTGTCGGTGAAAGAGAAATTTGGCTTCGAGTCCAAGATGGTGGTGCCGGCCTACTCGGTGACGAGCGAGCATGTGCCCGACATCGATCCAGACTATCTGTTCGACAAGAACACGACGATGGCGATCCTCGCCGGCTTCGCCTATAACCGCCGCGTCATGGTGTCGGGCTATCATGGCACCGGCAAGTCGACGCATATCGAGCAGGTCGCCGCCCGGCTCAACTGGCCCTGCGTGCGCGTCAATCTCGACAGCCATGTCAGCCGTATCGATCTCGTCGGCAAGGATGCGATCGTCGTCAAGGACGGGCTGCAGATCACCGAATTCCGCGACGGCATCCTGCCCTGGGCCTACCAGCACAATGTCGCGCTGTGCTTCGACGAGTATGATGCCGGCCGCCCGGACGTGATGTTCGTCATCCAGCGCGTGCTGGAATCGTCCGGCCGGCTGACGCTGCTCGACCAGAGCCGGGTTATCCGCCCGCATCCGGCGTTCCGGCTGTTTTCCACTGCCAACACGGTCGGTCTCGGCGATACCACCGGCCTCTATCACGGCACCCAGCAGATCAATCAGGCGCAGATGGACCGCTGGTCGATCGTCACCACGCTGAATTATCTGCCGCACGACAATGAGGTGAACATCGTGCTGGCCAAGGCCAAGCACTATCGCGACGGCAAGGGCAAGGAGATCGTCAACAAGATGGTGCGCGTCGCCGACATGACGCGTTCGGCCTTCATCAACGGCGATCTTTCGACTGTCATGAGCCCGCGCACGGTCATCACCTGGGCCGAGAATGCCGAGATCTTCGGCGATATCGGCATGGCGTTTCGGCTGACCTTCCTCAACAAGTGCGACGAGCTGGAACGCTCGCTCGTGGCCGAGTTCTACCAGCGCGCCTTCGGCGAAGATCTGCCCGAATCGGCCGCCAATGTGGTGCTGGGCTAAGCAGAGTTCTCGATGGCGGGTCCGGGCGACAACACGCGCAACAAGTCGAAGACGGGGTCTGAAGCCGACAGCTTCAAGCGCGCCGTCACCGTCTGCATGCGCGCGATCGCTGGCGACAAGGACCTCGATGTCGGTTTCGCAAAGGACCGGCCGGCGCTCGCCGGCAGTCGCGCGCGATTGCCAGAACTGCCGAAGAAAGCCTCGAAGGCCGATATCGCCATCACCCGTGGGCTCGGCGATTCCATGGCGTTGAAGCGCGCCTGTCACGACACGCGCATCCACACCAGGCTGGCGCCGGAAGGCAAGCAGGCCCGCGCCATCTACGATGCAGTCGAGCAGGCCCGCGTCGAGGCAATCGGCTCGCGCGCCATGCAAGGTGTGGCCGACAATATCGGCTCGATGCTCGAGGACAAATACGCCAGAGCCAACCTCACCGACGTCAAGGACAAGGCAGATGCTCCGATAGAGGAGGCGTTGGCGCTGATGGTGCGTGAAAAGTTGACCGGCCGTGCCGTGCCGAAGAGTGGCGAGCGGCTGGTCGACCTTTGGCGCCCATGGGTCGAGGACAAGGCCAGCGCCGATCTCGACGGGCTGTCGGCAAAGCTCGACGACCAGCAGGCCTTTGCCCGTGTCGTGCGCGAGATGCTGGCTTCCATGGAAATGGCCGAAGAACTCGGCGACGACCAGGAGACCGAAGACTCCGAGGACAATGACGACAACCAGCCGCAAGGCGGGGAGCAGAGCGAGGAGGGCGGGGAGGACGATTCCGGCTCCGAGCAATCGCAGTCCGACGATACCGAGGCGTCGTCCGACGACGAGCAATCGGCCGAGACGGAGGCGTCAGACGCTACCGCCGACGACCTGTCCGACGATGACGACGCCGATGCCGAGACGCCCGGCGAGGCGCGCCGCAACGACAATCCCTTCGCCAATCTGTCGAAGGAGATCGATTACAAGGTCTTCACCACCGCCTTCGACGAGACGGTGGGTGCGGAGGATCTGTGCGAGGAAGAGGAGCTGGATCGGCTGCGCGCCTTCCTCGACAAGCAGCTTGCCAACCTGTCGGGCGTTGTCGGCCGGCTGGCCAACCGGCTGCAGCGCCGCCTGATGGCACAGCAGAACCGCTCCTGGGATTTCGATCTCGAAGAGGGTTATCTCGATCCGGCGCGGCTGGTGCGCGTCGTCATCGATCCGATGCAGCCGCTGTCCTTCAAGCAGGAACGTGACACCAAATTCCGCGATACGGTGGTGACGCTGGTGCTCGACAATTCGGGCTCGATGCGCGGCCGACCGATCACGGTCGCCGCCACCTGCGCCGATATCCTGGCGCGGACGCTGGAGCGCTGCGGCGTCTCGGTGGAGATCCTCGGCTTCACCACCCGCGCCTGGAAGGGCGGGCAGGCACGCGAGAAATGGCTGAAGGAAGGCAAGCCACCCAATCCCGGGCGGCTCAACGATTTGCGCCACATTATCTACAAATCCGCCGATCATCCGTGGCGGCGGGCACGCCGCAACCTCGGCCTGATGATGCGCGAGGGCCTGCTTAAGGAAAACATCGACGGCGAGGCGTTGCTGTGGGCGCATAACCGCCTGATCGCCCGGCCCGAGCAGCGCAAGATCCTGATGATGATCTCGGACGGCGCCCCGGTCGACGATTCGACACTGTCGGTCAATCCGGGCAACTATCTCGAACGGCATCTGCGCGCCGTCATCGAACTGATCGAGACGCGCTCGCCGGTCGAACTCTTGGCCATCGGCATCGGCCACGACGTCACCCGCTATTACAGGCGCGCCGTCACCATCGTCGACGCCGAGGAACTGGCCGGCGCCATGACCGAGCAGCTCGCGTCGCTGTTTGGCGAGGAAAGCGTGCGGGACACGCGACGCGGCGGCATGCGGCGTGCCGGATGATTTTTTTGCGAGGCGGCTTTCGGCAGACGCTTTTCGCCGCCACAGCGCTGTTCGTTGCCGGCATCGCCTTATCACCTTCCATCGCTGTCGGCCCGGTTTCGGTCGGGCCGATCGAGATCTCGGCACGGCCGATAACCCGGTTTCACATCGGCCGTGACGAAAAGCGGTTTGGCCCGCTCGAATTCGTCGGCGGGCTGGAAATGACTTCGCCGTCACGCGATTTCGGTGCGCTGTCGGCGTTTCGCTTCCTCAAGCCCGGCAGTGATTTCATCGGCGTCGCCGACACCGGTTTCTGGTTCTTCGGCACGGTCACCCATGATGCTGACAAGCGCCCGTCGGGTGTCCAGAATTTCCGCATGCAGCAGATGATCGACGCGTCGGGCCAGCCGATCGACGAGAAATGGGAGGTCGACGCCGAAGGCCTTGCGGTCAAGGACGGCATTGCCACGGTCGGCTTTGAGCGCAACCATCGTGTCGCCCAGTTCGAGTTCGATCCGCACGATATGAAGCCGCCGTTGAAGCAGCTGGACTTCCTGATTCCAGCCTGGGAGCTTCGTCGGAATCGCGGCTTCGAGACAGTTACCCACGCCAATCCCCACGGGCAGCACGAGGGCGGGCTGGTCGTGGTGTCGGAAAAGAGCCTCGACAAATCAGGCAACATCTATGCGGCTGTCATCGAAGGGCCGCACAAGGGCGTCTTCACCGTCAAGCGCAACGGTGAATTCGACATCACCGACGGTGCCTTCCTGCCGGACGGCGACCTTCTGCTTTTGGAGCGCAGCTTCTCTATGGCCGGCGGCGTCAAGATGCGGCTGAGGCGCATCTATGGTGAAAGCGTCGAGAAGGGCGCCGTCGCCGACGGGCCGGTGCTGACAGAAGCCGACATGGCCTACCAGATCGACAATATGGAAGGGCTCGACGTCTGGACGCGCGACGACGGCGCGCTGATGGTGTCGCTGATCTCGGACGACAACCACTCGATGCTGCAACGCAACCTCTACCTGGAATTTGTGCTGCACGAGGATTGAGAACGTGCGGCCCTCGATTGGCTGATGGCGAGGATGCCGTCCCACGCTCTTCGCAGTTCTCGGTTCATCTATGTTCGCACCGGTCTATATCGGTGGGTTTTCTGAGCCACTCGCTATTTTGCAAAGACACTTTAGTCGCGGCTTGACAATTCATACCGCCGATGAAACACTCAAGTCCATGCTTAAGTATTCTAAGGTCGACCTCATCCTGCGGGCTCTTGTCGAGCCCACGCGCCGGGAGATCCTGGAAAGGCTGAGCCGCGGGCCGGCCACTGTCAGCAAGCTGGCGGAGCCGTTCGGCATGACATTCGCCGCTGTCCTCCGGCATCTCCAGGCGCTGGAAGCGTGCGGGCTGATCCGCAGCGAAAAGATCGGGCGCGTGCGCACCTGCCGGATCGAGCCGGGCGGGCTCGCTCCGCTTGCCGCCTGGATCGCAGAGCGCCGCACGCCGGCAGAACGTCAC
>NZ_SUEO01000175.1 GCF_004962925.1 Mesorhizobium sp. | reverse complement strand
TCGATATCCGGCGTACGGCCATGCAAATCTCTCCATCGCGACAAAGAGCTGACCTTGTGACGGCACACCTCAGCCCAAGCCGTAGCTTCATGGACGACAGCACCGCGCCGCAGCTGCCGCGACAGTCAATCGCGGGCTACAATCCACCGCCACACTCTGCCGTGCCCCTCACCCCAAGCAAATTCCAGTTGGAGTGGACTTGAGGGGCCGCGAACTGTTGTTCGACTTGTCTGCGCACGAGCCGAGCTTGAGAAACCCATCGCGCTCGCGCGCTGGATCGAGCACACTTTCCAGCGGGCGCGCGCTCCACGGGCCATCCGTGATGACTTTGGACCCGTTGTTGGGTTATCCCGAGGAAGGCAGTCTGACGCTTTCGTTTATCCGGGCAAGCAAGGGCGTTGCTTACGCCGTCGGCGATGCGGAAATTCGCGAGGCGATGATCGACCTAGCGCACAAAGCCCGGTCTTTTCTGTGAACCGACAGGGGCGGCATCTCTCGCTGCGGCCCGGAATCTATTCATGGAAGGCACGATCGGATCGACGGACACCCTGGTCTGCATTGTGACCGGACCATGGTTTCAAGGATTTTGCTGCTTGGACCTAATTGTCGACGTGAGTGATGACCTGCACCGGGAGCGAGATATCAACCAGTGACCGGCATTCTGAACAGGTGCGGTTTCGAAGAGCGCATCTCCGCTTACTCACGGACGGGCGGACCAGACGCGGCATCGCTCAACGTTTGCGACGTCGACAATTTCAAACCATCAACGACACTTATGGTCGGTTGCAAGTCGGTCCGGTCCCTACAGGAACGTGATCAGGATGTGCCTGCCGCTTTGCCTATCGATGGCGGACGTCGACGATGTAATGGAGCGTTTCATACGCAGCTTCAAGTCAGCCGCAAGTTGATGCTGGCGCTCAAGTGTCGGCTTCGAGACATCGTAGCTCGCTGGCCAAGCTGCCGTCTGACGAACGCGCTTCTGCCGCTTACTCGGCGGTTCGCTAGAGGAAGGTTTCCGGAATTGGCTTCCAGCCGTCCTTGCCTGGTGTGAATTGCGGGATATGTGCAAGGCTGTGGATCAGTGCCCGGTCCGGCCCAAGCGTTTCTTGCCAATCCCGCGCCTCGGTGAAGATCACACCGATGCCGACCACTTCCGCGCCCGCGTTGCGCACCAACTCTACCGAGCCCTTCAGACTTGAGCCGGACGCCACAACATCGTCGACCACCACGACGCGCTTGCCTGCGAGGAGCGGTATCGCGCGGCGATCGAGAAGCAGGCGCTGCTCGCCCTTCGAGGTGATGGAGGGGATGCGCTGGACGAGCGCGTCGCCCTTCTTGCATGACGAAATTCCCCTGATGTGACTCCCGTGACTGATAAGCAAGTTATGTGCCGGTCCCTGGCGAGCACATCGAACTGAGCCGCGGTTGTCGCTTGGTCCGCCAGGCCGTTGTCAGCCCAAACGCGTCGGGTCAAGCGGCCTTCGGAAGAACGGCACGATAGCAGCCGTAACCTGCCTTTACGAGCAGTCCCTCGCCTCGGCGGCCTAAATCGATCGAAGCCTTCCGCGAGGGCCGGATTGCGAGGTCACCCGCAGCCCGTCGTTCAGGAAACATCCACGACACGGAAGACCTCCCCCGATCCTGAATCCCGCACAAGATCGACGCGCTCGCCATCCCAGTGGTAGTCGAGATGTCGGCCCTGAACGGGTGCCGAAGCACAATCCGGGTAGAAAAGGCCAACGCACTCGCCGTTTGGGTGCCGGATGCTGGGATATACCACACCGTCCGAGCCAGCGTCCTTGAGGCTCTTCGCCAACCCTTGCGATGCCTGGTAGCTGTCCGGAGCAAGGGCCGAATGGCCCTGCCGCTCAGGCCCTCTCAGGTCGTGCAGATCGGCATCAACCGAAAGAACGATCTCCCGGAACTGCGACGTCCAGCCAGCTTCTTCGGCTGTCCGCGCCATGAAGCGCTCGTGGTGATGGATGGTCTCGAACAGCGCCGTCTCGAAGGCATTGCCGACGTAGAGGACGCCAAAAGTGCCGTCGGTGAAGCGGCTCGGCCTGTCGGTGCTCACATGCGTGAAGGGCGCCATCAGGTAGGACGCGCCATTGCCGCCGACCCTTCGCTCGACCGGAACGAGATCGAGATTGCCGATGCTCGCCATGACGCGCGGGTTGGTCTTCTGCTCCGCGGAGATCAGCAGCGGCCAATCGGCCGGATCCGCAATGTCCTCGAATAGATCGATTGGCGGAAAGGCGCTGCGAATGATCCTGACAGCGCCTTTCCACTCAATTCGCGAAACCGGGATCTGTTCTGGCGCCGTCACCAGCCGCCGCGCTCGGCGTCGAGGTAGCGGCGGACCCGCATGATGTCGGTAAGCTCGCCGCCGAGCATCACATCCAAGGCGCTTGCCCCGGCAAAGGCGGAATTACCGGTCCGAATCCACGCATATCCGCGCTGCGGCTCGGTGAAGATGATCCTGAGGGCCTTGTGGATGCCCATCAGGTTGGAGAGGCGCGCACGGCCGTCGCGGGATATCCGCCCCGGCCCTTCAGCCTTCCAGCGGCGGAAGGACCGGACTGGCATGTCGAGCAGGGTCGCCGCCTGATCGTCGGTCAGTTCCCATTTGCCGAAAAGATTCAGCGCGGCGCGAAATATGGCAGCCGCCTCGTCCTGGGTAACAGGATCGGCACGGAATGCCTCAGGGACGGTATTGACGCGTTCAAGTGCTAGCATGCGGCATCTCCCATATGGCAGCAAATACCTCATTATATGCCGTTTGGCAATACGCGAGAAGAGCGGAGCGCTGAAATGGTCGGAGCGCTCTCCGCGAGCGGCACGAAAAGGCGGGTCTGGTTGCGGATGCTAGCAGCCCTGCGCCTTGTACCAGTACAGCGCCGCGTTCGCGCATGCGCGAGTCGCTGATGACGCTAGTTCAATACTGCCCGAGCCGATACGGCAGCGGAGAACACCCAAGCCCACCTGAATCCAGACAGCATTCTCATTGACGACAAACTCGAGGACCCAGGGCGCCGCGACCAGCCACAGGCCGAGCACCAAGCTGACCCATTCCTTCCAATCCGCAAAAGCCGACAGCGCAGCCACCGCCAAAACACCAAGAGCGATGCCGACGATCCAGGCATTCCATGCAGGCATTGGTTCACCCGCAAAGCCGAATACCCAGGGAGAGACAAACAGGCATGCCGCCAAAACCTGCGCCAAATACATTGCTTTTGCCTCGCGTAAATGCCCGGGAACAAATTCGGCCCCTGAATGTTGGGCTTTCCGCATCCCGGCGGCTTATCCGTTCCGCACCTAAAACCAGAGACAGGAAATTCTTCGACGTATACGGTCTTTCTCACTGCAAGCTGAAGCCGTGCTGAGGCAGCAGATGTCGCGTCGATGCGCATGGTTCTCGGCCCATGCCCGGCGGCCACGGGTGACTATGTGATCACTACCATAGGGACGAACATGAAGCGGGCTGGCTCGTCAGGCCTTATCATTCTCTTGCTGGGCACGACCGAGCTCGCCGGCTGCGCGGGCGGCGTGCTCGACCCACAAGGGCCGGTCGGTGCCGGCAATCGGACAATTCTGCTCAACTCGCTGGCGGTCATGTTGGTGATCGTCATCCCGACCATCGTCGCCGCGCTATGGTTTGCATGGTGGTTCCGCGCTTCCAACACCCGCGCCAAATATGATCCAGCTTTCACCTATTCAGGCCGGATAGAACTCATCGTGTGGTCAATTCCCACGCTGACGATCCTCTTTCTCGGGGGTCTAATTTATTACGGATCCCATCAGCTGGACCCTCGCAAGCCTCTATCGTCAACCAATTCGCCGATCGAGGTGCAAGTCGTCGCGCTCGACTGGAAATGGCTGTTCATCTACCCCGACCAGCAAATCGCGAGCGTCAACGAACTGGTCATGCCTGCAGGCACACCGGTGCGGTTCCGCCTGACCTCGGCGAGCGTAATGAACACATTTTTCGTTCCGCAGCTCGGGAGCATGATTTACGCGATGAACGGTATGGAAAGCGAGCTCAACCTCCTGGCCGACAAGCCTGGCGTCCTGTATGGCCAGTCGGCCCACTACAGCGGCGACGGTTTCTCGGACATGAATTTTCGGGTGCGGATCGTGCCGCCCGAAGCGTTCGCCCAATGGACGGCGGGCCTCCGCGGCGGCGGCCAGACCCTGAATGCGGGGGCATACCGCGAACTCGCCCGACAAAGCCAGGACGTGGCGCCGTTTGCGTTCTCGCATGTTCAGCCAGGGCTGTTTGATGCCGTGGTGCGTCAATTTCTACCGCCAGCACCCGGGCCAAACGAAGGCCGCGGCGGCAATCCACGGGTCCACCCCGATCCCTTGGGTCCGGCCACGCCGGCGGACCCGAATGCTATACATGAACGACACGGAGGCGGTTGAACCATGCTGGGAAAGCTCGACTGGTCCGCCATCCCCTTCGATGAGCCGATCCCGCTCATCGCCGCTCTCGTCGTCTTCCTTGCGGCCATCGGCGTGTTGGCCTGGATCACCGTCAAAGGCTTCTGGCCCTACCTGTGGCGCGAGTGGATCACCTCGGTGGACCACAAGCGGATCGGCGTCATGTACGTACTTTTGGCGGGGCTTATGCTGCTGCGCGGCTTCGTCGACGCGATCATGATGCGTACCCAGCAGATCGCCGCCGTGCATGGGCCAGGCTATCTGCCGCCCGACCACTACGACCAGATATTTTCGGCGCATGGCACCATCATGATCTTCTTCGGCGCAATGCCGTTCATGATCGGCCTCATGAATTTCGTGGTGCCGCTGCAACTCGGAGTGCGCGACGTGGCCTTTCCGACGCTCAATTCCGTCAGCTTTTGGCTGACCGCGTCGGGTGCACTGCTTGTCAACATTTCACTGGTGATTGGCGAATTCGCCCGCACCGGGTGGCTGCCCTACGCGCCCCTATCGGAACTCGACTACTCCCCGGGCGTCGGCGTCGATTACTATCTCTGGGCGATCCAGATCTCGGGCGTCGGCACGCTGATGACCGGCGTCAATCTGGTTGCCACGATTCTGAAGATGCGCGCTCCGGGCATGGGCTATCTGCGCATGCCCATGTTCTGCTGGACCTCGCTCGCCGCCAACCTCCTCATCGTCGCAGCGTTTCCCATCCTGACGGCAACGTTGGCGATGCTCACGCTCGACCGTTATCTAGGGTTCCACTTCTTCACGAACGGGGCCGGCGGCAACCCCATGATGTTCATGAACCTCATCTGGGCCTGGGGCCATCCGGAGGTCTATATCCTCGTGCTGCCCGCCTTCGGCATCTTTTCGGAAGTGTTCTCCACCTTCTCGTCAAAGCCGCTGTTCGGTTACCGTTCGATGGTGGCCGCTACGCTCTTCATCTGCATCGTTTCGTTCATGGTGTGGCTGCATCACTTCTTCACCATGGGCGCCGGCGCAGATGTGAATGCCGCCTTCGGCATCGCCACCTCGATCATTGCAGTTGGTACCGGCGTGAAAGTCTACAACTGGCTCTTCACCATGTATGGCGGACGCATTCGCTTCGACACGCCGATGCTTTGGGCCATCGGCTTCATCACCACCTTCACCATCGGCGGCATGACCGGCGTGCTGCTGGCCGTCCCGCCTGCCGATTTCATGCTGCACAACTCTATGTTCCTTGTCGCGCATTTCCACAATGTCATCATCGCAGGGGTTCTGTTCGGGGCTTTCGCAGGCTTCACCTATTGGTTCCCCAAGGCGTTCGGCTTCCGGCTGCATGAGGGCTGGGGCAAGGCGGCGTTCTGGTTCACGCTGCTGGGGTTCATTCTCGTCTTCCTGCCACTGTATATCGTCGGGCTGCAGGGGATGACGCGCCGCCTTCAGCACATCGAAATCGACCCTTGGGTGCCTTGGCTGATCGTTGCGGCCTGCGGTATTCTTGTAATGATCGTTGGTGCGGCCTGTCAGATCACGCAGCTTGTCGTATCGATCAGGCACCGTGATGAGTTGCGCGACGAAACCGGCGATCCATGGGACGGCCGCTCGCTGGAATGGTCGACATCGTCTCCGCCGCCAAGCTTCAATTTTGCCAGACTTCCGCATGTGGGAGGCGAGGAAGCCTACTGGACCATAAAGCAGCGCAGGATCGAAATGCAGGATTCGGGCGAGGAACCGGCCTATGAGCCGATCGAGATGCCGAAGAACAGTCCTACCGGATTCGTGGCTGCCTTCTTTGCGACCCTCGTCGGATTCGCGCTCATATGGCACATCTGGTGGCTAGCCATCATCGGTCTTGTCGGCGCCTACGCCACCTTCGTGGTCTTTGCCTGGCGTGACGTTGCCGACTACGAGGTCTCCGCCGAAGAGCTCGAGCGCATTGAACGCGCCGGTCGGGCTGCGTGGTTCAAGCACCGGGAGGAACTCGCATGAGCGCGGTCTCGGGAGCGCTGCCAGGCGCCATTTCGCCTGGCAGGCCAGATCCACATCGGCTCGGCCACGGCTCAGGCCATGGTCACGGTGCGACGGGGCACGGCGAAGGTGGACCGGCCTCGAAATTCGTGACCGTCGCCTATGGCTTCTGGATTTTCCTGCTGTCCGACATCATCATGTTCTCGGCCTTCTTCGCGGCCTACGCCGTGCTGGCGAAGGAGATTGCCGGAGGCCCGGCCGGCCGCGATCTGTTCGAACTCCCCAGGGTCGCGATCCAGACCGGGCTGCTTCTCACCTCCAGCTTCACTTGCGGTCTGGGGAGTCTTGCCAGTCACCGGCGCGATATGGTCTGGACACAGATCTGGCTACTCGTGACCGGGATCCTGGGCGCCGCATTTCTGATCCTCGAGGTGCAGGAATTCGCTGGAATGATCGAGGAAGGTGCCGGCCCTTCGCGCAGCGCCTTCCTTTCTGCCTTCTTTGCGCTGGTGGGATGCCATGGCCTGCACGTGGGAATGGGCCTGCTCTGGCTGGGCACGATGATCGCGCAGCTTTGGGTGAAGGGTTTTCGCGCCGACATCTTACGTCGCCTTCAGTGTTTCAACCTGTTCTGGCATGCGCTGGACATCATCTGGATCGCGATCTTCACTCTCGTGTATCTTCTGGGAGCTAGCCCATGAGCGATCGCGACCACCGCCCCGAAGAATTTTCCGATCTTGACGATTCCGCGCCTGGCGAAGAGCGCATCAACGAGCAGGAGCTGGCCGGCGGCCTGTTGGGCTATGCATTGGGATTTGGCCTGGCCATCCTGCTGACTCTCGCCTCTTTCGTTGCGGCGCAGAGCGGTGTCATCTACCAGCCGGCGATCATTTCCGCGCTCGTTGTGCTCGCCATTGCGCAGATGGGCGTGCACCTCGTCTTCTTCATTCATCTCACCACAGGCCCGGACAACACGAACAACGTCCTGGCGCTGGCCTTCGGCGTATTCATCGTCGTGCTTGTCGTGCTCGGTTCCGTCTGGATCATGACGCACCTCAATCACAATATGATGCCGATGAACGGAATCCAAATGCAGTAGTACAGCAGACGAGAACTGAGCTAGCTGCGTTCTCCAGCGACAGATGGCCGTCTGTGCGCCTGGCTATCTCCAAAGGTTCGGGGCGCCGCATATCCTCGCGAATCTGTGGCTCATCGAATGCTGAGCAACCGGAAGCATGAACGGTTTCAAATCTATCTATTTCTTCTCAAACCTATTCCGCAGCCAATGCCGTGATCTCGCGACGGAAGGGCAGTGCGTCGCCAATATCGGCTTCATCCAGTTCGCGAGCAAAGCGGTGCCCCGCATAAGTTGCCCACGCGATCGGCCCCGGCGCCTCGGCATCGCCGATGACCTTGATCGAGCGAATGCCGTTATCGGCCCATTCGTCCCTCCGCGCCTTTAAGTCCTGCCAGACGCCATCGTCCTGTTGGCGCGACGTCACCAGCACCACAGCGTCTGCAGTGATGTCGCGTCGGTTGCCAGTATATGCACAGGCGGTGGCAACACCTCCCGACACAATGCGCGTCACGATCCGGTTCAACACGATCTCGACGCCGAGCTCAGCCAGCCGGCGATGGATGGCACCCTGCTCCAGCGTGTTGCGGGTCCAGTCGGATACATAGGCGGATGGCGTCACCAGCGTCACCTTCGCGCCCTGGCGCGCCATCAGCTCGGCCAGAACGCCACCCATGTAGTAGTGGTCGTCGTCGAACAGCACGACATTGCCCGTTGGCACATTGCCACCCATCAGGTCGTCCGGCGTGTAGATCGGCACAGCCGGATCGATCGGCATCGGCACGACATGCGCACGCGCCACCCCGTCGCGGCGCCATGTCGAGCCGGTGGCGATGGCAATGTTCTGGAAGCCAAAGGCCAGTATGTCCTCGGCGGATAGTCGACTCTCGAAATAGATGTCGACATTCGACATCTGGCTGAGCTGATACTGGCGATAGTCGCGCACACGGCCCCATGCGGAAAGACCAGGCAAGCGGCACTCGCGCGCGACGCGGCCGCCGAGTTCGGTGCCGGCTTCGGCAACGGCCACCTGATAGCCGCGCAGGCCGAGTGCGCGCGCGGCCTCCAGCCCGGCAGGACCGGCGCCGACGATCAGCACGCTCTCGCTGTCGCCCTTTGCCTGCATGTGTTCCGGATGCCAGCCTTTGCGCCACTCCTCCATGAAAGTCGGGTTCTGCGTGCAGCGCGAGATCGACATGGTCATGTCGCCGGTAATGCAGATGTTGCAGCCGATGCATTCGCGAATATCCTCGATCCGCCCCTCTTCCACCTTCTTCGGCAGGAAAGGATCGGCAATCGATGGCCGCGCACAGCCGATGAAATCAAGCGTGCCTGACTTGATCATCTTCACCATCACATCCGGCGACGTAAATCGCCCGACGCCGACGACCGGCTTCGAAGTCAGCTTTTTGATACCTGATACCAGGCTCTCGTGCGCGGCCTCCTCCTTGAATCGCGAAGGCCCGGAGCAGTCCTCCCAGGCGCCATGGGCCAGATCCCAGAGGTCGGGCAGGTCGGCATGCATCTCGATCATGTCGCGCACTTCGGAATTGGCGAAACCAAGCTCGCCGATCATCTCGTCCAGCGACAGCCGCAGCGTCAGGCCGCAGGTGTCGCCGATGGCATCCCTGCCCTCTTCGATCAGCTCACGCATCAGCCGCGAGCGGTTTTCCAGCGAGCCGCCATATTCGTCGCTGCGCTGGTTGGTGGCGGTAGACAGGAAGTGCTGGATGATGCCGAAGCCATGTGCGCCGTAGAGACAGACCAGATCGAAGCCCGCCTGCCTGGCACGCTTGAAGGCATTGCGGTGCCAGCGGCGCAGGTCGCGGATATCTTGCTTGTCCATGGCGCGCGCCTGAACCGGATCGTTGGTGAAGGTCCGGATGGGCAAAGCCGACGGTCCGCGCGGGACTTCCTTGGTATAGAGGTTCGGGCCATTAATGCCTGAATAGGCCAGCTGGATACCGGCCAGCGCGCCATGCTGATGCATGGCCTTGGCCATCTTGGCCAGTGCTGGGATATCGGCGTCGTCCCACAGCCTGAGCTCGATGAAGGGCGTGATCTCCGAGGTATGGTGCATCTCGGTCTGCTCGGTGAAGATAACGCCCCAGCCGCCTTCCGACTTGATGCGGCGCATCTCGGCGGCGGCCGAAGGATCGCGATAGCCGCCGCCATTGCAATGCGGAACCTGATAGAAGCGGTTCTTGGCGGTCACTGGACCGATCTTCATGGGCTCGAACAGAATGTCGTAGCGTGGATCGCGCATGGAACTTTCCTCGAGCCGTGGCGCAAGCCGGTCTGCCAAGCGCCATTGGGTTGATGCCGAGAGACTACTCATAAGTTGAGGCAGGCGCCGGAAAACTACAGATTTCTTCCGTGCCGATTAGGACCCGCCTAATCGGCCCGCCTGAATTAGCATCCGGTGAATCCCGGCTGAGCCAAATGCGACTTCAAGGCCGTGGCCACGCGATGCTAGATAGCTCGCACGGGCAACGAGATTTAGACGCATGGACAGTATCCGGATCCTTGAAAAGCTGATCGCATTCCCGACGGTGAGCCGTGACTCGAATCTCGACCTCATTGGTTATGTGGTAGACCTGCTGGACGCGCATGGCATTGCTTGGCAGATCATTCAAAGCGAGGATGGCCGTAAAGCCAACCTCTTTGCCACCATCGGACCGGCTGGCGCTTCCGGCATCATGCTGTCCGGCCACACCGACGTGGTTCCCATCGACGGCCAGAACTGGAAGCTGCCGCCCTTCGAGATGAGCGAGCGCGACGGGAGACTTTACGGACGCGGGGCGGCCGACATGAAGGGCTTCGTCGCCTGCGCGCTCGCTGCATGTGTCACGGCGTCGAAAATGACACTGCAGACCCCGTTGCACCTGGCACTCTCCTACGACGAGGAGATCGGTTGCATCGGTGTGCGCAGCCTGATCGACATGCTGCGAGGAGCCCCGCAACGGCCGTTGCTATGCATCGTCGGCGAGCCGACCGGCATGAAGGTGGCGACGGGTCACAAGGGCAAGCTTGCCGCACGCGCCATTTGCAAGGGACGCGAAGGCCATTCGGCGCTGGCTCCACTGGCGCTCAACGCCATCCATCTCGGCTGCGACTTCGTCGCCGCCTTGCGCCGGGAGCAGGACCGGCTGGCGCGCGATGGCGCCCGCGACGGTGACTATGACATTCCCTACACAACCGTCCACGTCGGCAAGATGAACGCCGGCGTGGCGCTGAACATCGTACCGAACCTCTGTCAGATCGACTTCGAGATCCGCAATATCGCAGCCGACAACCCTCAGGAGATCCTCGACGGTCTGCGCGCCGAGGCCGCGCGCATTGCCGTCGAAGCTTCGGCCATCGCGCCCGAGGCGGCGATCGACATCGACATCACCAACACCTATCCCGGCCTCGATACGCCGCTCAGTTCGCAAGCTGTCGCTTTCGTCAAATCGCTGACCGGCGCCAACGACACCATCAAGGTTGCCTTCGGCACGGAAGGTGGCCTGTTCAGCAGCGATCTCGGCACGCCGACGGTCGTATGCGGACCGGGGTCGATGGCGCAAGGGCACAAGCCGGACGAATTCGTCAGCGTCGAGCAGATGCGCCGCTGCGACAACATGCTGGACGAATTACTGCGGCGGCTTGCCGACGACCGGCTTCGAGCTTAGCAACAGAGCAGTTCGGATTTGATTGGGTGGCTGATCTAGCCGATCGACTGGTGTTCCACCGCCCGCCCGGCGCCGAACACGCCTTGCTCCACCACAAAATGCCTGCAGTGTTCGATGAACGCTTGGACGGTTTGCGTGCGATGTTCGGAGTTGGGCAAGGCGACGCCCATGGTCAGAGGTCGCAGGTCACCATCCAGCGGCACAAAGACGAGTGGCTTGCCGTCCGGCGCCAGGGTGTTGAGTGGCCGCATATTGGCGATGCCATAGCCGAAGCCATTGGCGACCATGGTGCGCATAACCGCAATGTCGCCTGTGCGCTCGGCGATGTTCGGTCGGATTCCGCGCTGGTGGAACGCCGACAGGAAATATTCGCGACTGAAAGGCAGGTCGAGCAACACCATCGGCTCGTCGGCCAATTCTTCCGTCGTGATCGACGCCTTTCCCGCAAAGCGATGCCCCGCCGGCAGCATGACATAGGCCGGCACCAGGATCAGCGGCTCGAAGGTCATGTCCTGCGACAGTTCGAGATCGTATGTCAGAGCAAGGTCAATTTCGCCGCGCTGCAGCATCTCGAGCAACTGCCCTTGATTGCGCTCGAACTGCCGCACGCGCACATCAGGATAGGCGCGCTCGAACTTCATGCGCAGAGCCGGCAGGACGATCTGCGCGAACGTCAGCAAGCATCCTACTGCCAGCGGGCCGCGCACCTTTTCCGCAATGTCGCCAGCGACGTCATGCAAGGCGTCGGCGTCGTTGAGCAAGCGGGCGGCTTCCTTCAGGAAGACGCGACCGCCGGCGGTGAGCGAGAGGCCGTGCGAATGCTTGCGGACAAAAAGCTGGACGCCGAACTCAGTTTCCAGCTGTGCGATGGAGGCCGAAATCGATGGCGGTGACACGTTGACCTGTTCGGCCGCTTTGGCAATGGAGCCAGCCTCGCCAACGGCGACGAAATATTCCAACTGTCTGAGCGTAAAGCGTAGCGGCATGGCCAGCTATGTTGCCGGTTTAGGGGCTTCGATCAAGCCTTTGCCATCCATCAGTATTTGATCCACGTCGTCTTGAGCGCAGTGTACTTGTCGAGCGCATGCAGCGACAGGTCGCGGCCGAAGCCGGATTGCTTGAAGCCACCGAATGGGGTCATCGGGCTCAGCGCGTCGACGGTGTTGACGGAAACCGTGCCGGCATGGAGCCGACCGGCGATGCGGTGTGCGCGCGACAGGCTGTCGGTCCACAGCGATGCGGCCAGCCCGTATGGACTGTCATTGGCCATACGGATCGCCTCCGCCTCGTCATCGAAGGCGATGACAGAGAGCACCGGCCCGAATATCTCGTCCCTGGCAATCGGATCGGTATGCGCGACATCGTCGAAGATGGTGGGCTGGACAAAGCTGCCGCGTCCGTTGACCGTGACCAGATCGCCGCCCGCAACCAAGCGCGAAGTTTTCTTGCCGGCCTCGACAAACCGCATGACGTTGGCCGCGTGACGGGCATCGACCATCGCGCCCATTTTCGAAGCCGGATCGAGTGGATCGCCAGGCTGCGTGGCCGCCGCACGCTGCACTAGCCTTTCCACGAGAGCATCCTTGATGCCGCGTTGGACGAGCAAACGTGAATTGGCGGAACAGACTTCGCCCTGGTTGAAGAAGATGCCAAAGGCCGCCATATCGGCCGCTGCATCGAGATCGCTGCAATCGGCAAAGACAAGGTTGGGGCTCTTGCCGCCGGTTTCCGGCCAGACCTGCTTCATATTCGACTGACCGGAATACTGCAGGAACATCTTGCCCACGGCAGTCGAACCGGTGAAGGCAAGGCAATCCACATCCATATGGCGGCCAAGCGCCTGGCCGGCGGTTTCGCCAAGGCCGGGCACCACATTGAGCACGCCGGCCGGCAGGCCTGCTTCCATCGCGAGTTCCGCCAGCCGCAGGGCCGACAAGGGCGACTGCTCGGCCGGTTTCAGCACCACCGAATTTCCCGCCGCCAGCGCCGGCGCGCACTTCCAGGTCGCCATGTCGAGCGGGAAATTCCACGGCACCACCGCGCCGATCACGCCAAGCGGCTCGCGCCGCACCAACACCAGATCGCCTTCGCCGGTTGGCGCCACTTCGTCATAAATCTTGTCGATGGCTTCGCCATACCATTGGAAGATCGCTGC
>NZ_SUEO01000174.1 GCF_004962925.1 Mesorhizobium sp. | reverse complement strand
ATGCAGCACCGGATACGACAGGCGAGCCAGTGGTGGCCGAGACCGCGGTCACCGATGCCGGTGAGCGGCGCGCGCGCAAGGAGGCGATCCGCTCGGAAAATACCGAGCGCCAAGCTTCACCCGAACGCCAAGCTTCACCCGAACGTAAGGCTTCGCCCGATCGCAATCGCAACGAACAGCGTGCGCCGGAACGTGGCGACACCAGGCCGCAGCGCGACGGCAATCGCCTTGGCCGCAATCGCCAGGAAGACAATGACGCGACCGTCGGCTTCGGCGATGACATGCCCGCCTTCATGCGCATCGTGGCCAAGGTCTGATCACAGCAGAAATTCTCAAATGCAAACGAAAACGGCCCCTTGCGGGGCCGTTTTCATGTCTGATATTTGCTTTGCTCAGGTGTGGCCCGAAAGCTGGATCTCGACGTCCCGGTTCTAGGCGCGGTCGGCCGCCGCCGCGTCTCGCCGAAGTCGATGACCACGAGGCCGTCGACCGCTCGGTTGCCTCGTCTGATCCGGCGGCTACAGGTTTTTGAATTCCAGGCGGGACGGCAACATATCCAGAAACGCGCGAACTTTGGCTGAGGATGATCTGCCTTCCGACCACACGGCGTGCATCGGCACCGGCACCGGCTCGAAGTCGCTTAAAACCACCTCTAGGCGGCCATCATCCACCAAATGCCTTATCTGCCAAAGGGGCGAGTAGCCCAAACCCATTCCGTGAACTGCGGCCGCATAGATCGGTGCCATCAAATTGGATCGAAAACTGCCAGCCACTTTCACCGCCCGAGGTTTCCCCTCGATCTGAAACATCCATTCACCTGGACGCTGGTCGGAGGTTCGAACAATGCAACTGTGCTTGCCCAGTTCAAAGGGATGCGCTGGTCGGCCACGGTGTTCAAAGTAGGAAGGCGAGCCGAAAACGACGCGCCGTAACGCGCCCAAGCGTCTGGCTCGCAAGCTGGAATCCGGCAAATTGCCGATCCGTATCGCCAGATCGAGGCCCTCGGCACCAAGGTCGACAAAGCCATCGGCGAGCTGGAGGTCAACCTCGACCCGCGGATACATCTGCATGTAGTCGGCGATGACAGGTACAACGAAATCCGGGCCGAACAGAACTGGCGCGCTCACGCGCAGGATGCCTGACGGTTCCGATCGTTGGTTGGCGGCCTGAAGTCTTGCGTCGTTTATTTCGTCGATGGCGGGTTTGATGCGGTGGAAAAACGCCGTTCCGGCTTCGCTTGGTGTCGAACGGCGCGTCGTCCGCTGTACAAGTTCGACCCCAACGGATTCCTCCAGCGTCGCCAAAGACCGGCTGATCGATTGCAGTGAGCGATTCAGCCGGCGCGCGGCGGCCGTCAGACTTCCATGCTCGACGATTGCCATGAAAGCTTCAAAATCATCCATCCGGCTCATGACGTCTCCGTTTATCACGAAAATCGAGATAAACTATCGCAAATCTAAATAATTGTAACGCTGTTCGCGACCTTTTACTTTCCCTGGAAGAAATCCCGAAAGGGGCAGGTTTCATCGAAGGGAATTGTCATGCGAGCACCCAATCCAACCGTTCTGGTCGTGGGCGCAACAGGCCGATTTGCCGGATTGATCGTGCCTCAACTTATCCGCCGCAATGCCAGCGTTCGAGCATTCATTCGCGACCCCGCAAATGCCGAAAAGGCCCGGAGGCTCGGGGTATCCGAAGTCGTGACCGGAGATTTGCGCAACCCTCAGAGCCTCGAAAATGCCGTCGAGGGCGTCGACGGCGTCTTTCACATCGGACCGGCCTTTGCCCCCGACGAAGCAGCCATGGGTGTTGCCATGGTCGAGGCTGCAGCACGAGCAGGCGTTCGAAAATTCGTCTTCTCGTCTGTGATCCAGCCGACCAATACGCGGCTTAAGAACCATGCGAGCAAGGTGCCGGTCGAAGATGCTCTCTACTCGACGAACATGGAGTACACCATTTTGCATCCCGCCAATTTCATGCAGAACATCGCCGCAGCCTGGCCGTCCATCGTGAGTGATGGCGTTTTTTCGGAACCGTTTCCAAAGACTGCAAAGCTGGCGCGTGTCGATTACCGCGATGTCGCTGAAGTGGCAGCGATCGCATTGACCGAGGCGCGGCTGTCCTATGCGACGCTTGAGCTTTGCGCGGACGGTATGCATAGCCGGGAAGAGATCGTTTCAATGATGAGCGAAGAACTTGGCCGGACCGTTTCTGCTGGCGAGCCAACCTTTGGTGAGTGGGCAGCGAATGCCCGTCTTTCCTACGACGACCGGCAACTACAGCTGCTGGCTAAAGTCCATGACCACTACGCGAAGTACGGCCTCGGCGGAAATAGCCTGACACTGCGCGCCGCCTTGGGCCGCGAGCCGCGTTCGCTACGAAGCTTCATCCGAGAATTGGCCCTGCAAACGGCACAGGTCGCCTGATCGCGCCCATAAGCATTTTCCGACTAGGAGATTTCCATGCAAGCATCACCGCAAAAGACGTTGAAGCTGAGAAAACTGCCGCCTTCATACAGTGCTGTGGTTATGCCGTTCGTTCTTTCAATCCTCATGACCTGCATCATCTCGGCGGTTTCGACGGCGATCGGCACGGGTTGGACGAACGGTTTTGTAGCGACCTGGTCATACGCATGGGGCGTATCATGGCTTGTTGCGTTTCCGAGCCTGCTGATTGTCCTTCCGATCGTGCGCCGGATCGTTGCGGCGATTGTCGATCAGCCGGTTCGCCCCTGAAAACGAAACGACGGGCGCCGACGTTCGTCCGCCCAGAAAAAGCAAACAAGAACGGCCCCTTGCGGGGCCGTTCTCATGTTCAATCCCGTCTTCCTATTTGTCTTGCTCAGGTGAGCGGTGAAAGCTGGATCTCGACGCGGCGGTTCTGGGCACGGCCGTCGGCCGTCGCATTGGAAGCGATTGGACGCGTCTTGCCGAAGCCGGTGACGGCGAAGCGGCGGGAATCGACGCCCTGCCCGGACAGATAGTTGGCGACCGCCAGCGCGCGGCGCTGCGACAGGTCGAAATTGTGTTGGTCGCCACCGGTCGAATCGGTGTGGCCGAACACGTCGACCGTGGTCTGCCGAAACTTGTTCAGCACAAGTGCGACCGAATTCAGCACCTGATAGAAGCCGGGCTTCACCGCGTCCTGGTCGACGTTGAAGGTGATGTCGGACGGCATGTTGAGGATGATCTGGTCGCCGGTGCGGGTGACGCTGACGCCGGAGCCCTGAAGCTGCCGGCGCAGTTCGGCCTCGTTCTGGTCCATGGTGGCGCCGATGGCGCCGCCGGCGAGCGCGCCGACTCCAGCGCCGATCAGCGCATTACGGCGATCGTTGCCGCCGGCAAGCAGGCCGAGCCCCGCACCCGCCAGCGCGCCGATGCCGGCGCCGGCCGCAGTGTTGGAAACTTTCTGCTCTCCGGTATACGGATCGGTGGTGGTGCAGGCGCTCACAAGTACAGCCGTCGCCACGGCGACGAGCACAGTCTTTTTCATTCGGTAGTCCCTCTCCAAACCGCGGTCACGCCGACGGCGCGCCATATCAGCCCTTCCGGGCTCGTTGTAACATGAAATGCGGCGAAAAGCGGAACGGGAAAAGCGGCTGGCTAAGGCTTTTCCCGGTCAATTCCACAGCCGCGATGTTGCGCGATTTTGATGGGCTGCCAGAGATTATCGGCTACCAGAGATTCTTGCCGTCGATGACGACGACCTCGACCTGATCGAGGTCGAAATCGTCGAACAGGCGCGAGTTCACGCTGATCTTCGGATTGTCGAAATCCGGCTTGCCGGTCGACCAGTCCGGCGTCTCGGTAAAGGTGCCGCAGCCGCAGGTGGCGCAGAAACCGTGTTTGATCGTTTTCGATCCCCACCGGTAGAATGTGACATTCTTGAGTGGGCTGGTGAGCTTGAATTGCGACGGGGTGTAGTAGGCCCACAACGAGCCGCGCTTCGAGCAGAAGGAGCAGGTGCATTGCGTCACGGTCTGCGGCGCTTGCGAGACCTCGAATGTCGTCGCCCTGCAGTGGCAGCTTGCCTTTATAGTCATGAACGCCTTCCTCCCGATTGCCTGCCGCCCGCGCGGCAAGGCAACATAAAGAGACGCTCCTGGCAACCGTCTGTCAGCAGACTCGCCTGCCTGCGTCAGACGCGTAGCGCTTCAATCTTTGTTTGATGCAAGTCGTCATCCCAAAACCGCTGCGCACTTTTGGGCGACATGCATTAAAACGACGACGGCGGCACGAACAGGCAGATGGTCTTTCCGTCGTTGGCGCCGGCGACCGAGCACCAGTGATATTCGCCGTCGGGCGAATTCTTGATCCGTGTGTCGCTGTAGGCCACGACCTCGCCTGTCCCCTTGATGACGTAGCCCTCCGGACGCTCGCTGATCGAGGCCTGCGAGACCGCGCGGCAATCATAGCCCGAGCAACAGGAGAATGGGTAGCTCCAGCCTTGCGGCTTGGCCGCGGTCGGCTTGGCGTCGTGCGCCAAAGCGGGCGCTGCAAATATGCAGGTGGCGGCCGTTAGAGCCACCACCGCGATGATTGAATTCAGGAGGCGGCGCGCCGTCTTGACGGCTGAGGCCGGTCGGGTTGTGAAAGCAGGCATGGGCGCAGTTCCTATCAACGAGTTCAAGCGTTTCGCTTGCCCGTTCCCGGAACGTGTCTTCCCAGTGGCCGGATCGTCAGGTCGCAGATACGCCGCGTCCGGCCATAAATGCTTTTTTCCCCCAGCCTTCGAATGCTGGGCTGATTCCTTTGTTGGCGCAAGAAAATTGCTGTGCAAGCCGAGCGCCGACATCTGCAGCCGGAACCAGACTGCCGGGGTTGACGAGAGTGACTTCATCAACCCCGGCAGATGGGATCGCAGATAACGAGATTCGGCTCGCAGTGGTTCCGGGCTAGGCGCCGGCAGGCCGGCAGCATCCACCCCCGAGGTAGAAGTCGTTATGAAAAATTCAATGAAAAAACAAAGCCATAAAGCGACCGCTCAATTAGAGTGAGAGCCTGTCACTCTAGCGTGATATTCCAGCTGCTTTGCTGCTTAGGAGCTCAGTCGATATCGGCCACCACTTCGCCGGCACCGCCCTCGATGCGCTGCGACAGCGAGGCCTCCATGAAATCGTCGAGGTCGCCGTCCAGCACGCTCGACGGGCTTGTGCTCTCGACGCCAGTGCGCAGATCCTTCACCAGCTGATAGGGCTGCAGAACGTAGGAGCGGATCTGGTGGCCCCATCCGATATCGCTCTTCGACGCTTCGGTGGCGTTCGCTACTGCCTCGCGCTTCTTCAGCTCTTCCTCGTAGAGCCGCGAGCGCAGCATCTCCCAGGCCTTCGCCTTGTTCTTGTGCTGAGAACGCTCGGCCTGGCAGGCGACCGCGATGCCGGTGGCGAGATGGGTGATGCGGACCGCCGAATCGGTGGTGTTGACGTGCTGGCCGCCCGATCCGGACGAACGATAGGTGTCGATGCGAACATCCGATTCGGAAACGTCGATCTCGATCGTATCGTCGATCACGGGATAGACCCAGACGCTGGCGAAGGATGTGTGGCGGCGCGCATTGCTGTCATAGGGCGAAATACGCACGAGCCGGTGGACGCCGGATTCCGTCTTCAGCCAACCATAGGCATTGTGGCCCTTGACCAGCAGCGTGGCGGACTTGATGCCCGCCTCTTCGCCGTCATGCACTTCCAGCACCTCGACCTTGAAGCGACGCCGCTCGGCCCAACGCGTGTACATGCGCAGAAGCATCGAGGCCCAGTCCTGGCTTTCAGTGCCGCCGGCGCCGGCATGGACTTCGAGATAGCTGTCATTGGCGTCCGCCTCGCCCGAAAGCAGCGTCTCGATCTGGCGGGCCTTTGCCTCGCCGCGCATCGAGCGGATCGCCGCTTCTGCCTCGGCGACGACGCTCTCGTCGCCCTCTTCCTCGCCAAGCTCGATCAGGCCGATATTGTCTTCCAGCGCCTGGGTGAGGCCTTTGACCGCGGCGATGCCGTCCTCGAGGCCCTGGCGCTCACGCATCAGCTTCTGCGCCTCCAGCGGCTCGTTCCAGAGGCTCGAATCCTCGGCACGCACGTTCAGGTATTCAAGCCGCTTTATGGCCTGATCCCAGTCAAAGATGCCTCCTCAGCAGGGTAATCGCCTGCCTGATTTCGTCGACAATGTTCTGCGTTTCCGCGCGCATGGCTGGCTGTTCTGTCCTGTGCTGAAATGGTGCCCTGTTGCTTAAACAGAGCTTGCGTTGGCGCGATACATAGGGACGGCACCGCCGCCTGTAAAGCAAAATGGGCCGGCTCGGAAGCCGGCCAGAATGCCATATCCTATGTCAATAAAGTCCGCCGCCGCCGGACTGGATGGCCTGGTTGGCCTGTGGCGACAGCGAGCCGCCGGAGGCGTTGGAGCCATCCGCATCCATGCCGATTACCCAATAGCTGTCGGCGGGGCCTGTGCCCGGCTTGAAGGCTTCGATAAAGGCGCCAGCGTCGCCGGGGTTGGCCCGCATGCCGGTCTTGCGATTGATGGCGATCAGCTTCATGCCTTCGGGGACCTTGAAATCGACATTGGGCGTGCCGTCCAAAGCCACACGCATGACGTCCTTGAAGATCGGCGCGGCAAGGCCGCCGCCAGTCGCGCCCTTGCCAAGACCTTTCGGCTGATCGTAGCCCATGTAAAGCCCGACAACGAGATTGGGCGTGTAGCCGATGAACCAGGTATCCTTCTCGTCGTTTGTCGTTCCGGTCTTGCCGGCGATGTGGCGGCCGAGTTCGGCGACGGTGGCGCCGGTGCCGCGCTCGACGACGCCCACCATCATCGAGGTGATCTGATAGGCGGTCATCGGATCGAGCACCTGCTCGGAATTGTCGACCAGTTCCGGCTCGGGCTGGTTCTGCCATTCCGTCGCGTTGCAATTTTCGCAGCCGCGTTCGTCCTGCCTGTACACCGTCTTGCCGTAGCGATCCTGGATGCGGTCGATCAGCGTCGGCTTGATCGACTTGCCGCCGTTGGCCATGATCGAATAGGCCGACACCATGCGCATCACGGTGGTCTCGCCCGATCCCAGCGCCATCGGCAGATATGGCGCCAGATGATCGTAGACGCCGAAGCGCTCGGCATATTCCACGACCAGCTTCATGCCCATGTCGTTGGCAAGGCGCACGGTCATCAGATTGCGTGACCTTTCGATGCCGGACCGCAAGGTCGCCGGACCTGCCGTCCTTCCATCGTAGTTCTTCGGCGTCCAGGTCGTGTTGCCGCTCTTGATGGTGATCGGGCCGTCCATGATCACCGAAGCCGGTGTATAGCCATTGTCGAGGGCAGCCGAATAGACGATCGGCTTGAACGACGAACCCGGCTGCCGCATGGCCTGCGTGGCACGGTTGAATTCGGACTGCGCATAGGAGAACCCGCCGACCATGGCCAGAACGCGGCCGGTATGCGGATCCATGGCGATCAAGCCGCCTTCCACTTCGGGAACCTGGCGCAGGCTATAGGCCCCATCCGTATCCTCTTTCTTCTGCACGAAGATGACGTCGCCCGGCTTCAGCACGTCCGCCGGCGAGTTGGCCTTGACGGTCTTGCCGTCGACCACGTGACGCATGGCGAAGCGCATGTCCTCCTTGCTGACGGTGCCTTCGATGCGATCCTTGACGAGTTCGCCCGAGACCTGCCTCGTCGGCTGAAGGCCGATGGATAGGCCCTTTTCCGAGCTGTCGAGCACGACGGCGAGCGACCATTCGGGCACGTCCTCCAGTCGCTTGACGTCGCCCAAAGGCACGCCCCAGTCGCCAGATACATTGATTGACTTCACCGGTCCGCGATAGCCGCGCAGCGTGTCGAACTTCATCAGGCCGTTCTGCATGGCTTTGCGGGCGATGAGCTGCATCTTAGGATCGAGCGTCGTACGGACGGACAGGCCGCCCTCATAGAGTGCATTCTCGCCGTAGCGTGCGCTGATCTGGCGACGCACTTCCTCGGTGAAGTATTCGCCGGCGAACAGATAGGTGCCGGTGCGGCGCGGGGTGACGCCGAGCGGCTCGGCCTTGGCCTTGGCGCCTTCTTCATGCGTGACGTAGCCGTTGTCGACCATCTGGTCGATGACCCAGTTGCGGCGCTCGATGGCGCGGTCGGCATATTTGAACGGATGATAGTTGGAGGGGCCCTTCGGCAAAGCCGCCAGGTACGCCGCCTCCGCCACGGTGAGTTCATTCACCGCCTTGTCGAAATAGGTGAGTGCAGCGCCGGCAACGCCATAGGCGCCAAGCCCGAAGAAAATCTCGTTAAGGTAGAGCTCGAGAATGCGGTCCTTCGAATAGGCCTGCTCGATGCGGAAGGCGAGGATCATCTCCTTGATCTTGCGCTCGTAGGTCTGGTCCGAGGACAACAGGAAGTTTTTCGCCACCTGCTGGGTGATCGTCGAGGCGCCAACCTGGCGCTTGCCCGAGCCGAAGTTCTGCAGATTGACCATGATTGCGCGGCCAAGGCCGGTCATATCGATGCCGGGATGATTGTAGAAATTCTTGTCCTCGGCAGACAGGAAGGCCGCCTTGACACGATCCGGCACCGCCTGGATCGGCAAATACAGGCGCCGCTCGCGCGCATATTCGGCCATCAGCGCACCATCGGACGCATGGATGCGGGTCGTCACCGGCGGTTCATACTTGGCCAGGACCTCGTAGTCGGGCAGATCCTTCGACAAATGGCTGATATAGATCGCCACGCCCGCCGCGACCAAAAGGGCCAGCGCCGTGCCGATGCCGAAAAAATAGCCAATGAGACGAATCATGCCCGCTCCAGTCCTTGGTTCGGGAATCTCCTAAACGAAGCCGCCTTTCGCGCAAGCTTTCGAGACGATCCCGACCGGTAATCGAAAACCCATGTCGCCACCATGTGGGCAAAATGCGGCAGCATGGTATTTCGGCTTCGAATGGCGGAAATATAAGTACGAAGTGTTGTCGTCGTGCAACGCTGCCTCTGGTTGTGGGCGATCCGCGGGCATCTCAGCCTCCGGTTCCCGCTCCGGCCCTGGCTGAAGCGAACAGGGCGATGGCATTGGTTATGCTCTGGGCCGCCTTGCCGCGCCAATCGGCGCTGAGCAGTTGCGCCTCGTCCTTGGCGTTCGACAGATAGCCGAGCTCGACCAGCACGGAGGGGACATCCGGCGCCTTCAACACCTTGAAGCTGGCCGAACGCTGCGGATTGTTGATGAGGCCGACGCTGGTGGAAAGCTGGCCGACCAAAGTCTGGGCGAAACTCATCGAGAAACTATGCGTCTCGCGGCGAATCAGGTCGATCAGAATGTCGGTCACTTCCTTGTTATCGTCCTTGATCTCCATGCCGGCGAATTGGTCGGAAAGGTTTTCACGGTCGGCGAGCGCCTGCGCTTCGGGATCGGAAGCCTTATCGGAGACCGTGTAGACGGTCGCGCCGCGAAGGCCCTTGACCCTGATCGTGTCGGCGTGGATCGAAATGAGCAGATCGGCCTCGTGCTGGCGAGCAATGCGCACGCGGTCGTCCAGCCGCAGGAATTGGTCCGTCTCGCGCGTCATGAACACGTCGTACTTGCCGACTGCGGCAAGTCTGGCCCGCAATTCGGTGGCGAAAGCGAGCGTGACGTTCTTCTCGACCGTGCCGTTCAGGCCCTCGGCGCCACCGTCGATGCCGCCATGGCCCGGATCGATGACGACGGTGAAGCGATGGCCTGGATTGGAGATCGGCCCGGTGCCGATCCGGCCGCCCTTGTCGGGGGAGACCGTCGAGCCGGTGGTCAGCGCTTGATTGGCAAGGGCGGCGTCGAACTCCCGCACGGACGCCGCCGACATGTCGACGGCGATGCGGTAGCCGTTGCCGTCATCGTTCTTGAGCACGTCGAACCTGTCGACGGCGAACGGGCCCTTGCTGGTGAGGATCAGCCGCGATGTCCCCTCGCCGAGATCGCCGTAACGCACGCTCCTGACCAGGCCGCGCGCCTTCACATCCTTGGCATTGATGGCAAATTTCGTGCTTGGCAGGTCGACGACCAGACGGTGGGGGCCGCGCAGCAGGAACCATTTGACGTCGGGCTCGCGGTCGAAATTCACGACGATGCGCATCTTGGTGGCGTCACCCGCCATTTTGTAGCTCGTCGCGGCGAGCGGCGCGTCGGCAGCAAAGGAGATCGGCGAAGCCAGGCAAGCGACAACCAGCAACAGCAGACAAGCAGCGTGGAGGTAAGCGGCGTAGAAGAGACGGTTTCCGGCGCGACCACCCTTGTGCGTGAAGACTGCCAGTCCCATCTCTTTCCAGTCGCTCCGGTTTGGCGCCAGGCGCCCAATCTTAGTTGTCGGAGTGTCGGCGTCTTGTCGAAATGCCGGTTAGGCCGCGAACTCGATTAACGATTGGTATCCAGAGAAGGTTAACCAAGCCTTTTCGTCCAAAGGCTTAAAGCCGTGCTTCCGTTGCGGAACCGCTTTTTGCCGGCATCCGAAATCGGGGTTGCCTTCCAACCCGCCAAATCATAAAAGCGATGGTGGATCACTGCAATCCTGGAACCGTCCTTCTCCGCAGCTTCCCGCTACAGGTCAGATGAACGACGGCTCCTTTCGCTTCAGGCGAAAAAGGCATCAGGTGATCGCGACGAATTTCGCAGGTGTGAGCCCGTGGCGGGGGAAACGCCTGCGTGAGGAAAACGGCCGGGATTGTCCCGCGCCGGCTCTGTACGAGCAAACAAGCTGGTCCGGTTTTCCCGGGCTTTGGTTCAAAAAGGTTCTGCTGGTTACGATGGCTTCAAGCGCAATCATGGAAAGGTCCGCAGCAAACCGCGCCATTATGGCTGCGGGCGGCACCGCCATGGCGCTAAGGCAGCGGCCGGCGGACATTCAATTGCCCGGCACCCATGTTCATCCACACTCACAGCGGCGGGCTTTGCCTCGCAAGCTGCGGCTGACGGCTGCCGGGGGGAAACGAAATAATGCCCAACAAGATGCTGATAGACGCCTCCCACCCGGAGGAAACACGCGTTGTCGTCGTTCGCGGTAACCGTATTGAAGAATTCGACTTTGAATCCCAGGACAAGAAGCAGCTCAAAGGAAATATCTACCTCGCCCGCGTAACCCGCGTCGAACCCTCGCTTCAGGCAGCCTTTGTCGAATATGGCGGCAACCGTCACGGTTTCCTCGCCTTCAGTGAAATTCATCCCGACTACTACCAGATTCCGGTCGCCGACCGTCAGGCGCTGCTGCGCGCGGAAGCGCAGGAGGCTGAAGACGAGGACGATGAGGAGGGCGAAGGCGACGACCGCCAGAGCCGCGATCGCGGCCGGCGCGGGCGCCGGCGCGGTGGCAAGAGCCGCGACCGAGGCGAGCACAAGCGTGATGCAGGTGCGGCCGATTCCGACGATTCTGTCGATTCCCCCGATTCTGCCGGTTCCAATGAGAGCGGCGAGGATGCGGTCGCGGAGAGCGGCGATACCGTTTCCGAAAATGTGGACACGGCGCCCGAGACTTCGGAACATCGCGAGGATGTCGCCAGTCATGAGGCGAGTCGTGATGAGACAGGTCGTGATGAGACTGGGCCTTCCGAAGGCGGACCCAATTCCATCGCCGCCAGCATCGAAGCGGATGTGATTTCCGAAGCCATGCCGCGGGCGGAGTCGGCCGGCGAAGCCACGTCCACCGACAATGATCGCGGCATGCTGGAAGAGGTGCATTCCTCGCATTCGGACGACCACGAGGTCGAATCGGTCGGCGCCGAGGATGCGCTGGAAGAAGCGCGCAACCGCCGCAAGCCGGTGCGCCGGCAGTACAAGATCCAGGAAGTGATCAAGCGCCGGCAGATCCTTCTGGTGCAGGTCGTGAAGGAAGAGCGCGGCAACAAGGGCGCGGCGCTCACCACCTATCTGTCGCTTGCCGGCCGCTATTCGGTGCTGATGCCGAACACGGCGCGCGGCGGCGGCATCTCGCGCAAGATCACCAACGCACAGGACCGCAAGCGGCTGAAGGAGGTCGTCGCCGACCTCGAAGTGCCGCAGGGCATGGGCGTCATCCTGCGCACGGCCGGCGAAAGCCGCACCAAGGCCGAAATCAAGCGCGATTACGAATATCTGATGCGGCTTTGGGAAAATGTCCGCAATCTGACGCTGCAGTCTACGGCCCCTGCCCTGGTCTACGAGGAAGGCAGCCTGATCAAGCGCTCGGTGCGCGACCTCTACAACAAGGACATCGACGAGATCCAGGTCTCCGGCGAAGAGGGCTATCGCGAGGCCAAGGACTTCATGCGCATGCTGATGCCGAGCCACGCCAAGGTCGTGCAGCCGTTCCGCGACACGACGCCGATCTTCGTGCGCAATGGCATCGAGGCGCAGCTCGACCGCATGCTGCAGCCGCAGGTGACGCTGAAGAGCGGCGGCTACATCATCATCAACCAGACCGAAGCGCTGGTCGCCATCGACGTCAATTCGGGCCGCTCCACCAAGGAGCACTCGATCGAGGACACAGCGCTTCACACCAATCTGGAAGCGGCCGAGGAAGTCGCACGGCAGCTGAGGCTGCGCGATCTCGCCGGCCTGATCGTCATCGACTTCATCGACATGGAGGAGAACCGCAACAACCGCTCCGTCGAGAAGCGGCTGAAGGATCACCTCAAGAACGATCGCGCCCGCATCCAGGTCGGCCGCATCTCGCATTTCGGCCTGATGGAGATGTCGCGCCAGCGCATCCGTGCCAGCGTGCTGGAATCGACGATGAAGCCTTGCCCGCATTGCGGCGGCACCGGCCATGTCAGGTCCGATTCGTCTGTCGCGCTGATGGTGGTGCGAGCGATCGAGGAATTCCTGCTCAAGGATTCGCGCAGCCACATCACGGTGCGGACGCCGGCGGCGACCGCGCTCTATGTGCTCAACCACAAGCGCGGCACGCTTGTGGAACTCGAAAGCCGCTTCGGCCTGACCATCACCGTCGAAGCCGACGACGCGGTCGGAGCCCAGCACTATGCGATCTTCCGCGGCGCGCTGGCGGAAAAGCCTGAAGGCTTCGTCGAGGTGCGCACCTTGCCCGCCTATGTCGAGCCGGAAGAGCCGGCGGACGAAATCGTCATCGACGAGGAGGACGAGGCTATTGCACCGGTCGAGCAACCGCGCCAAGCGCAGCAGCCGCAGCAGCCAAGGCCAAGCGAGGATGGCGAAGGCCGCGACCGCAAGCGCCGCAAGCGCCGCAGACGGCGCGGTGGCAAGGATCGCGATCGTGAGCACGGCGCCCCTGTGGAAGGCGCCTCCCTCTCGACCGCTACCGATGGCGTTTCCGAAGCCACAAACGATGAAGGCGCCGAAGCAGCTCACGAGGAGCAGGTCGGCGTCACTGAGGCGGTGGAAGCGTCGGATGAAGGTCAAGCGTCGGATGACGGTCAGGGCAAGAAGCGCCGGCGCGGCAAGCGCGGCGGCAAGCGCAATCGCCGTGAAGACGGTGAAGGCGAGGTCGATGCAGGCACTGCCGAGGCGGTTGACAGCCCCGAAGGCGACGTCTTGGAGGCCGTCTCCAGCGAGCCGGTAGCAGCAACGCCGGTCGAAGAGCCTGCAGACCTTGCTCCGGCCAACGACGAC
>NZ_SUEO01000173.1 GCF_004962925.1 Mesorhizobium sp. | reverse complement strand
GCGGAAAGCCTGGTCGCGCTGGTTCGTCACATAGAAATCGGCATCGTAGTAGATCATGCCGACCTTGCCTCTGGACCCGATCGCCCGGGCCAGCCCATCGGCGGTCTGCTTGCCCATCTCGTATATGTCGTCCGTAACGATCGTGACGTAGTCTTTGCCCTGTTTCCAGCCGGCCGGCGGGTTCGAAAGAATAACGAACCTGGCACCCTGGTCGAGTGCGGAGCGAAACGCATTTCCGGCCGAGACCGGATCGACGGGAATCGTCAGGATCACGTTCGGGTTCTGCGCCATGACGGTATCCAGATTGTTCTTCTGCCTGGCGGCATCGAAGCCAGCTTCGGTTGTCGCCACCACCTGAATTCCGAGGCGGTCAAATTCGGCCTTCGCGCCGGCGGTTACCGCATTGGTGAATTCCTGCGCCATATGCCAGACAAGCGCCGCCTTGAAGTGCCCTCCCTTGAGCTTTGCGACCTCTGCGTCGTCGAGTTTGAGTTCGCTGGATGCCGTCGCAGGTTCGCCTTTGGGGCCGACAGTCTTCGACTGTGACCAGGCCACACCCGGCACTGCCGCAAGGGACGCCGCGAGCGCGCCCAGAAATGCATAACGCTGTAGTTTCATGATGCTTCTCCCATTTTTGTTTCTCGGTTCAGACGGCACTTTTGTCAGCTTGCCGGTAGTGGGAGGCTGACAGCCACAGTGCCGTCTCTGATAGCTGTCGAGCGGGAGGACGCTCCTCCAGACCGTGGCAAGCCTGGATATTGCCAGGTGCAGGGCACGCGCCCTACGCTTGTCGACAGGCAAAGTTGCTCGACACGACTGGTCTCATTTGACCAGGGCGTCCCTGATTGACTGCGGTGCCTCGCGATGCATGGACTGGTACCAGCCCTTGACCAGATTATCCCTGGTGAGAGTCAGGGCGGGCACCACCATATAAGGAGGTACGCCCTTGCCCAGCAGTGCGTAACCGGCCGCAGCTCCCAGTGCCCGCCCGATCTCATAGGCTTCGTCCACGGTGATCGAGACAACATTGCCGCCCTTCGCCATGTCGAGTCCGATGACCTCGTTGACGTCGAGCGTCGAGATCTTCACATGATCGTTTTTGGCCGCGCGGAGAGCGGCCAGCGCGCCTTCGGCCGGTTCGCCCCAGCTGGTATAGATTCCATCGAGCTCCGGGTACTGAAGCAGCATCGCGTCTGCGATCTCCTGGACCCTCCGGGGATCCGCAAAGCCCTGCTCGGCGACGATTTTGATCCCGGGATAGCTGCCGGCGATCGTGTCCTTGAAGGCCTTGTCGCGCATGTTTGTCACAAAAAAATCGGCGTCGTAGAAGATCATGCCGACCTTGCCTTTGGACCCGATCGCCCCGGCGAGCGCATCGGCCGTGTGCTTTCCCATCTCGTAGTTGTTGTCAGTAACGACAGTGACGTAGTCCTTGCCCTGCTCCCAGCCGGCAGGTGCATTGTCAACGATGACGAATTTGGCACCCTCCTTGAGGGCCGGTCGAAATGCTTCGCCCGCCGAGACCGGGTCAACCGGAAGTGTCAGGATCACGTCCGGATTGCGCACCATAACGGTTTCAAGGTCATTCTTCTGTTTGGCGGCGTCGAAGCCGGCCTCCGTGATGGCCAGCACCTTGATCCCGAGACGGTCGAGCTCGTCCTGGGCGCCTGCTGTCACGGCACTCGTGTATTCCTGCGCCATGTGCCAGACCATGGCGGCCGTGTAGTGGCCTTCCTTCAGCTTCGCGACCTCCTCATCGGTGAGCTGGAGTTCGCTGGAGGACGTCGCTGCCTCGCCCTTGGGTCCGACGGCCCTTGACTGCCCCCAGGCGCCGACCGGCATGACGACAGACACCACCAGGGCACCCAGGAATGCATGACGCAACAGTGTCATGAGATGTTCTCCTCCCGTTTTCGTTCTCTGTTTCAGGCCGCACTTTCAGTTGCAGTAGTCGGCAAGGAACGCTGATAGCGCCACAATGCCGTCGCGGTATTCGTCGAGCGAAACGCGCTCCTCCAGTCCGTGACAGATCTGGATATCGCCAGGCGCAAAATAGGCGCTCGGGATACCCATGTCGGCGAGGAACGGCGCCTCCGACCAGAACGGCCCGCCAAGGATGCGCCCGCGATCGGGGCGCACGGTGCGCACCGCTTCGGCGAGCTGGACCACCGCCGGATGTGTGGGGTCGCCATCCAGAGGGGTTCCACCCAATGGGTGGTTGCGGCCAGCCGGATACACGAACGCCACGCGAATATCGGGATGCAGGTCAGCGGCCATGACCGCCGCCTCGATTTCCTCGCGGGCGGTATCGAGTGACTCCCCCGGACGCAGCTTGCGCAGGAGGCTGAGCCTGCACTCGCCCGGAACCGCGATATAGCCACCGCCTTCGATGGAGGTGACCAGGATGAAAGCCCGGCCGACCAGATCATGGTCTCCGGCCGCCGCCAGGCGGTCAGAAAGCCGCCAGAGTTCCGTCAGGACGGCGTTGGCGGCCTTCAGTGCATCGACGCCCTTCTCGGGCAGGCCAACATAGGACGTACGTCCCGTGACGGTGATATCGACAATCATGAAGCCCATATGGGCGGGATAGATGTCGAGCGTGGTCGGCTCGACATAGATGGCGAAGTCGGGGCGTGCAACCTCTCCCGTCTTCATGGCGTCGACCAGCGCCCTCATGCCCCCGCTGACGCCGCTGCCCAGCTCGCCGCTCTCCTCGTCGCCGACGAAAGCCAGCGTCACGTCGCCCTTCAGGCTGGTTCCCGCAGCCTTGAGCGTGGCCAGCGCGGAGATGCCTGTGCACAGGCCGGCCTTCAGATCGGACGCGCCGCGACCCCACATCTCGCCGTCTACAATTGCCCCGCTGAACGGACTCTCACGTTCGTCGCCCGCCCAGCGTTCCGACCACCCTCTCACATGCACTGTATCGGTGTGACCGATGATCATCACCTTCCGACCGCCGCCTGCGCCTCGAAGAGTGCCCCAGAGATTGGGCCGGCCGGGCAAAAAGTCCCGGGTGGTGATGTCGTCGAGACCCAGCTTTTCAAACTCCGACCGGAAGAAGGGGATGATGTTTGCTTCGTTGCCGGTGACCGTCTGGATGCCGATCGCCTTTTGAAGGCGCCCGATGGCGGCTGGCAGGTCGAGCACATTGTGAAAGGCCGGCAGACTGGCGGGGGGCTGGGAAGTCAAACCTGTCTCTCCTCTTCAAGCATGCCGTGATGCTATCTGAGCGGATTTTGCTTTGTCAATCACAAATTTGAGCGAAAGTGATCGCTCTGTCGGACGCAAAAATGCCCTAGAAGCCTGAGTTTGCGATCGAAAGGCCGGAAAGACGGCCGCTCGATCGCTGGCCAACACGATAATTCGCTCATAAAAGATCAAAACTGTGATTGACTATGTTCGAGGTCGTGAGCTATGCCATCCGAAGCTAATCTGACAGGCGAGAACTCTGCATGAAGGACGACCGTCTCAGCACGATCCGGCACTTCCTCTATGTGAACGGCCCATCGAGCATCCAGGACCTGGTCAACGCAACGGGGGCTTCACTGGCGACCCTGCGACGCGATCTCGGCGTCCTGGAAGAGGAAGGTATTATCGACCGCGTTCATGGCGGAGCACGCCTCGCGGAGGGGTCGAATATCGAGGTGGGCTTCAGCGAGCGCGAGAACGAGAACATCGAGGCCAAGCGCGCCATCGCGGATGCCGCATACCGCATGCTCAAGCCGCATTCCACGGTGTTCCTCGACGCCGGGACGACTGTGCTTCAGCTGGCACGAAGGCTGCGGATCGAACCTCTGCCCCTGACGGTGTTCACCAATGGGCTGGCCATCGCGTATGCACTGCTCAACACACCCAAGGTCCAGGTCACCGTTCTTGGCGGCCAGCTTCGCAATGAGAACGCTTCCATCGTCGGTCCGCTCGCGGAAGCAATGCTCGACCGGCTGTGGTTTGATCAGCTTTTTCTCGGAGCTGGCGCGATCAATGACGACAACGCGATTTACAGCGTCGACCTTTCAGAGGCGACGATCAATGCCCGTATGCTGTCGCGCGCGGCCCAGCGGCTGGTGCTTGCCGACCACAGCAAGTTCGCACGGGCGGCAACTTATCTGGTCGCGCCGCTCTTGGCCTGCACGCACGTCGTTACCGATGCGGGCATCGCCCCCGAGTGGCGCGAGCGGATAAAGAATATCGGCCTCAGCCTCACTGTCAGCGGCGGTGTTGTTGCAGAGGAGACACCCGCCTGATGGAAGATCTGGTCCTTGGGCTCGATGGCGGCGGAACCAAAACCCACCTGGTCGTCACCCGGCAGGATGGCCGTATCGTACTCGGCGTCGTCGGTGCCGGTGTCAATCCGATGGACAATCCGCAGTGGCGCCCGGACCTCGAAAACCTCCTGCGTCATGCCATCCCGATGTTTTCCTCGATCCGTTTCGCCGTGTTGGGCCTACCCGGCTATGCGGAGGTCGAGAGCGTCAGCAGGACGGCCGACGACGCGGTAGACCAGTTGCTGCCGGTGCCACACAGAAACGAAAACGATGTCCGCGTGGCGCTCGACGGCGCCTTCCTGGGCGAGCCCGGCACACTGGTCCTCGCCGGCACTGGCGCGATGGCCATGGCCAGGGGCGGCGACGGACGCATCACAAGGGTCGGCGGCTGGGGCGAGGCCTTCAGCGACGAAGGTGGTGCCTACTGGATCGGGCACCAGGCCTTGAGGCAGGCCAGCCGGGCACTGGACGGCCGGCTCGACGCTCCGGCCTTCGTTGCCGCTCTCCTGGCCGAGATCGGTGCGGAAGGCAAGGATCGGCCTGAAGCCCTGATGGGGTGGTTCCTGTCGCTGAAGCACGCGCGCTCCGGGATCGCCGCCCTGGCCCGCTTTGTCGACCGCCTCGCCGATGTGGGCGACCCTACTGCGGTGGCGATCATGACCGCAGCAGCGGCGGAATTGACCAGTCAACTCGAAACAGCGCAGCGGCTCTCGGGTCAGACAGGGCAGACCTGGAGCGCGGCAGGAAGCGTATTCCAGAGCCGCACCATTATAGATCTGATGAGCCGCATCAACAGCCCGTACCGGCCAGCGGCGCTGGCGCCCATCGGGGGTGCCGTCTGGAGCGCTCTGCGATCCGCGGGCATCCAACCCGGCGCCTCTTTTGTCCAAACCTTCACCGCAGAACTTGCACGTGTCTTTGCCCGCCCCCTGCCTGACCCGGCCGGCGGCAGCACGGATACTCGTGCGTCGAACACCCTCCCACGAAAGGTATTTCCATGAATGCCACCGAGAAATCCATCTTTGAGCAGTTCCCTTATTGGGATGCCCTAGGAGATGCGATCGTCGCCCCTGAACCCGGCAAGACCTATATCGTTCTGGGCTGCGGCTCCTCCTACAACCTCGCCCTCTCGACCGCCGTCCTGCTCAACGAGCGCGGCACCCCGGCGATCGCGGTACCGGGAAACGAATGGTTTCGTCGGCCGCAGTCGTATTGTGCCGATCCCTCCAATGCCGTGGTCATAGCGATCTCCCGAAGTGGCGAATCCTCCGAGCTGGTGCGCGCGGTGCAGGCTAGTCGGTCAATGGGACTTGAAGCAATCGGCATCACCTGCAGCGACAGGAGCTCGCTGGCCAGGCATTCGAACCATCTGATCGCTTCGCCCACTCACCCCAGCGAGGGGATCGTGATGACTGCCTCGGCGAGCCTGATGCTCCTGATGGCGCTGAAATTTGCCGGTTATAAGGTAGGAAATGAGGCCACCATCG
This sequence comes from Mesorhizobium sp., assembly GCF_004962925.1. GTDB lineage: Bacteria > Pseudomonadota > Alphaproteobacteria > Rhizobiales > Rhizobiaceae > Mesorhizobium. Next base: position 7,813 of record NZ_SUEO01000173.1, on the reverse strand, counting down.
CCGCCCGTGATATGCTCGAGAACCTCGCCGGAAGCGACCTCTCGGCACTATCGTCGCGCTCGCATTTCGTCTTTCTCGGCGGCGGTGCGCTTTACGGACTCGCGGCCGAAGGCGGCCTCAAGCTGCAGGAAATGGCTTGTACCTTTACACAGGCCTATCACCCGCTCGAGTATCGCCACGGCCCGGTGAGTCTAGTCGACGAGCGCTCCGCCATCATCATTCTTTATCAGCCCGATACGCGGGAGGAGGAAGAACAGCTCGCCGACGAGTTGCGAGCCAAGGGCGGTTTCGTCATCGGCTTCGGTGGCAAGGGCCATCTGAGCTTGGCAGTAAAAGCTGCCAAAGAGGCGTTGGGGCTCGTTTACCTGCCCGCGCTGCAGCTTCTTGGCGAGCGGGTCGCGCAGATGCAGGGGCAGGACACGTCGGCACCGCGTCATCTGGCCAAGGTAGTCGTGCTCGCCTAGGCCGAGAGTTCACATCCTTTCTCGTGAGATAGCACCATGTCCGAACATCCTCTGATCAGGCTTGTAGACGACGTCGCAGCCGGCAACCGCCGCGCAATGACCTCGGTCTGCTCGGCGAACCCTCTAGTGATCGAGGCGACGCTGCTGGAGGGCCTAGCGCGAGACGGGCCGGTCTTAGTCGAAGCCACCTGCAACCAGGTCAACCAGAATGGCGGCTACACGGGAATGACCCCAGCTAGCTTCCGATCCTTCGTCGAGACGATTGCTGGCAAAGTCGGATTCCCGCTTGAACATTTAGTGCTGGGCGGCGACCATCTCGGACCTAATCCGTGGAAGATGCTGCCAGCTGACGTCGCTATGCGGCGCGCCGAAGAGATGATAGCGGCCTATGCAAGCGCCGGCTTCAGCAAGCTTCACCTCGATGCCAGCATGGCGTGTGCCGACGATAGAGGCCCATCTCTAGCGGAAGAGATGATCGCTACGCGGGCCGCGCGGCTTGCTTCGGTCGCCGAATTAGTCGCAGACAATTGCGACCTGTCCGCGCCTGTCTATGTGATCGGAACGGAAGTGCCGGTTCCTGGCGGCGCGCTTGAAGCGCTCGATCAGATTGCGGTTACCAGACTGGAAGACGCCGTGCATACGGTCGAAATCCACGATTCCGCCTTCGAGGCAGCAGGAATCCCGCAAGCCTTCAGCCGCTGCATCGGCCTCGTGGTCCAGCCGGGTGTCGAATTTGGCAATGAGAATGTCGTCATCTACGACCCGGGCAAGGCTGCGGCGCTGACGAAGGCACTCGACCAACTGCCGGGTTTCGTCTTCGAAGCGCACTCGACCGACTACCAGCCCCGTGAGGCACTCGTCGCGCTGGTCCGCGATGGCTTCGGCATTCTGAAAGTAGGCCCCGGTCTCACATTTGCATTGCGCGAAACATTGTATGGACTTGACGCAATCGCGGTTGAACTCGGGTTGCTTGCGCCAGAGGAACGCCTGCCCGCGGCCATGGAAGAACTCATGCTGGAAAAAGCCGCGGATTGGGCGACGTACTATCATGGGACGCCGGAACGGCAGCGCGTCCAACGCCATTTCAGCTACAGTGACAGAATCCGCTACTATTGGCCTGATCCCCGAGCCCAAGCCGCAGTTGGCCGCTTGCTCTCAATACTGGAAGGCCGGACGATCCCGGAAACCCTGATCAGCCAGTATCTGGGAGCTAATTATCCCGAGGTTGTCAAAGGGCGTGTCGATCCAAGCGCTCGGTCGCTGCTCCTTACGGGGATCCAGCGCGCCCTACAGGTGTACAGCTACGCAGGTCAGCGCTCCTAGAGTGTTTGCGTCTCGTGCGAAACGAAACTGCCTGTCGTTCGATGGCCCCAAGCCGCTGTCTCTCATCAGCGCCGCGATAGAGGGCCCTCCTGGCAATCCGCTTCAATGGGACTGTGGGAGGGTGGCCTGTGCATTGTAAGAGGGCACCAACCATGTCGAATAAAAGTAAACGCGAAGCTTTCCCGCCAGGTGCTAGAGGCGCTATCCAACTTAACTGGCGGCGGCGTCTTGAGGAAACATTCGGGTTCTTGGAGCAGGTTCGGGAAGCGCACACGATCAGCGATCTCTCTGAGTCAGTTCTGAGATACATGGTTCGCTTTGGGGCGACTGGACTGCTTGCTGGAGTTATTCCTCCAGTGGGAGCATTGCGCGGTGAGCAAATGTCCCACGTGCTTCTGGACGCCTGGCCGAGGGAGTGGTCGCTGCGATATTTTTCACGGGGCTATCTGCATCGTGATCCGACAATTGGACTTGTAAGACGCGTAAGCGAACCCTTCGTCTGGAGGGAGATTGCTGAACGTTGCGAACTGTCTGCTTCGGCGCACCACGTCATGCACGAAGCGGCGGAGTTTCGATTGAGGGACGGTATGACATTGGCATTCTCAACGGTAGAGCGACGACAGATCGGTTTTTCTATCGCAGGAGAAAGGCTTGAACTGGACCCGTCCCAACGCGACGCGGTCGGACTCATAGCAGCATATGCAATCGGCCGAGCGGTTGAGATCTGTGAAAAATCAGTGACGCATCAGACCGTCAGACTTTCCCCTCGACAACACGATGTTCTCCGATGGGCGGCAGAAGGTTTAACCGTCGATGAGATTGGAGATCGATTGGGCGTCAGCAACCACACGGCCGACACTCACCTTCGTGCCGTTCGTGAAAAGCTCGGAGTAACGAGCACCGTTCGCGCGGTAGCCGAGGCGTTCAGGATCGGCCTGATCGCCTAGTTCCTCACGTGATCGCGTGATGCCGTGCGACCGGTTCGGCAAGCAGATTCGGACGACTTCAATCTTTGGAGGACAACCGATGCTGCATATCGTCAACTCACTGAATGCGGGCTCCTATCATGCGGAGCTTGAAGAGGCCTTCCGTCTTCGCCACAGGGTATTCGTCGAGGAGAAGGGCTGGACCGACCTCCGCCACGACAGCGGCTTGGAAACCGACAGTTTCGACGACGAATATGCCATTCACATGCTCTACGTAGAAGCGGGCCGGGTAATCGGCTATCAACGCATGCTGCCGACCACGCGGCCGCACCTGCTTTCGGATGTGATGCCCGAACTTTGCGAGGGCAAGTTCCCCGTCGGACCAAACGTCTGGGAGTGGACCCGCTATTGCGTCGAGCCGGCACATCGCGAACGTGGACGGATGTTGAGCCCGGTGGCGAACGCATTGCTCTCTGGCATCGTTGAATGGGGTCTCCACGCCGGTGTCGATACGATCGTCATCGAGATGAACCCGCTCTGGCTGTTGCGGCTGGTGCAGCTTCATTTCAGAGTGACGCCGCTCGGTGTGCCGAAGGTCATCAACAACGAAGAGATCGTGGCTGTCACCGCGAAATTCGATGCTCGCACGCTCGAACGTCTTCGTGAGACGCGGAAAGCTTTCTCATCGACTATCCCTGCGCGAAGTACACGAGACCGCGGGGCGGAAACCCCACAGGCCTGATAGCGTCAACGATCTCAGCCACCGATGAACCTGTAGAGATGATCCCGGTATTCAATGCACCGGTCCATACAACTTCTCACGCTGCAGTGCCTGCTGGTGATCGCCGAGGAAGGCAGTCTTCTCGGCGCATCACAACGGCTCAACATGCATCACACAACACTGAGCCGACGTATTCGAAACCTCGAGCTAACGCTGGATGCGACTTTGTTTGATCGCCACCCTAGCGGGGTGCGTCCGACGCTTGCGGGCGAGCGCTTTATTTCCAACCTGCGCCGCGTGCTGACGGACCTCGATGGAACGCTGTCCATGATCGAGGCAGGTGCAAGTGGCGGAAATGACCGTCTTTCGATCGGCATCGATGCGCCGCTACCGGCCTGCGGCTATCTTGATGCCGTCGCTGCTTTCATGCGCGACAGGCCCGACGTTGGTATTCGTTTTATCGAAGCGCCGCGCGCGGATCTGAATGCCGGGATCAACAGCCGGACGATCGACGTGGTGATCGCCAATGGCTTCGGCCAGCGTGGGCGAGCCGAGTGCCTGCCTCTGTGGCGAGACCCCATCATTGTGGTGATGCCGGCCGAGCATCCGTTTGCTGGCCGTGGCGAGATCGAATGGGTCGAACTCGCTCGGGAGGCGATGCTCGCCAACATGCAGCCCATCGACATTTCGACGATTCGTGTCATCTCAGCGGATGGCTCGCGGTCTTCTATAGTCCGCCACGATGTGAGCTGGTTGAGCTTGCTCAACCTCGTGCGCAAGGGTTTGGGCGTTACACTGCTGCCTGAAAGCAACGTGGCGAACGTCAACGAGGGTGTCGTCTCGTCGGTTCTGCAAAACGGCGGCAAGCCTATGTATATCCGCTACGATGCACATTGGCGGCCGAACAATGGCAATCCGGTTCTGGCGGCATTCATCGACTTCCTGAAACGGAAATACCCAAATCCTGAGTGATCGTTGTGCCGCGGCGTCCGCTTTTCAATCTGATTTTTGAACTCTTCTCGACTTGGCGAACGCCCTGTCAGTGACCATAAAGCGTTGGATCATCGGCGCAATCAGCTTTGCTGGATCAGCGACAGTCTGGCCGGTCTCGCGGCCGAGCAGCTCGGCATAGGCTACAAGATCGCGATGAACGGCGGCGGGCAGCTCGACCGTGATCTTGACAGGCCGATCATCGGGAATGGCAGAGAGTTTCAGTTTGGTCATGATGGACCCTTTGGTGCGTACGGCGCCAGCACAAGGTCGCGGTTGACTATCACGCGAACCGGGAAACCGGGCCGGACGGTGAGTGTCGGCTGGACATTAAGCTGATTGCGCACGATCTGCTGACCGATATTGGAGGCTGAATCCTGGGCACTTTCTCGGATGGCCTTGGCGATATCGCTTTCGTCGTCGCTGGAACCAAGCGATGTCCCCACCCCGAGCAGGGTCGACAGCGCTGCGGCCCGGAACAGCTGACCCCAGTGGTGGTCGACCTCGTCCTCCAGCCCCGAAAACCCTTGGGCATCCGCGCCTTGCTGGCGCTCCAGCACGATCGAGGTCCCGTCCGGCATGATGAGCCGATTCCAGACCAGGAGTACGCGAGACTGACCGAAGGCGACCTGGCTGTCATACTGGCCAACCAACTTCGTACCCTGCGGAACCAGTAGATACGATCCTGATGGACTATCGTAGACGTTCTCGGTGACCTGAGCGGTGACCTGGCCGGGAAGATCGGAACGGATGCCGGTGATCAGAGCAGCGGGAATGACCGTGCCTGCCTGGACAACATATGGCGAGGCCTTTGCCGCGAGACGATCGGGACTGACAATGCGGCGATCCTGTTTGGCGTTGACGAAGGCGAGTTTGCGGTCCTGCATATTTTGCGAGGAGCCTGGGTCAAGCGCCGGCGGTTCTGCCGGCGCTGTCAATCCGGACTTGGTGTCCGCGATGGAAGTTCCAGCCCCGGCACCCTGTCGCGACGGAATCGCCTGCGCGTTGGTTTCCGTGAAGAGCTTTGCGACACGCGCGGCTTCGATTTCGGCGAGGCGGCGCTGTTCTTCCGGATCGCCGCGAGGCGTGCTGATATCGGGCGCAACGACCGGCCTGCCCTGCTCTTGCGCACGCAGGATCGGCCGGCCTAGGTCGCCCGGCAGTGCGGGGCCAAGTTTTGGAACGCCGGCATAGTCCTTCGGCAGCATCTGCAGCCCATCGGCCGTCGAGCGGTTTTCCGTGGTGAAGAGCTCGGACGATGGTTCGTTGCCGCGTCGTCTGCCGTCGAGCGCCCAGATCAGTGTGCCCAGGATCGCAACGCTGACGACGCCTCCAAGACCGATCAGCACCTTGCGCGAAAGGCGCGTCACCCTGGCAGGTTCGGGCCGCAGACGCAGTTCAGCTCGGATGTCCCGGTTCAAGCCATTCGTAGGGTCGCTCATCTGAACAATCCTGCGCGATGCTGCGGCCGGCTACCGTCGGTGCGCACGATGCGGACGCGCCTCTCGCTAGTCTTGTCGCCGAGCCGCAGTTCAGCAGCGGCAAAGAGGCGATCGACAATGTAGTAGTTCTGGCGGGCGCGATAGTTGACCAGTTCGGAGCCACCCGACGGCCCGATGACGAACAGCGGCGGCATCTCCCCCTGGCCAATGCCCGACGGGAATTCGATATAGACTTTTGCGCCATCGTCGAAGGCTCGGAGCGGCCTCCACGGTGCTGTGTCGCCCTCGATGCGATATCGGAAATTGAGCTTCTGGATGTCGACGCCGGCGGCAACCGGCCGGGCTGCGGAAGCCTCGGCGTTCTGGCGCCGCAGCGCGATCAGCTGGTCCTGCGGATACTGCCAGGACACGGAAGCCATGTAGGTCTTTTCGGTCGATCGAAGCTCAAGATGATAGGTGCGGCGGTCGCTGTTGATCACAAGATTGGTCTGGAGATCCGGTCTTGTCGGCTTGACGAGAATGTGGACCTGCTGGCGCTCCCCTGCCCCACTCTGGGTGTCGCCAATTATCCAGCGTACCGTGTCACCGGCGGCGACAGGCCCGGAGCCGACAAGCTGTTCGCCGGGCTCCAGGGCGATGTCTGTGACCTGACCAGGCGCGGCATAGATTTGATAAAGCGCGCCTTCGCTCCAGGGATAGAGCTGGATCGCGTTGACGAACCCATCGCGGAAAGGCTGCATTCTTGCCGCCTCATTGGCCTGACTGATCCGCTGCTTGGGGTCGGCCGGCTCCGTTTTCACCTTCGCGGTTTGGACCGGCTTCAACTGGCCGGGAAGCGGAAGTGGTTTCGGCAGTTCCACCACTTTCACCGGATCCGGCGGATCGGCCTTCTTCACGGCAGGCACCGCATCGTCATATTGGATCTCGGGCGGAATGTACTTCTTCGAGGCGCAGCCGGCGAGCGCTGTAGCCGACAGCAGTGCCACTGCAAGCATACGCGCCCTGGTCATATTGCGCGCGGTCTGTTTCGTTCTTTTCCGTGTTCGTACCGCACACATCATGAAAGCTCCTTCGACCAGTTGATGGCGTTGACGTAGACGCCGAGCGGATTGGCCTTCAGCCGGTCGGCGTTGTGGGGTTGTTGAATCACGATGGTGAGGATGGCAGTCCAACGCTCAGTGCTGGCGAGACTGCCGTTCTCGTAACGGCGTTCCACCCAGGCGACACGAAACGAGCCCGGCGAAGCACGAATGACGCTGGAGACCTCGACCGCGACCTGGATTTTGCCGATCTTTGCAAATGGGTCGTTCAAGCGAGCGTAGTCATTCAGGTAAACCGCGCCGCGGTCGGTCGTGTAGTCGTAGGCGCGCAGCCAGTTCTGGCGGACAATGACCGGATCATCCGCAATGCTTCGCACCTGTTCGATAAACCGGGCGAGATGCCATGCGATCTGCGGATCGGTTGGCCGATAGCCGGCAACGGCCGGGGCAACCGCCTGCGCCTCACCGAGCTTGTCAACCTGAACGATCCAGGGAACCACGGCGCCACGTGTTGACTGCCAGACCAGTGCGGCAGCGAAGCCGCCGGCCAGGACGAGTGATCCGAAGGCCATCAGCCGCCAGTTCTTCGCCTGGACGCGGGCCGAGCCGATGCGGTCATCCCAGAGCTGGGTGGCACGCTGATAGGGCGTTTCTGGCTGTGGCGTCTTGCCATAGCGAACGGAAGGTCGTTTGAAGAGGTTCATCGGCGGTCGTCCTGATTGAGAGAAACATTCATCGATCCGCCGCCATGATCGCCGGAGCGGGCGGAATGAGCGGCCATGCTGGCGCCATGGCTCATGGCCTGGCCGCGCTTCATGCGAGCGGCCCATTCCGGCGGCGATACGGCACAGGCTTCGGCGGTCGCCGTACGACCTGAAGAGGCAGTTCCTGATGGCTGCTCTCCGCC
>NZ_SUEO01000172.1 GCF_004962925.1 Mesorhizobium sp. | reverse complement strand
GTCCCTGGATGATGACACACTTTGGGCCCCATCGACACGATCGAGAAAAGCTTGCAGCGCCTGGATCATCATTCTGGCGCCGGCAGGGCCCAAGGTGAAGGACTTCACTCCTTGCTCGGTAAACACACCGCCCAGGCTGAGGGGGAGCGGCGCGTCGTCTGGCGAGACGAATACTTGGCCGGCGCCATCAGACCATGTCACTCAAACTTGCACCGCAGGCCAGAATAGTGCAAACATTACGCATCAATTCCACCGGGGATGCGGAATGCTCGCGCGAGAAGGCTGGAGCCGCGGTTCTACCTCCGACGTCGACCCACGGGTGGCTGCGCTCTGTGCCGAGTTCGAAGTCGAGGTAATTCCCGCAAATCGCTATCCGATGCCTGGGCAGACCGCGCCGTCGCCTCTATCCGCCGGCTGATCGACAAGCACGGCGCCGCACACGCGCGGCTTGTCCTGTGCGTCCTGGCCGAGGGCCGCGGAAATCATGCACTGATCGAGGAAAGCAGCCTAACGGCCGTCTCTGACTTGCTGCTGGCCTGTCCGGATCTGGTCGAACAGGGCATGGCCGCGGTGCTCGAGGTTTTCGACGCGATACCGCTCGGCCCATACATGGCGATCGTGAATGAGCTGCGTGGCCGCGTTCATCAGGGGCATGCCCTGGCCGGCATCCTCTCTGTGCACCTCAGGCGCCTCAGGGAGGCTCGTTAACGGCGAAGGGGACGCTTCCGTTCCGGATGGCCAAGGCTAACGCCAGCGAGGCTGAAAAGGGTCGCCAGGGCTTCAGCAAACGCCAGCGCCGACGCGGCGAACTGATCGCGCTCGGCAAGCGCCTGCTCGGCGCCAAAACGTCATTGCCTCATGGCGAGTTCGGCCCGTGGCTGCGCGACCAGCCTGTCACTTACGATAGGGCGCTGAAGGCGATGCGGCTGGCCAAAGCTGAGGTTTAGGGGGAAGAAAATCGGGCTGATCTATACCTCCCGATGCGAGATGCCGGCAGATCGCGTCCAGATGCCAGTTCCAGCCTTTAGCTCAGCTTGCCCATGATGGCATTCGGTGGTCTGGTGGATTGCGTGTTGAGGGAGGCAGGAATGCGCAAGACAATCGGTATGGAAGAACTGGATAACTTCGAGGTCGATGGTGACCGGCTCTATTGGAAGGGCACTGCTGTCGTAATGGAACGCAAGCTGACGCTCGACTGGTACCAGACCTTGCTCGCGACTGCTGCGGCTGCGGGAGCCCTTCTTGCCGGTGTCCATCCGTTCGGCGCCACCTTTGGCTGGTGGTAACTAAGCCGGTTCGGCCTCTGCCCTTCCCGCTGGCGGCTTCGGTGCCGACACTTTCTACCAACAACCTCGAAAAGTCACATGTGAGCGAATCTCTTCTTGGCTATGCATAGCGTGGATACCTATGGTGGCTTTTTACGCACACTTCATCATGAAGCTAGTCCGCGTTCAACGAGGCTCAGTTGCTGCGCTCGAGAGAATTGCACAGCAGCTCGAACGGATGGACCAGCGTCTGACAGCCAAAGAGTTGGCCGGCTTTGAGAGGCAACAAAATGTTGAATCCGGCGATGAACAACACAAAATGGGATGAGCTTCGACTGGAAATGTACGCGCTGAAGCCGCCCCCATCTTGGAGCACACTTTCCACCAACGCCTACCGCTCACAGCCCGACCGAGAGTGGTTCTACCACTTCAGGGAGGGCGGATACGAATCCATCCTGCACTTAGACATTCAGGTCGAAACGCACGCCCAGCGAGAACTTGTCCGCTCGGCTCTCAAGAAGGTGCATGTGCCCGGCGAGGAAATGCCCGACGGCTTCCGCGTGTTCGGTTATCTTCAGGATGGTCAGGCTGCCGACTTCATTTGACAAAATCCTAGTAGGCTCGCAGTCGTCAGGCGCTTTCCGCCGTGCCTCTCGCTGGCGCCTTGGGGCAAGAAAATGAAACAAACACCCAAGGTCCTTTCATCCGCAGACGGCAAACTACGCGTCGTCTTTTATGAAAACGAGAATGGTCTTTTTCAATGGATAGAACAGGAGATCATTCCTCCAGATCCAGACCTCGGTCACCCGGACCCCGAATGGGGACCCACCAACCATATCCCATCTGGATATTTTGCGCGGCTCGACGAGGCTGAGGGGGAAGCACGCAAGATCGTCGGTTGGCTCCGTGAGTCCAAATAGCGTCGTCCGTCCGTTCTGATAGCCGCGCAAAACTCCGCAGCTTTGACGCTGCCGCTTGATAGGCTGCGGCGGCCAGTTCCTTGGTCTGGAAATATCCTAGCGCCACGCTGCCTCGGATGAGGATGCCTGGCATTCAACCGGGCGGCGATCCCAATCGGGGCGCTACTCCCGAATTGCTCCGATGGTCGGGGGTCGGATCGCATCCCCTTTGAATTCTAAGCTGCCTTCCGCTTCTGCGCTTCCCTCTGCTGGCGCGTTCCGCTGGCGGTCGCTTCCATCCCGATGGAGCCACCATGAAAAGCAAGCCCAGCAAATCCGGGTTCACCAAGCTCGTCGTCGCCGACACCACACTGCTATCGGCCGAGCCGTTGATCGGACTGCTCGAACTGGAGACCGACAGCGGCACGGTCGAGCTGGCCATGAATAGGACTATGGCCGAGCGACTTCACTTCGCCGTTGTTGAATTTCTCCAGGCCGGCGAGGGAGACGACGCGCCGACATTTGCGGTCGAGCGTTCGCAGTAGCAGTTCAGACTGCCGGCAGTAGCGATAAACACGATTATCGCTAGCAAATGAGCAGCGCTGAGCGCCGAACCTAAAACCTATTCAGCCGCTTGGGCTGCGGCTATTAATGAATTGCGGACTTCCTCGGGTAACAATCCTAATTTATCAAAGAAGCTCCTGTTTCTTAGCTCCGCATCTCGAAACACCTTCGCATAGCTCATAACTCTTATTGATGCGTGATGATTAGGTGAGAACCCATAGTAACCTAGTCCATCTGGAGTGGGCGTCTGTGCAACACTTCGTTGGAATTTCTTTCTCGCGGCTTCGCTGAGATCGCATATCACGATGCACTCAAATGGCGTCTGATCGTTGATATCAGCAACGATCATTCCTTCAACATCACGAACCGTGCGGGCACGTAGCCGTTCGATGTAATCGAGCACCTGATCCACAGGGTCGCTTGACAGCGCTTCATCTCCAGGCCGTTTGAACTCTACGATCACGATGGGATCGTTCGTGCCTTCGCGCCGGAAGCCATGCGGGTTGAAGAAAATGAGATCCGGCTCTTTCCGTTCGCCTTCGACGCCAAGAGCGGCCATGGATTTGTCTGATGCAAAAAAACTGTAGTAGGAAAGTAGATCATCCAAGAGCCATAAATTATGCTCATCGTAGTCTCGCGCGGTAAGCATCTTCCCCATAGGGCAAATTAGTTCGTGGAGAGTACGCTCCCAGTGATAGCTTTTCTTTTCTGCGTCACTGTATCGAAGCAGTGATCTCGCTAGCTGAATGATTTGGTGGCGCTTTATTGTGTACTCAGCCAATCGACGCTTGGCATCATCAGTTACCTTCCCGACAAGCTCTTCAATCCGCTCACGCCTGACAGAGTCGTTAGTATCAGGATTATCGTTATTGGCAATTGATTGAATTTGATGCCTTATCTTTCGTTCGTGCCTATAGAGCAGCGTGAATAATGTTTTCCCGATATCCTCTTCCGACATGCTCGGGGACAGGCTGGAAACGTATGCGTCGACGTTTGTGACGGAAATTGCCAGCTGGGGATGCTCCTCCAATATGCTGATGACAAGCTTTTTTTGAAACCGCCTGACGCCAGCAATATGTGCCTCTAAGAAGCGCTCGGCTGCGTCAAGCGCGGCTTGCTTGATTGCTTCGATTTCGCTTTCCAAGGTCTTGAAGCCGGTTCGCTCCTGATCGACCCGCGAGTCCAAAAATTGCCCCTTCACAACGCAAACATAGGCCTTTCCATTGTCCAAGCTTTTCAGCGCAAATTTCTTCTCAATTTCGACGCTCAGAACTACTCGGCCTTGAGCGGTGAGAAGGATCGAATTGGAGAGATCTTGCGAGATCGACTTGTCAACATACACGTGGGAGACAGTTATTTGTCCCACAGATCCGATCAGCACATCGAACGTCTCTTCCGCCTTCTTATCGATCCTTGATGCGAGGTATTCCCCAATGTCGAGATCGCGGCGCCCAAAAGTCACATAGAGTCGTGGCATGCTTCCGGCTATAAAAAACGGGAAGAAGTGGTGGCATATATAACGAGATAGGATCGCGGGACCGATAGCCGCATTTTGATGGGCCTTGATACCCGACAGCATTATTTTCGTGCCGACGTCTTGTGCCTTGCTCTTCGCTTTTTGAAGTCCGACAAGCGACTCCTCCTGCGCAGGATCAAACTTGAACGACACTTGCTCATATCCATCCAAGCCCGTCTCATAGGTGCTACTGACTGTGATCGTGTCAAATACCTTGATCCAAACCAGCCGGCCGACGCCTTTGCCGCCTAGGGCATACTTCTGTCGTGTATCGCAAGTCTCGAATGCATCAAGGTGCACCGGATTGAGCCCGACGCCGTTGTCGGAAATGGCCAGATACTTCAGAGTTTTATCTGCGTTTGTGTGAACGAGGATGCTGATTTCCCCTCGCTTCGCAAAGTCTGCACGTCCGAAGCGTTCCTCAGCAGCCTGTATTGCGTTGCTTATTGCCTCGTAAATTGAATATAGCAACGCGGTACGACCGTCCGGCAGCTGCATATTGCTCAAACGACCCAAGACGTCGAATTTCATGACCGCCCCCCGGAAATCTAGTTCCACAACAGAGAGGGCATACCTGGTCCATTAAAGTCAACGCATTGGCCTCCTTTCCCTGACCTGTGCTCCGTCGAGTTACAAAAAACCGTCTTCCGCATGGTCGTTGTGCCGGTCGGCGCGACGAACGTAGGTCTCCACAGATCGAGGATCCCGGTGGCGGCTCACTTCCATGATGCGGCTGATCGATGCCCGGTTGTCGGCCGCCGAGGTGATGAAGCCGGCGCGCAGCGAATGCCCTGACAGCTTCGACACGTCGAGCCCAGCAGCGTCGGCATAACGCTTGACGATCAGCCCCACGGATTGCGCGGTGAGGGCATCACCCATGACGTTGTCGCCACGGCTGACACGACGGAAGATCGGACCGCCGGTGATCTCTGCCGCCTCGATCCACTCCCGAAGCCTTTCAGCGACGGCGAAGGCCTTGCCGTTGAGGATGGCGACGGACTGGCCCTTGCCCTCCTGGTCAGTTTTGGAGCGGCCGAGAAAGACGTCTACGCCCTTATCATTGAAGGTCAGATGCTCGCGCTCGATGCCGACGAGCTCCGACCGACGGAACGCGCCGGCAAAGCCGAGCAGCAGCAATGCCCTGTCCCGCTTGCCCTGCAGCGTGTCACGGGGAACGTGCGCCAAGAGGGCGTGATGTCGGCGGTCGCTGGCTAGGCGTTGCGGATATCGTCGCGCTGATCGAAGCGAAGGAAGCCGAATACGCTGGTGCCAGGCTTCCGAGTTGACGATAGCGTCGATGGTAGTCATTCTCGACGATACAAGGGTCACTGCCATTTACTCGGACAGGAGCTGCCGGTTCAATTGAACCGGAAGCAGTGAACGGAACGGGCACAAACACCCCTCGACCGCGGTTTCGCCGATAGCAGTACCATAGAAACGTGCCACTTTGGCGGAGGATATGCGCCCTCCGAAGGCAGAGGTCACAGGTTCGAATCCTGTCGGGTGCGCCAAACTTGCACGGTCCATTCTGGACATATGGGTCACCCATCTCTCGGGAAGGGCACGATCTGCCGATCCTCCTGTTTCAGCCATATCCCACAAAGCCGGCCGTCGAATCCAATCCTCCCGCGACCGTCTGGAACCCAATCGGCTTCGAATGACTTGTTCTCGGATAGATCTCGAAGGGAGAAACCATTGCCCGCACCTGACGAAATGGATGTCGTCCTCGAAAAGCTGCCTTTGAGGATCGGCGCCTATGTACCCGACGATTTGCTGGAGGACTGGTTCGCGCCGGGAACGGGCATGAATCCGGTCAGCAAGGAAGCGCTGGCGGCGGCCAAGACTTACGGATGGCGCTTCGAATGCGAGTTCAAGCACTACCCCGATCGGATGGAGGGTGTGTTCTGGAAGTGGGTGCCGGCGATCTGATCCGCACAATTTCCGTCGGCCCGCTTGGCGCTTCAGTGATCGAGCTTGCCGCGAAATCGCTATCCTGATCTCCTCAGCCTATCGGCGTCGTCACCTTTCCGGTTCCGCCGCATTCGGGGCAGGTGCGGCCGTCGATCATGCCTGTCCCGGCGCAGCGGTGACAAATTTTCTCGCCGACGCCAGCAATGCCTGCCGCGTCGGCATTGGCTTGCCCAAATTGCTCGGGTTTACCTTGCAGCTGCTTTCCTAGCCGGGCGGCGGCCTCGTCGACTTCAAGCGGCGTGCTGCCCGGCAGGCCTTCGCCGGATTGGCCTATGGTTTCGTTGCGCGGCCGGTCGTTGGTGCCTGTCGTTATCTTTGGTTTTTGAGCCGTTGCAGTACCCTATGATCCTGTGCAGCTCTTGCGGTTTCGAACGCCTCAGCTGTGCAGAGGTTCCCGTTGGCAACTGTCCGCCGTCGGCCCGGACGAAAAGTGGCAAACAGCCAGCGCATCCAGGCTGAAACGGCACGAGATCGGACGATGCAGGACAAAGGCCTGGTGCCGCCGAGATTCGGGACGCGCGGGAGACCTTGCTCACAAGACCACCGTCAAGCGCGGGCGTCCGAACGTCTCGGTCCGGTCATGGAGGGATAGGTAGGGATCGGGCGCGTTGGTCAGCGTGACGATCATCGACGCGGTTGATGCGCCCGGGGAAAGCGACCGCGTTGCGTCTGCGCGAAGAGATCTCGCCGAAAAATGGCGTGCCGCGCCTAGACGATGCACGCGGTAAGCGCGCCCCTGTGCTCGCAATGGCATAATCTTTGAGAGAATATTCCCGGCTTCGCATCTGGCGAGAAACGCGGTTCTTTGATCCGGCGGCCAGCATCCCCGATGCTGTGATCAAGGCTTCGCATCTTGCCTGGCCACCATGATCTAACAACGGACGGGATTCATCATGATAGGGAATACCAACACTTTGCTATCGTTCTCCTCGGCAACTATAAATCGCCGAACAGGTCTTGCATTACTTTTCGCTTCGGCCGTCGCAATTGCCGGTTTGGCTGCGCCCAGTTCGGCCTTCGCCGAGGACAAGAAGGCGATCAAGGTCGGCATCATCAGCGGCGAGGATGAAGACGTATGGCGCGTCGTCACCGCGCAGGCGGCCGAGAAAGGGCTGACGCTCGAGACCGTGGTGTTCAACGACTACACCCAGCCCAACGAGGCGCTGGAACGTGGCGAAATCGATGCCAATGCCTTCCAGCACAAGCCCTATCTCGACAGTCAGATCAAGACGCAGGGCTATCACATCGTCCCCGTCGGCTATACCGGCGTCTGGCCGATCGGCCTCTATTCCAAGAAGCTTGCTAAGGTCGCCGACCTGGCCGAGGGCGCCGTCATCGGCGTGCCGAACGACCCGTCCAATGAAGGCCGGGCGCTGCGCGTCCTGCAGAATGAGGGCCTCATCAAGCTGAAGGACGGCACCGGCATCCTGGCGACAACGGCCGACATCGCCGACAACCCGAAGAAACTGGTCATCAAGGAGCTCGACGTCGGCATCGTCGGGCGTTCGGTGGAAGACCTCGACGCGGCGGTGGTCAACACGGATTGGGCGCTGAAAAGCGGCCTTACTCCTGAAAACCGCATCGCGCAGGAGCCGATCGCCGACAATCCGTACCGCAACTTCATCGCGGTGAAGGCCGGCAATGAGAACGAGCCCTGGGTGAAGACGCTGGTGGCTTCCTATCAGAACGAGGCGGTAAAGGTCGAGTTCGACAAGGTCTACAAGGGCACCGGCACCAGCGCCTATTGATGAGACATGGATCCGGGCGGATATGAAAAGGCGGTCCGCGCCCACGCGCGGGCCGCAATCCTATTTTACCGACCGCCGAAACAGGAACGGCCATGAACCAGCATTTCCCCGCAACTGCCGAGATACCGGTCGACACCACGGAGCGGCCGGAGGAGGTCGTGCGGCTCACCGCGCTGAAGCGCCGCTTCGGGGTAACGCCGGCGCTCGATGGCGTGTCGCTCACCGTGCGCAAGGGCGAGATTCTCGGCATCATCGGCCGCAGCGGCGCCGGCAAGTCAACGCTGATCCGCTGCCTCAACGGTCTGGAGCGGCCGGATTCCGGCCAGGTCTTCATCGAAGGCCGCGAGATCAGCCGGCTTGGCGAGCACGAATTGCAGCCGCTCAGGCGGCGCATCGGCATGATCTTCCAGCACTTCAACCTGCTCTCGGCCAAGACCGTCGAGGACAATGTGGCGCTGCCGCTCAAGATCGAAGGCCGCCCCAGGGCCGAACGCCTGGCGCGCGCGGCCGAGCTGCTCGAGCTCGTCGGCCTGTCGGAGAAGGCGAAAGCCTATCCGGCGTCGCTGTCGGGTGGCCAGAAGCAGCGCGTCGGCATTGCCAGGGCGCTTGCCGCGCGGCCAGCGCTGCTGCTCTCGGACGAAGCCACCTCGGCGCTGGACCCGGAGACGACCCGCTCCATCCTTGCGCTTTTGAAAGACATCAACCGGCAGCTCGGCCTGACCATTCTGCTGATCACCCATGAGATGGAGGTGATCCGCTCGATCGCCGACCGTGTCGCGGTCATCGACGCCGGCCGCATCGTCGAGGAGGGACCGGTGTGGTCGGTCTTTGCCGATCCGAAGTCGGCAATCACACAAAGCCTGCTCGGCGCCATCCGGCCGCAATTGCCGGCGGAGATCGCAAGCCGGCTAACGCATGGCGCCGGTACGGAGGCGATCCTGAAAATCGACGTGGCGGGTGAGGCGGCGCGCGGCCCGCTGCTGTCCGACCTCGCCGCAGCGGTTCCCGGCTCGTTCCGCCTCGTGCATGGCGGCATCGACCATGTCCAGCGGCAGCCTGTCGGCACGCTGTTCCTGGCCGTGCCGGGCAACGACGCAAACCATCTGACGCGGGTGATCGCGTTCCTGAAAGCCCGCGAGGCGCGGGTGGAGGTGCTTGGCCATGTCGCCAATCCTGTTTGAGCTGCTGCTGCGTTCGATCTGGGAGACGATCCTGATGACGGGCGCGTCCGGATTCATTTCGCTGGTTTTCGGACTGCCGCTCGGCCTGGCGCTGGTCGCCACCGACCGTGGCGGCATCGCCGAAAGCCTGGGGGTGAACCGCGTCCTCGGCGCTGTCGTCAACGGCTTCCGCTCGGTGCCGTTCATCATCCTGCTGGTCGCGCTGATCCCGGTGACACGGCTGATCGTCGGCACCTCGATCGGCACCTGGGCTGCGATCGTGCCGCTGTCGATCGCGGCGACGCCCTACTATGCCCGCGTCGCCGAAGTGTCGCTGCGCGAGGTCGATCACGGGCTGATCGAGGCGGCGCGCGCCATGGGCGGCAACCGCTGGACGATCATCCGCGAGGTGCTGGTGCCGGAAGCCCTGCCCGGCATCGTCGCCGGCTTCACGGTGACGCTGGTGACGCTGATCGGCGCCTCGGCAATGGCCGGCGCCATCGGTGCCGGCGGGCTTGGCGACCTCGCCATCCGCTATGGCTACCAGCGCTTCGAGACGTCAGTCATGATCGCCGTGGTCATCGTGCTGATCATCCTGGTCTGCGGCATCCAGTGGGCCGGCGACCGGCTGGTGGCCAGGCTGGATCGCAGGGGGTGAGCATTGAGCCAACCAGCTAGGCGATGATGTCTTCGATGAGAGCCTGCAGGGGCGCTTCGGAACCACTGAAACTGTCGATCATGGCCTGGATCACGCGATCTCGCTCAAGCATGTCGGCATTGACCGCGAAGCCCGCGTGCTCGGCGAGCATGGCGAGGAAAGTGAGCTGAGTACGGCCGTTGCCTTCGCGAAACGGATGCACGGCATCAATCTCGGCGACGATGTGCGCCACATCCTTGGCAAAGCCAGTGCTATCAAGGTCAGCCAAGCGGTCGGGGTCGCCGAGTTCCCGGAACACCCGAGCCATCTCACTGGCGATGTGTTCGGGGTAGCAGAACCAACTGCCGCCCTTGCCGATGCGAATGGTGCGCGCCTGACCTGCCCAGACATAAACGTCCTGGAAAAGGTGCCGGTGCAGGCTGAGGTAGTGTCGGTAGTCGAGTTCGCCTGCCGGCAAGGGCTCATCAGCGCGAGTCAGGAACAGGGCGAGCTCGACTTCATCAAGTTCGGCCTGGTCGCGGATGTCCAGCAGATTGATGAGCACCGTCGTGCCGGGGTAGCAGAGCGGATCGAACTCGGCAGCGTAGACCAACGTCTATTTCTTCTTGCGGATTTCTTCCTTGATGAGCGAACGCCGCTCATCGCCGGACAATCCGTGCCGCGCACCCTGGTTGAGTACCTTTGCCATGCGGGGCGACAGCTTCATGCCTTCCACCGCGCTGATTTTCTCGCCACGCGCGCTCGTCAGCACAAACCGACCGGTCTTGGCCGAACGGCCGATTCTCGAATTAGGAGACTTCATTCGCAAACCATATCATGGACCCGGAGGTGAAACCAAAACGATTTCCAGGCAAGCCGAGCTAAGCCCTCAATCTGGTCCCTTCCGGGTCGAAGAACGGCATCGGCGCCACGACCGCTCGGGTCGGCTTGCCGTCGATATCGATGCTGAGTTCGGTGCCGATCTGCGTGAATGGCAGCCGCAGATGCGCGGTCGCCAGCACCTTGCCCAGCGAGTAGCCATGGTCGCTGTAGGTGACGACGCCGGCATCCTCGCCATCGGCCAGAACCCGCGCATTCGCGGCGGCCGGCGTGTTGCCTTGGACGATCAGCCCGGTCCAGCGCTCGTCGACGCCTGTGTCGCGGACTTTGAGCAGTGCCTCACGGCCAACGAAATCGCCCTTGTCGAACTTGATCCAGCTGTTAAGGCCGACATGGAACGGCGTGCGGGTCTCGTCCATGTCGATGCCGTGCGCCGGATAGGCCTTCTCCAGCCCCAGCGTGAACATCGCCAGCACGCCATAGGGTTTCAGGCCAAAATCACGGCCGGCCCGCATCAGTGCATCCCAGACGGCAATGGCCTCGTCGGCCGGCACGAACAGCTCGAAACCGAGCTCGCCGGTCACGCCGGTGCGCGAGATCAGCAGCTTCGTCTCGCCGATGCGCGCTGTGGTGAAAGACCAGCGTTTCAGACCATCCAGATCGGCGTCCTGCACCAGCACCTTCAGCAGTTCGCGCGAGCGCGGCCCCTGTATCGTCGGGAAGGCGATGGCCGCCGTGATGTCGGTCACATAGGCGTTTCGGCCCTCGGCGTGATGCAGCAGCCAAGGCAGCATTTTCTGGCGGTTGACGGAGCCGGTCACCAGCATGAAATGCTCGGGCCCGAGCCTGAACACGGTGAGGTCGTCCATGATGCCGCCATCCTCGCGGCAGATGGTGGAATAGCGCACCTGCCCCGGCCGCATGGCAGCGGCGTCGTTGACGATGACATGGTTGACCAGGGCCTCGGCCCCCGGGCCCTTGATGTCCATCTTGCCCATGGTGCTGAGGTCCTGGACACCGACATTCTTGCGGGTGTTCAGATGCTCGTCGGCAATGCCGGAGTAGTATTTGGCCGAAATGAAATCGCCGCCGACCCGGCCCATCGTCGCGCCCAGCCCGACGATGCTGCTGTAGAAAGAGGATCGCCGTTCGGGCACGAAAGTCTCCGTCACTCGTCGTCGGGCCGGAAGAGCGCGACTGCGCTCCCGGTGCGTAGCTCGATCAGCTGCCGTAGACGTCGAAAGCAAAATACTTGTCGTTGATTTCCTTGTATTTGCCGTTGGCGCGCAGCGCGTCGATCGCCGCATCGAGCTTGTCGGCCAACTCCTTGTTGCCCTTCTGCAGGGCGATGCCGACGCCGGGGCCATGAATGGCCGGGTCTGGCGGCAGCGTGCCGAGCAGTTTGCAGCTAGCGCCCTCTGGTTTCTTCAGCCATTCGGTCAGCAGGATAGAGCCGTCCATCACCGCGTCGAGACGGCCATTGACCATGTCGGTGCGGGCATCGTCACCGGTCGGATAGGGCTTGATGGTGGAGCCGCTGTACTTCTGCTCGGCGAAATTCTGGTGGATAGTCGCGCTCTGCACGCCCAGCGCCTTGCCTTTCAGGTCCTCGGGCGAGGTGCCTGATACAGTCGAATCCTTCGGCACCGCGATCGCCGGCGGCGTCTGGTAGTATTTGCGGGTGAAGTCGACCTTCTCGGCCCGCTCCGGCGTGATCGTGATGTTGATGATGGCGTCGAACTTGCCCGCCTGCAGTGCCGGGATCGAGCCGTCGAAATCCTGCACGACGAACTCGCATTCGGTCTTCATCTCAGTGCACAGCGCCTTGCCGAGATCGATGTCGAACCCGCCCAGCGTGCCGTCGGCATTGGCATAGTTGAAGGGCGGATAGGCGCCCTCGGTGCCAAGCCTGAGTTTCTTATCCTGGGCAGAGGCAGCACCCGTGGCGACAGCCATGGCGACGGACGCGGCAAGCACGAAACAACCGAAAAGGCGCATGATCCAGATCTCCGTTGGTAGGGCAAGTCTACGGGGTTTTGTACCCCCGGCGGAGACGGAAACGACATGCCGTGCGGCGATCACGGCGCGGCCGGGCCGATTGGGAGCTTCGTCGGTCAGCGGTGTCCGGGTGATCGTGCCCGCTCGGTAGCGGCTTGGTCGATTGCCGACCCGTCCGCCGAGAGAGTGACGCCAAATTTCTCGCTGGCCTGTTCGGGCGTATAGTATCCAAGGGCAACATCCCTCAGCACCAGATCGGCGTCGCGCTGTAACGGGTCGCCATAGCCGCCGCCGCCCGGCGTGCCGACGCGCACGCGGTCGCCGGCCTTCAGCGCAATGTCCTGCTCCTTGGAGAGGTGGGGTGGCACATGTTCCTTGCCGTCGCGGAACACGGTCACGGTGTTAACCGCGCCGTCCTTGCCGCCGAGCGCGCCCTGCGGGCCGAAACGGCCATGATCCATGACGAAGGAGGCGCGGGCGTCGCCGCGCAGGATCTCGACCTCGTAGGCGAGGCCAAAACCGCCGCGATGCTTGCCGGCGCCGCCCGAGCCTTCGCGCAGGGCATAGTGGCGATAGAGCACCGGAAAGGCCTGCTCCATAATCTCGACCGGCGGCGACTTGGAAATGCCGATGGTGGAGCAGCCATTGGTGAGGCCGTCATGACCGGCATTGCCGCCATAACCGCCGCCGGAAATCTGGTACATGACGTAGTCGCGGCCGCGCGCCGGGTCGTTGCCGCCGAGCGCGAAATTGCCGCTGGAGCCGGCGGGAGCCGCCGTCACCTTGTCCGGCAGCGCCTGCACCATCGCCGCGAACACCGCTTCGGCGATGCGCTGCGAAACCTCGGCGGCGCAACCCGACACCGGGCGCGGATATTTGGCGTCGAGGAAGGTGCCTTCCGGCCGCTTGACGATCAGCGGCTCGAAGGCGCCGGCGCTGATCGGCACGTCGGGGAAAATATGGCGCATGGCGAGATAGAC
>NZ_SUEO01000171.1:7209-13632 GCF_004962925.1 Mesorhizobium sp. | reverse complement strand
GCCGACGGCAGAGGGCGGCCCTCGTTCACCAGCGCCTCATCGGCGCCGACCCAGGCAAAGGCCTCGCGCAACTCCTCGATCGTCGCGCCGGTCGAGGCGATGTCGGCGATGGCGGCGTCGTCCACCGGGCCCAGCACCGATATGATGTCGTCGCGTGTCATGGTCATGATATCCTCCATGCGGCGTACCGGCGCGACCCACAAATGAAGGTTGAAACCGGTATTGCCAGCCACAATCTGGCAACAAAAAATCTGGCAGCGGGACAGAATCTGGGTCTTGATTTCGGGCTGACAATAACCAAATAAAAAATGCCGGTTGCCGAATGGGGCCGGCAGAACCCAGGGAGCGCCAGCTCTTTGGCGTCCCTCGTACTATGTCGCTCTATGGAGGATGTAGCTATGAGAACCGCATCGGATTTTTCCCCGCTCTATCGGTCGAGCATCGGTTTCGACCGCATCTTCAACCTGCTGGAAAACGCGCCTCAGACTGTCGACAGCTGGCCGCCTTATGACATCGAGCGAAGCGACGGGCACAGCTATCGCGTGACGATCGCCGTCGCCGGCTTTTCCGAAGACGATCTCGACATCAGCCACGAGCCCAACCTTCTGATCGTCTCGGGCGAGCGCAAGGAACAGGACAAGGTTGAATATCTGCATCGTGGCCTGTCGGTGCGACCGTTCACACGGCGCTTCGAGCTTGCCGATCACATGACGGTCACCGGCGCCTCGCTCAACAACGGCCTGCTGACGATCGACCTCGTGCGCGAAGTGCCCGAGGAGATGAAGCCGCGTCGCATCACGATCACTAGGGAAGACGGCGCGCCGAAGGCCGGGCAGGTTGAGAAGCCGAAGCAGGCCGCCTGAGCGAGGGTCTGGCGCCGCCTGGCACAACCAGTCGAGAAAGGAGAACACCAATGGCTATTCGTGATCTCATTCCCTGGGGCCGGGAGGACAGCCCGGTTCCCAGCTTCTATCGTGACGATGACCGGGATCCGTTCATGGCGTTGCATCGCGAGATGAACCGCATGATCGACGACGCGTTCCGCGGTTTCGAAACGCGCATGCCCTCGCTCAGCGGATTTTCGTCGGCGCGCGCCAACTGGCCGAGCGTTGAAATCTCCGACAGCGAGAAGGAGGTCCGCGTGACCGCCGAAATCCCCGGCATGGACGAGAAGGACATCGAGGTGCTGCTCGACGACGGCGTGCTGACGCTGCGCGGCGAGAAGCGTTCCGAGACTGAGGACAAGGACAGGTACTTCTCCGAGCGGTTCTACGGCCGCTTCGAGCGCCGCATCCCGCTCGGCTACGAGGTCGAGGAGGACAAGGTGAATGCCGCCTTCCATAACGGCGTACTCAGCGTGACGCTGCCCAAGACCCAGCGCGCGCAGACGAAGGCCAAGCGCATCGCCATCAGCGGCAGTGCCGTCAGTCCCGGCAAGAGCAAGCACTGACAACATGGCAGCCGGACGCGCACGCGCCCGGCTGCGCTCAGTCGGTGCATACGGCCACCCGACCGCTTGTAATCCAGCCGTCCGCCGATGGACGGATACATTGGAAAAACAAGCGCTACCGCATCAACTTCCTGCAGCAGGCTTTGCCTTGGCGTTCTTCAGCGCGGCTAACAGGTAGTCCCGCATTGTTGCCTGAAGGTTTGTCGTGGCGGTGCGCACTGCCGCCATCGGCCTGCAGTGTCTGTGCACAGCACGGGAATCGGCCCACAATACATTTCCCCTGACGTCGAAACGAGCCAGATCGGCGCCTAGTCAAGCAGGCTGACTATTTGCAGGATCAGTACCAACAGCACAAAGCCAAGGACAGACGCGAAAATCGCCGCCCAAATGACCGTGCCTTGCTTCCTGCGCATGGCAATCCTAAACCCGCCGCGACCGGGGTGGAAAGAAGCAATCACAACTGCTTCACGCGAAAAAGAATCTTCTGCCAGGGTGCTCGTTCGCGAGGGCGGTTACATCATTCATCCGGCTGATGCGGAACATTAGGGACTTCTAACAATTGTATTTGAGCAGTGGAGCCTTCGGGCTCCTACTGCAGTGCAACCCGACCGGGCCCGCGCGCTCTCCGCCAGAGGCGCGGGCTTTCATTTGTTCAGCGATGCGCCAAGCCACGCGCCGTGGCGTTCCTGGCGCCCAGGCCACGGAGCCCGTCGTCGGACTTTCGTTTCAATTGTCGAACTTTATCGGCTTGTCGGAGCTGAGCGAAAAGTCCCGCTCGCATCCGGTACAATGCAGAAACGCTAGCTCACATGAGCTGCTGGAACACGTCTACAAAACAGGAGCCAATTCCAGCATCACGAAAGCGGTGACACCCAGCACGACAAGGGCATAAGCCGCATAAAGAACAAGCAACAACACTTCAAAATCGTGGAACAAGGCTGTGGTAGCCTTGATTTGTTGTGGCTCTCTTTTCTCGATGAGGTCAGCTTCGGGGTTCCCCGCTCTGACGACGATATAGCCAATCCTGTCGTTCTCGGCTGCCTGTAATATCCGCTCCGCGATATCGAGAGCGATCACCGGATCATCGGCCAGCTGATTGTTCGCTATCCGGTATTCAGTAATAGTCTGGATTTCATGCTCTCTCATGCACGCTTAACCGCGTCATTTAAATTAGGTTCCACTAAAATACCGATGTTTACGACCGAGCCGGTCGCAGTAACCGGACGTGACAATCCTAGGCCGCGAACCCCTGCCGCGCGTCCTCCGATTAAATGGCTCTCCATGGACTGTTACGCATCTGCCGCGTGCCAGACGAAGCACCGCAAAAGAGTTCCCCGGCGATGTCGAAGCCGCCGGACCGCCGCTACAATTCCTACTGGTTCCCCGCCGCCGCCTTTGCCGCTGGGATTGCAGCGGCAACCGTCGCTCCGCCACCGCGACCTGCCGTCCGGCTTGCCGCTGCGCACGTCCGCTGGTGCTACGACCGCTATGTCTCGTACCGCGGCCTGGGACAACAGCTACCAGCCCTAGGCCGGCCCTCGCCAGCAATGCTGGTCGCCCTATAGCTGAGACGGGTGGGGGTGCGGCCCGTCTCAGCGGGCTCGTCTCAGATCGCCTCGCGCTCCCGTTCCGGCGTAGCGACCAGCAAAGCCGCTGCGGCATTGGCGGCCGCGATGGCAGCCTCGACCTGATGCCCCCGGGCAAGGCCTGCCGCGAACGCGCCAACGAACTCATCGCCGGCGCCATGGGTGCTGACGACCTTCACCGGAATGGCCGCCAGCGCGAACGCCTGACCGTCGCGGTCGCAATAGGCGACGCCCTCCCCGCCGGCGGTGACGATCGCGGCCGGGTAGGAATCGACCAGCATGCGTGCCGCCCTGGCCGCACCCTCGAGCGTATCGACGACCGGAACGCCGGCCAGAAATTCCGCCTCGATGGCGTTGACGACCACGATGTCGATGAGTGCGATCAATTCGTCCGACAGTTTTCGAGCGGGTGCGGCATTGAGCACGACGCGGCCGCCATGTCTCCTCACCGCCCGCGCGGCAGCAATGTTGGCGGGTTCCGGCACCTCGTTCTGCAGCAGAAGCACCGAAGTGTGCGCGATCATTTCTGCCGCCTCAGCGATGTCCTTTTCACCCAAGGTGAGATTACTGCCTGATACGATCACCGCGCCATAATCGCCGCCGTCGTCGAAGATCGCCACGCTCATGCCCGAGCCGGCGCCGGGCGCGACCCGTACGAAGCGGCTGTCGACGCCGCAGCGGCCGAGATTGTCGAGAAGTGCGCGGCCAAAATCGTCATCACCGACCGCGCCGATCATCGCTACGCGCACGCCGGCCCGCGCGGCGGACACTGCCTGGTTGCCGCCCTTGCCGCCGCACTTCGGCCGCCAGGCATGGCCGGTGACGGTTTCGCCCTTGCGCGGGCGGTCAGGGGCTTCGACCATGATGTCGTAATGCAGGCTGCCGAACACGGTCACCAGCGCGGTTGTCATGCGCCCCTGTCCCGGCGTTTCGACGTCACCGCCGACATGGTGCGGCCGAGATTGCGCTCTGCCGCCTGGTAGTCGCGCTGCGCCACCGCCACGAACAGCGCGTCGAGAATGTTGAGCTGCGCGATGCGCGCCGCTGCGTTCTCGCCCATCAGCGGCGAGCCCTGCGCGGTCGAGCACAGCACGATGTCGGCGACTGCAGCCAGCGGCGAGTTGTCGTAATTGGTGATCGCCAGCGTCCGCGCGCCGCTCTTGCGGGCGAGATGGATGGCGTCGATGACGGCGCTGGTGTTGCCGGAATGGGAGAAGCCGACGGCGATGTCGTCGGCGCCGAGCAGCGAGGCCGACATCAGCATCATGTGCGAATCGTCATAGACGGATGCGCGGATGCCGATGCGCAGGAATTTGTGCGAAACGTCGCGCGCGATCTGCGCCGAGCCGCCGACGCCATAGAAATCCCGATTTTTGGCACGGTAGAGAAGATCGGCAGCGCGGTCGAAATCGTCCATGTCGAGGATGGCCAGCGTCTCCTCCAGTGCCTGGATCGAGGTGCGGAACACTTTTTGGACGATCTCCGCCGAACTGTCGTCGACCGACAGCTCCTGGTGCATTTCGGCGGTCGGCAGGCGGCTGTACTCATAGACGGCGGTGCGAAAGTCGCGATAGCCGGAGAAGCCCAGCTTCTTGGCGATCTTCACGACCATCGCCTCCGACACGCCGGCTTCTTCGGCGATCTGCTTGAGCGGAATGGTCTCGTCGAAGCCGCGCCTCCCGAAGACGGTTTCCACCACCTTGGCCTCGAGCGGCGTCAGATGCGGCATCATCATGCGGATCCGCGGTCCTACTGCTTTCAGATCCAGGCTGGTCAAGGTCATCCACGTCCCCTCGTCACGCGATCGATAAGCATCGCGGCGAGGATTATAAGGCCAGTTGCCAGGAGCTGATAGAAGGACTGGACATTCATCAGCGTCAAACCGTTGCGCATGGTGCCGAGGATGACGGCGCCCAAGATGGTGCCGACGACGCTGCCCTTGCCGCCCATCAGCGAGGCGCCGCCGATGGCCGCCGCAGCAATCGCATCGAGCTCCCAGAGATTGCCTAGGATGGGCTCGGCGGCACCCAGCCGGCCGATCAGGATCTGCGCGGCAAGGGCTGCCAGCAGACCCGAAATCATGTAGGCGGCGATCTTGGTGCGGGCGATCGGCACGCCGGCTATGTAGGCGGCCTCCTCATTGCCGCCGACGGCGAGCAGATATTCGCCGAACGGCGTCTTCTTGAGGATAACCCAGGCGATCAGCGCGACCACGGCCACGATGATGACCGCCAGCGGCAGCCCGAACAGCGAGCCGTTGAAGATGGCGCGGAAGCCGGCAGGCAGGCCGAGCACCGGATTGCCGCCGGTATAGATCAGCGCCAGCGCCCGGAAGGTGCTCAGCGTCCCCAGCGTGACGATGAAAGGCTGCAGCCCGACATAGGCGACCAGCACGCCGTTGAGCAGGCCGCAGACGAGGCCGATGGCGAAGCCGGCGGCGATGGCCAGCGGAAATGGCACGCCGGCGACCAGCATCGAGGCCGAGATGACGGCTGAAAGGGCTGCCGTCGGCCCGACGGACAGGTCGATGCCGCCCGAGATGATCACCAGCGTCATGCCCAGCGCTAGGCAGGCGTTGATGCTCGATTGCTGCAGGATGTTGATCAGGTTGCGCTCGGCAAAGAAGCCCGGGACCAGCACACCGAAGACGGCGAGGATCACCACCAGGCCGATCAGCGTGCCTGCGTCGCGCACGGAAAACCGGTGCAGGAATTCAGCCCTTGGCCGCGCTGCTGTGTGTTCGGTTATATCAGTCATCCACTGGTCCTGTCCGTTATGCACCGGCCCGATGGCTTTGCGCCGCGCCGCCTTGAGTCTTCGATTGGGGTATGGCGTGCGCCGCGATCGCCTGCTCGCTAAGGTCGGTCCGGCCGAGTTCGGCGGCGACCGTGCCGTCGCGCATGACCAGCACGCGGTCGGCGAGCCGGATCACCTCGGGAAGCTCGGACGACACCACGATTACCGAATGGCCTTCGGCGGCGAGCTCCTCGATCAAGTGATAGATCTCCGCCTTGGCGCCGACATCGATGCCGCGCGTCGGCTCGTCGAACAAAAGGATGCGCGTTCCCGCCGCCAGCCAGCGGCCGATGATCGCCTTCTGCTGGTTGCCGCCGCTGAACAGCCGGATCGGCCGGTCGAGCAGGAACGGCCTGAGATTGACCCGCTTCACCTTCTCGGCCGCGACCCGTTTCAGCCTTGTGTGATCGATGACGCCGCGCGGCGCGAACACGCCCATCGACGCCAGCGCCATGTTGCTGGAGATCGAGCGCAGCGGCACGATGCCTTCGCGCTTGCGCTCCTCCGGCACCAGGCCGATGCCGGCGGCGATGGCGTCGCGCGGACTTGAAAGTTTTACCGCCTTGCCGTCGATCTCGATCGCGCCTGTTG
>NZ_SUEO01000171.1:6828-7199 GCF_004962925.1 Mesorhizobium sp. | reverse complement strand
GCGCGGTCGGCGCCGGCCAGCAGCCGCAGCAGTTCGGTGCGGCCCGAGCCGACGAGGCCGGCAATGCCCAGCACCTCGCCACGATGCAGGTCGAAAGATACGTCACGAACCTTGGTCGCCGAGGCGAGGCCACGCACGCTTAGCCTGACCTCGCTTGAGGTGTGCGAGCGGTGCTGTTCCTGGGCAAGCTCGCGGCCGACCATCATTGAAACGACGGCTTTTTCCGACACCTGCGCGAGATCGACGGAACCGACCACGACGCCGTCGCGCATTATGGTGGCGCGCTGGCAGATGCCGAACACCTCGTCCAGCTTGTGCGAGACATAGACGACCGCGACACCGTCGCGGGTCAGGCCGGCAATGACTTCGGC
>NZ_SUEO01000171.1:1812-6818 GCF_004962925.1 Mesorhizobium sp. | reverse complement strand
GGCGTCAGGCTCGATGTCGGCTCGTCCATCGCCACGATGCGCGCGCGATCGAGCAGCGCCCGGGCAATCTCGACGATCTGCCGCTGCGCGACTTTCAGGCTGCCGAGCGGCGCTGCCGGATCGATCGTCGGGTCGATGGCCGCAAGGGCTTCCGCAGCGCGGCGTTCCTGCTCGCGCCGTGCGACGAAGATGCCGCCACGCGTCAGCGGATGGCCGAGGAACATGTTCTGGGCGACGCTGAGACGCGGCACCTGCTGCAATTCCTGGTGGATCATGGCCACGCCCGCAGCGCGTGCGGCGACCGGATTGTTCAGCGTCACCGGCTTGCCGTCGATCAGCACGCTTCCCGCCGTCGGCCTGTAGACCCCCGACAGGATGCGCAGCAGCGTCGATTTGCCGGCGCCGTTTTCACCGAGCAGGCCATGGATTTCGCCGGCTCCGACCGAAAAGGACACATCAGAGAGCGCCCGCACGGCCGGAAAGACCTTGGAAATCCCCTCGAATTGCAGCCGGGGTGACAATGGTTCGTTCTCCAAGCGGTCTGTCAAAGACCCCCTCACCCAGCCTCCGCTTCGCTCGGCTGACCTTTCCCCGAGGGGAGAGGAGATCGCCAGCGTCGGCGTCCTGCTCTTCTCCCCAGCGGGGAGAAGGTGGCCGCGAAGCGGCCGGATGAGGGGGACGCAACAGCCCCGGTTGTTGTCCCGTCTTAGTTGCCCGCTGCCGCGTCCTCGAGCAGCGCGTTGCGCACGGCGTCGCCGGCGCCGGAATAGCGGTCGGCATTGTCCTTGGTGATCAGCGCCTGCGGCGTGGCGACGACGCGCGGCAGCTTCTGCCCGGCCACCAGTCGCAGCGCCGATTCCAGCGCCACCTCGCCAGTCAGCACCGGGAAGCTATCGACGGTGCCGGTCAGCTCGCCGGCGCGGATCGAGGCATAGGCGTCGGAGATGCCGTCGGTGCCGAAGACGGCGACCTTGTCTTGCAGGCCGGCGGCCTTGACCGCCTCGACGATGCCCAGCGCCATGCCGTCATTGTTGGCATAGAAGCCGATCAGGTCGGGGTGCTGCTGCAGGATGTTGGTGGCCGCGTCATAGGAAGTCTGGCGATCCCAGTTGCCGGGGACGCTGGCGACGACGTCGAACTTGCCGGCTTCGGTGATCGTGGTCTTGAAGCCGTCGGTGCGCTGGACGGCGGCATAGACGCCGGCCTGGCCTTCGACGATGGCGACCTTGCCGCCGTCCGGCCGGTTCTTGATGAACCATTTGGCGACGCGCACGCCATTGTCGCGCTGGACATTGCCGACATAGTGCTCGGCCTGCGGGATGACCGCGTCATTGACGTTGACCACCGGCACATTGGCGGCCTTGGCCTGCTCCATGATCGGCTGCAGGTTGGAGTCGGTCTGCGGCGAGACGAGAAGCACGTTGTAGCCTTGCGTGACCAGGCCTTCGGCGATGGTGAGCTGGCCGAGCTGGTCGCCCTCGCTCTGCGCCGCCTGGTAGACGACCGGAACAGCGACGCGGTCGCCGAACGACTTGTAGCCCTCACCCAGCGAGCGCCAGTATTCGTTGGTCAGCGTCTTGGAGACGGCGCCCGCCTTGGTGCCGTCGGGCAGCTTGGGGAACGCACCGAACTTGGCCTCGAGCTGCGACCAGTCGATGCGATCCTTCTCGGTGTCGGAATTGAGCGGCGCGAGGTCCGCGGAAAACGCCGAACCGATGGACAGCGCCATCAGTGCAGCGGTGGCGGTGGCAGGCAGAAATTTCATGGTCTTTCCTCCCTTGTTGAAAAACGGTCTATGCCGCCGGAGCTTCAGCTGTCCGGCCCGAGCATGGCTTCCTGGATGATGGCCTGCGACGCGACCGCGTCCTGACGGTCGACGGCGGTGGACAGGCGGTTGTCCTTTTCCAGCCGATCGACGACGCGCAGCATGCGCTTGACGGTGGCGATGTTGACTTCGCATTCCTGGACCGGGTCGAGCCCGGTCATGTCAGGGAACGTGTCGAAGTAGATGGCACCGGCATAGCCATCGCGGCGGATCTGGCGGAGCAGCTCGATCGTCTGCAACGTATGCACCGCGCCGACCATCAGGCCGTCGTCGCGCTTGGCGTAGCCATCGTTGAGATGCACGCCGAGCAGCTTGCTGTGGCGCGCCACGAGTGCGGCGGCAAAGGCCGGCTGCTCGTCGGCATAGAGCACATGGGCGAAATCGAGCGTCACGCCGAGATTGGGCAGGCCGATCTCGCGGATCGCCAGCAATGTCGTCGCCGCATCCGGCATCAGGCTGTAGGAGCGCGGCTCGTTGGGTTTGTATTCCAGGCTGATCTGGCAGTCCGGATCATGCGCCGAAACTTCACGGATACCATCGATTTCGTGTTGCCACAGTGTCGCGTAATCGGCCTGGAACGCATAATCGAAGCCGTCCTGGCCCAGCCACAATGTCATCAGGCCGGAGCCGGCCTGACGCGCGGCGTCGATGCCGGCCTTGGTCAGGTCGATGGCTTCGCGGCGAATAGCGGGATCCGGATTGGTGAAGGCGCCGAGCTTGAAGGCCGGGTTGGAATAATAACGCATGGCGAAACCATTGATCGAAAGCCCGAGATCGCCGAGCTTTCGCGCCATTTCCGCAGGTTTTTCATCGACATGATCGGGAAAGTTGAGGTCGAGGTCGGTCAGCCCCGCAACCTTCGCCGCACGCGCCGCCATCTGCAGCATGGACGGCTTGCCGACAAGATCCGGCCATTCGGCCTGTGGCCGCGAGGCAAAGGAATTCAGGCGCGTGGCGAAACGATTGACTGTCATGGGTGGTCCTTTGGTGGACATAACTTCACATATATACGAATATTTGTAAAGTTCTCATTTTGAAGTGGCCCTGCCGCTGCGACCAACCGCAGGGGGCTGTTTCGATCGGGCATGATGGCGGCCGCTGCGCGTGCATCGGGAGGGCTACCTCGGGACGGAAAATGCCGACTGCCGATAGGTGATTCCGGTCCGTATCCTGCGCAGCTTTAAGCAAGGTTGTTACCGTTTTCGCGAAAACGGTAATGTACAACCGCTCGCAGCCCTTGCGTCTTGCGCGCCAATTGATCATCGTCTTTTGCACTATGTTGTGGCCGGGGGGTTCCGCACATGCCGACGCTTTATGCGCTGAAACCGGCCTTCCAGGCCAAGCTGCGGCCGCTCGCCGACCGGCTGGCCCTGGCCGGCGTCACCGCCAACCAGATCACGCTGCTGGCCACCGCCCTGTCGGTAGCCACCGGCATTCTGGTCGCGGCCCTTGCCGGCCATCGCGCGGTCTTCCTGCTGATGCCGGTGGTGCTGTTTGCGCGCATGGCGCTGAACGCCATCGACGGCATGCTGGCGCGTGAGCATGGTCAGGCCTCGAAGCTTGGCATGTACCTCAACGAACTCTGCGACGTCGTCTCGGACCTCGCGCTGATCCTGGCCTTTGCCGCCATCTTCCCAGCCTGGGGCGTCGTCGCTTTCGCCATCGCGGCGATCATCGTGGAGTTCGCCGGCGTGCTCGGCATAGCGGCCGGCACGGGGCGCAATTATGCCGGGCCGTTCGGCAAGAGCGACCGGGCGCTGGCGCTCGGCATCATCGCCTTTCTCATCGCCTGCGGCCTGTGGATCGCGGCGATCGCACCGTTTGTGTTTCCGGCCATGGCTACACTCTCGGTGGTGACCGCCATCAACCGGATACGCAGCGGCCTTAACGGGAGCGGCGACTGAAATTCCGGTCGCGTCCGCCAGGGGAAAAATATGCTTCATGAACAGACGATTGCCGCCGCTGCCGCTTTGGCAAACCTCAAGCGGGTGGCGCAAGAGCGCGTCTTCAAGAGCCATGACGACACCGAGATCTTTTACCGCTACTGGCCGGCTGTCGGGCAACCCGCCAAGGGCGCGGTTCTGCTGTTCCACCGCGGCCACGAACATGGCGGCCGCATGGCGCATCTGGTCGACGAACTCGACATGCCCGACCATGCCTTCTACGCCTGGGATGCGCGCGGCAATGGCCGCTCGGCCGGCGAGCGTGGCTACGCGCCGTCCTTTGCAGCACTTGTGCGCGACATCGATTGTATCGTGCGCGAGATCGGCAAGGACGGTTTTGGTCAGCGTGACATCGCGCTGATCGCGCAGTCCTTCGGCGCCGTGCTCGCCGCCGCCTGGGTGCATGATTATGCGCCGCAGATTCGCGCCTTGGTGCTGGCCTCTCCGGCCTTCTCGGTCAAGCTCTACGTGCCCTTCGCCAAGCAAGGCATTGCGCTGTGGCAGAAGATCAAGGGGCGCTTCTTCGTCAACTCCTACGTCAAGGCCAAATTCCTGACGCATGACGCCGAGCGCATCGCTTCCTTCGAGGCCGATCCGCTGATCACGCGGCCGATCGCTTCCAATATATTGGTCGAGCTCTACGACCACGCCGCGCGTATCGTCTCGGATGCCCGCGCCATCACTGTGCCGACGCAATTGCTGATCTCGGGCAGCGACTGGGTGGTGCGGCACGCACCGCAGCACGAGTTCTTCGTCAATCTTGCCAGCTCGGCCAAGCAACGGCATGTGCTGCCCGGCTTCTTCCACGACACGCTGGGCGAACGCGACCGCAGCCAAGCGCTCGACCTGATCAAGCCGTTCCTCGAAAGACAGTTCGCGACGCCAGCGAAGTCGGTCGACCTGACCACGGCCGACCGCGCGGGCTACACGCGCGACGAAGCCGACCGGCTCGCCTCGCCGCTCGCCCTGCTGTCGCCAAGGGGCCTCTATTGGGCAATGAGCCGTGCCTCGATCCGCATGGGCGCATGGCTGTCATCAGGCCTGCAGATAGGCATTGCCACCGGCTTCGATTCCGGCTCGACGCTCGACTATGTCTACGAGAACGAGGCGCGGGGCAGCAGCCCGCTCGGCCGCATGATCGACCGCGCCTTTCTCGATGCGATCGGCTGGCGCGGCATCCGCCAGCGCAAGCTCAATCTCGAAGAGTTGATCGGCTCGGCCACCGAGACGCTTCAGGC
>NZ_SUEO01000171.1:0-1802 GCF_004962925.1 Mesorhizobium sp. | reverse complement strand
ATATGGACCGGCCGGCCGGCCGGTCCATATCGTCGATATCGCCGCCGGCCACGGCCGCTACGTGCTCGACGCCGTCGCCAAATGCGCTGCGCCGCCGGCCAGCGTGCGGCTGCAGGATTTCTCCGAGCTCAACGTTTCGCGCGGCTGCAAGCTGATCGCCGAGCAGCACCTGCCGACCAGCGTCTCGTTCCACCAGGCCGACGCCTTCGACGCTCAAATGCTTGCCGGGCTGAAGCCAGCGCCGGACCTCGCCATCGTCTCCGGGCTTTACGAATTGTTTTCCGACAACGCCATGATCGCCCGCTCGCTGGACGGGCTGGCCAAGGCGATGCAGCCCGGCAGCCTGCTTGTCTATACCAACCAACCCTGGCATCCGCAGCTCGAAATGATCGCGCGCAGCCTCACTTCGCATCGCGGCGGCCAGGCTTGGGCGATGCGGCGGCGCACGCAAGGCGAGATGGACCAACTGGTGACGGCCGCCGGCTTCGAAAAACTCGACCAGCGCATCGACCAGTGGGGCATCTTCACCGTTTCCGTCGCGCGGCGCGTCTGAGCATGGTCGTGCCTATCCTTGGCGCTGCCGCTGCCCCTGCCCTTTCTGCTCCTGCGCGCGAGCCGTACGCCGGAATCGTGCTGCGAGCGGCATTGTGGCTGACGTTTCTGGCGCCGTTCTTCTACGCGACCTACGGTTTCGCCAACTGGCTGGCGTCGCAGCGCGACGATGTCGGCAGCATCGTCTTCGCCTGGGAGCGCGCCGTCCCGTTCATCGCCTGGACGATCGTTCCCTACTGGTCGATCAACCTGTTCTACGGCCTGTCGCTGCTGTTGAACGACACCAAGAGCGGCGTCGACCGTCTCGCCGGCCGCTATCTCACCGCGCAGATCGTCGCCGTCGCCTGCTTCATCGTCTTCCCGCTGACGGCGACCTTCATGCGGCCGCAAACATCCGGCCTGCCGGGCTTCATGTTCGCGGTGCTCGGCGGCTTCGACAAGCCGTTCAACCAGGCGCCGTCGCTGCACATCGCGCTGCTGGTCATCATCTGGGATCACTGGCGCCATAGGCTGCCCGGCATCGTCAGGGCCGTCTGGCATGCCTGGTGTCTCCTGATCGGCGCTTCGGTGCTGACGACATGGCAGCACCATGTCATCGACATCCCGACAGGCGCGCTGCTCGGCTTTTTCGCCCTGTGGCTGTTCCCGCGCGAGGGCGAATTGCCGTTCGCCGGCTTCCACCTGGCCGCCGATGCCAAGGCCAGGCGGTTGGCTCGGTTCTATGCGCTTGGCGCAGCGCTGGCGCTGGCCGGCACCGTTGCCGGCGCCTTCGTCTCGGCGAAATGGCTCATCCTTTTGTGGCCCACACTGGCGCTGGCCATCGTCGCCTTCGCCTATGCCGGGGCCGGCGCCAAGGTGTTTCAGAAAGCGGCCAATGGCAGCGCCTCGCTGGCCAGCCGTATTTTGCTGCTGCCTTACCGGCTTGGCGCAAGGATCAATGTATTGATATGGACGCGCAAGCTGCCGGCGCAGATCACGGTTGCCGACGGCGTCTTCCTCGGCCGCTTTCCGACAGCTGCCGAGGCCGACACTTTCGGCACGGTGATCGACCTTGCCGGCGAGCTGGAAAGGCCGCGCGGCGTGACCTGTCGCTGGACGAGTGTCGCCATGGTCGATCTTTTGCCGCCGTCGCCAGAAGCGCAAGCGCAAGCGGTGGCGGCGATCGAAGCGGCTCGCAGCCACGGCACGGTGCTGGTCTGCTGCGCTGGAAGCCAAGCGCGCAGCAGACCAGCACCGTGCCGTGGCTGCGA
>NZ_SUEO01000170.1:4039-13689 GCF_004962925.1 Mesorhizobium sp. | reverse complement strand
GGCTTGAGTGGATCAGCCGATCAACTGGCTCAGCGCCATGGCGACGCTCATGTCGCCTTCGACCTTTATCTTGCCGGACATGAACGCCATGGTCGGGTTGAGATCGCCTGCGATCAGCGACTCCAGATCGTCAAGCGAAAGCTTTATGGTGCAGTCGGCCGGCGCGTCGGTGGTCGACACATCAGCGCCGTCGATGACGATGACACCGTCACCGCCGGTATCGAACTTCACGGAACGGTCGAACCCGGCACTCGCCACGCGCGCGCTGATCTTGTCGGCAATTTCCTGAACGCCCATGGCCGTTCTCCTCGTCTCGTTGCGTTTGTCGCACATTGGTACTGAGGCGTTTCGATCTGGCCGAAATCGCCGCCTTGTGAATTTCGCGATCACGGTCGCTGGCGCATATAGCTTTGGGTTGACGTTTACGTCAACGCGGTTCACCGAGATGGAGATGGGTTTTATCGCCGCAGCGAAGCCGGCCGTCCACACTACCTGTGGCGGCCGGCGTTGCGGTTGCCATGCGATGTCGCCCAGCGTATCAGGCCCACTCCCCATGAATTTCGGCGAGCCGCTCCGGTGCTTTCCAGAAACGACCCAAAAGTCTATGCCCGCCGGCTTCGCGCGGTGCTGATCAGATCGCTGCCGCTGCTCGAAGCGCGCGGCATCGTCGTCGTCATTCTGGCCGGCCTGGTCGGCGTAATGGCTGGCGCGCTGGTCACGGGAATGAGCGAGCTGGTATTATACCTGCACGAACTGCTGTTCGGCGTTCAGCCGGGCGGACGGCTTTCGGCGATGTTTTCGCTCGAGAAGCCGGTGCAGGCGCTGATACCGGCGATCGGCGGTATCCTGCTCGGGCTGACGGTGATCTGGCTGAGAGTGCGAAAGTTCCGCACCCCGGTCGATCCGATCGAAGCCAACGCGCTCTATGGCGGGCGCATGTCGCTGACCGACACCTTCATCATTGCCGGACAGACGATGATTTCGAGCGGCTTCGGAGCGTCAGTCGGGCTGGAGGCCGGCTACACGCAGGTCGGTTCCGGCCTGGCGTCGCGGCTGGCGCGGTTCTTCAGGCTGCGCCGCAACGATGTCCGCATCCTGGTCGGCTGTGGTGCGGCCGGCGCGATCGCCGCTGCCTTCGATGCGCCGTTGACTGGGGCATTCTACGGCTTCGAGCTGGTCATCGGCGTCTACTCGGTCGCCAATGTCGCGCCTGTCATGACCGCCGCAATCTGCGCTTCGCTGACCGCCGAGGCCTTTGGCGGCGTTCCGTTTCCGCTGGAGCTCTCCGGTCTGCCGGAGCTCACCGCCAGCCAGTATTTGCCGTTCCTGCTGCTGGGCCTAATGGGCGGCGGCGCTTCCATAGCGGTCATGCATCTGGTGACACTGGTCGAACGCGGCTTCGCGCGATTGTCGATCGATGCCTCTCTGCGCCCCTTCATCGGCGGTTGCATCGTCGGGCTCCTGGGGCTCATCACGCCGCAGGTCCTGTCCAGCGGCCACGGCGCGCTGCATCGCGAATTCGCGATGAACTACGGGCTGGCCGTGGTGACCAGTGTTTTCCTGCTCAAGCTGGCGGCGTCGGCCGTCTCGCTCGGCTCGGGCTTCCGCGGCGGACTGTTCTTCGCATCGCTGTTTCTTGGTGCTCTGCTCGGCAAGATGTTCGCCGAGGTCATGGCCGTCGTCTCGCCGGCGACCGGCATCGATCCCGCAGTCGCGGCTGTCGTCGGCATGACGTCGCTCGCCGTCGGCGTCGTCGGCGGTCCGTTGACGATGACGTTCCTGGCGCTGGAATCGACCCGCGATCTGACACTCACCGGAGTGGTGCTGGCGGCTTCGATCATGGCGGCGATCCTGGTGCGCGAAACCTTTGGCTATTCCTTCTCGACATGGCGTTTCCACCTGCGCGGCGAGACGATCCGCAGCGCGCATGATGTCGGCTGGATGCGCAGCCTGACAGTCGGAAGCATGATGCGAAAGGATGTCCGCACTATCGATGCCTCTGCGACGCTTGCGACATTCCGCAAGGAGGTGCCGCTTGGTTCGGCCCAGCGCGTCATCGCAGTGGATGACGGCCAGCGCTATATGGGCGTGCTCATCGTCGCCGCGCTGCACAGCGATCTGTCCGACGGCGAGACGCCAGTGCTGTCGCTGGCCAGGTTCAAGGACGCCGTGCTGGTGCCAACCATGAACGTGCAGTCGGCCGCCGAGACCTTTCAGCGCGCCGGCGCCGAGGAACTCGCGGTCGTGGAGGATTTCACGAACCGCGTCGTCGTCGGGCTGCTGACCGAAGGCCACCTGATGCGGCGCTATGCCGAGGAACTCGACAAGGCAAGGCGGGATCTGTCGGGCGAGGGCTAGGCTTATCGAGCAGCCGGCCGGGTTCTCGCGTCGTCAACAACAAGGAAGCACGACGATGATCGCGGCGGTCAGTAGCCGTCGGGACCCCAAAATCTGAAACTCTGGCGGACGTTCCTCCGGTGGGTTGTTTCCAAAGCCGGCTACAATCAGGGCAGTTACACGGTTTGCGTCATTCAAACAGACGAGGACAGTGGTCAAGCCTGTCCCTAGCGTGGACTCGGCCCCCTGCGCTCAGAGTGGTGTAAAACGGGCCATGACAGCAGATTCTAAAGCGGTCATCTCACGCGGCGACCGCGTCAGGGGAGATAGGATGAACCCGTATCCGGGAGGCGAGTATCAAGACCCCATGATGGCACTGCACGAGGGGGATGTTCAGTCATGAAAATCAAAAGTCTGATGAAGCGTGCCGAGAAGGTGGACAGAGCATTCAAGGAGCTCGAAGCCGATTTGGCGGACGCGTTCGATGAGTGTCTCAACCTAGACGACCAGTCGCCGTTGGAGGCCGTCCCGGATGAGAATCTCGCGGCAAGGAATGACAACTCTCAGCCCGATGACGATGCGGGCGAGACCGCTCGACGGCTGACTTCCCACACACAAACCCGACTGGCTGCGTTGAATGCCGTCGACGGGCTCTTTGACGATGCGCGGGACTATCTGGAGGAGATCAATACAAAACTGTCGGAGATCGCGACTTCGCATCATCTGACAGGCGAATTCCTGAAGCTGCTTCACGGGGACATTCTTCGCGCCAACGAACTGGAACTGGCAAATGTCAGCCTGACCACCCAGCAAAGAGTGCTGTCGGAGCAGCTCCACGATGCGACCAGAAAGCAGCGCGAGCGTGAAAGCGCTGTCGAGGCCCTGCAGCAGCGCGAGACAGGCCTGGTCGAGGACAAGGAGGCACTTCGCTGTGCGCTGGCTGCAGCAAGGTTGGAGCTCGTCGTGGCAGGCAATGCGAGCGCAGAACGCGAAGCCGAGTTCGGCGACCTCGTCACAACGCTTTCGGCCAGAACCGCCGAGGCCAACAGATGCTCGCGCGAGAACGAGATACTGCGGGAAAAACATGTCAGCCTGTCGATCGACCTCGACAAGGCGCTGAAACGTGAAGTTGAGGCGCGGCACAGGCTGGATGAACTCTCGACGATTCATGCCAATGAGACGGCGCGACTTTCGGAACTGCTGGCTGCGCTTGGCAAGAGCGAGAAAGAGGAAATGCGGCTGCAGAAATCGCTCGATGTCGCGCAAGCGAAGCTGTCGGAAATGACGGAAGCGGCCCGTATCATGGAAGGTGACAGGGAAGCCGAGCGTGCGCGTAGTTTCGCGGAGATCGGCGGCCTGCGTTCCGAAATTCGCAACCTCCAATCGCGATTGGAGGTTGCCTTGAACGAGAACAGTGAAGCCGCCAGCGAGATCGCCAAGCTCAAGGCTCAATGGAGCGACGCTGTGGCCGAAAAGCAAATTGCGGAGGAAAGGTTGTCTGCTCTCAGAAAGGAGAACGAAAACGACAAGATGCACCTTTCGACGGTGAGCGCGAATTTTTCGCAGCTTTCCCTGCAGCAGGCATCCGAGCAAATACAGTTCGATGTCCAGAGGCAGGAATGCGAGGACCTGCGAGCCGAAGTCGCGTTGCTCGATGCTCGGGTCAAGGAACTGTTGCCCTATGAGCGTCTCCACAAGGTCACAAACGCCAGACCGCGTGAGGATGGCGTGGTCGAGATCACCGGTGTCGTGGCGGAGAAGGCCCGCGCCACAAGCAGGCGGCGCGTCCGCACCAGCTTGCGCGCTGCATCCTGAGACGACCCATCAGGTTAGAGCGTGGACTGGAGTGTCCTTTGCTCATCCAACTGGACACACCGGCTGGGCCTAATGCTCGATCGGGCCTTTAGGCATGACGATCGCCGTGCCGGCGGTTGTCGGACGCTCGATCATGCGGCGGACGCGCGGCGGCTCGTCGCCGCTGTGCAGCGCGCGTATGCGCTCGCCGATAACGGCATCGGCATGGGTGGCCCGCTTATTGTGGCGGATGTATTCGAGCCATGTCGGCGTGTGATAGTGCTCGATCCATATTGCGGGATTTTCAAGATCGCGCGCCAGCGTCCAGTTGCGGGCGCCGTCACGGCGTCGGATGCGGCCGCGTTCGGCCATGGTGGCCAGGAACTCCGGCACGTCCTCCTCGCGGATGATGTACTCGATCATGATGGCGATGGGCCCGCTGCGCAGCTTGAGGTCGAGCGCGAGATGCGGCTCCTTGAAACGGTTGGTGGGATCGAGGTTGAGCACTGCTTGCTGCGGCAAGGGCAGCAAGAGGCCGATCGCACCGCCCGCCAGCATCGCGACAGCAGCCGCGACCAGCGCCAATTCGGCGCCATGCGCATCGGCGACGACACCCCAAATCCAGCTGCCGAGCGC
The DNA here is from genome assembly GCF_004962925.1 of Mesorhizobium sp. GTDB lineage: Bacteria > Pseudomonadota > Alphaproteobacteria > Rhizobiales > Rhizobiaceae > Mesorhizobium. The sequence continues at coordinate 8,922 of NZ_SUEO01000170.1, read as the reverse complement.
GATGCCGCCGAAGGTCGCCGTCTGATAGACCGAGAGCACCCGGCCGACCACCCAGCGTGGCGTCGACATCTGCACCGTGACGTTGAAATGCGACAGCGCGATCACCCAGCAAGCGCCGCCGACAAGCAGTCCGAGCGACGTCTGCCAGGCGTGGTCGCTGACGGCGGCATTGAAGGCGCAGAGCGCGAAGCCGGCGAATGCCATACGCACCATCGTCTCGCTGGACAGGATCTGCCTTAGCCGGACGCTGATCAGCGCGCCGCCGACGGCACCGATACCGAAAGCGCCGAGCGTGATGCCGTAGGTCAAGGCATCACCCTTGACGACATCGCGCGCCACCAGCGGCAGCAGCGCCAGAACCGCGCCGGCGCTGAAGCCGAAAGCCGCACCCCTGACCAGCACCTTGCCGATATTGGGCGACATGGCGACGTAGCGCAGGCCGGCGCCCATCGCCGCGCCCAGCGTCTCGCGCGGCAGTGTCGAGGCCGGCAGGTCCGGCTTCCAGCGGGCCAGCACGATGATGAGCCCGACATAGCTCAATGCGTTGGCGGCAAAGGCCGCGGCGGCACCTGCGGCGGCAACGATGATGCCGCCGATCGCCGGGCCGACGCTGCGCGTCAGGTTGAAGCCTAACGAGTTGAGCGCGACGGCCGCAGGCAGCTTGGCGCGCGGCACCATGTCGCCGACCGACGCCTGCCACGACGGGTTGTTGAGCGCCGTGCCGCTGTCGATCAGGAAGGTGAAGGCAAGCAGCGTCCACGGCGTTATCAAGCCAAGGTAGGTGAACACTGTCAGCAGAACCGAGACGACCAGCATGAAGATCTGGGCAATCAGCATGACCTTGCGCCGGTTGAAGCTGTCGGCTATCGCACCGGCAACCAGCGCAAACAGCATGATCGGCAAGGTGGTCGAAGCCTGAACCAGCGCGACCTGATAGGGCGAGGTGGCAATCGTGGTCATCATCCAGGCGGCGCCGACGCCCTGAATCAAGCCGCCGAAATTCGAGACAAGACTGGCGGACCATACGGCGCGGAAAATGCCGTGCCGGAACGGCGCCAGCGCCGAGACGCGTTCACTGTCCGGCTCGTCGTCGATCATGGATGCTTCCCCGACTTCAATGCTGCCTTCTTCCGGTGAATCGGTCCCTCATACCGTCCCTTCAAAGTAGAGCATCACTTTGCAAAGGGCGAACGCCTTTTCAAAGAAGATCATGGTCCAACAACAGGATAGCGAAGGTCGGAACAGGTCAGCGGGCGTCCTTGCAGGCGGCGTGAAGCGCTTCGGTGAGGTGGCAGACTTTGTGCCCGCTGCCTACTAAATTTCTACGAATGTCGTTGCCCAAAACCGCTGCGCTCTCTCGGATCAAACGCCCGAGGGCAGACTCCGACATGCATTACCGATCCTCGAATCCGGTCAGCACGCCGACGGCGTTGACGCCGATTTCCTCGACGGCATACCCGCCTTCCATAACAAACAGCGTCGGCAGGCCGAGCCTGGCGACGCGGCGGCCGATCTTGGGATAGTCGGCGCTTTTCAGCTTGAACTTGCTGATCGGGTCCTTCTCGAACGTGTCGACGCCGAGCGAAACGACGACGACATCGGGAGCGTAAGCCGCAAGTTTCGCGCAGGCGTCTTCCAGCGACGCATTCCAGGCGTCCCATGAGGTGCCGAACGGCATCGGATAGTTGACATTGAAGCCCTCGCCGGGGCCGGCACCGCGTTCGTCGGCATGGCCAAGGAAGAATGGATATTCGGTCATCGGGTCGCCATGCAGGTTCAGCACCTGCACGTCGTCGCGGCGGTAGAAGATCTCCTGCGTGCCGTTGCCGTGATGGTAGTCGACATCGAGGATCGAGACGCGCTTGGCGCCCTGGTCGCGGAACCATTGCGCGGCAACGGCGGCGTTGTTGATATAGCAATAGCCGCCCATGAAGGCAGCGCCGGCGTGATGGCCGGGCGGACGACAGAGCGCGAAGGCGGATGCCTCGCCAGCCTTGACCAGGGCGGCCGCGGTCAGCGCCACGTCATAGGACGACTTGATCGCCTCCCAGGTGCCTTCGACGAAAGTGGCGCCGCCGTCGAAGGAGTAAAAGCCAAGCAGCGCATCGATGGTTCTGGGGCGCACATCGCCGCGCAGGCCGCGCGTCGGCCAGGTGAAGGGGATGGCCGAGCCCGTCCGGCCGGACGTCTCCCAGAGCGGCCACACGGTCGGCAGGAAATCGATGTAGTCGCCGGCATGCACCTTCCCGGCGGCAGCGAGATCGTGGGTGTCGGGTAGCAGGATCGGGCCGAGCTTTTCGCTCTCCACCCTCGCCTTGATGAACTCGGCGCGCGAGGGCTTCTCGAATGCCGGCACGATGGCGCCCGAAATGAGTTCGAAGTTGCCGGCATGACCGGCGTGGAGAGGGGAGAAAACAGTCTTCATCTTACGGGCCCGTCTCGCTCTTCGAGTTGCGTATCTGTCATTGACAGACCGCTTTGTGGCAGAGAGTTTCAGCGCCGCCAAGAGGCATTCCAGATCGTTGTTACGAGTGGCAGCGGACGGCTTGCCAGACGCCAATACTCTGCTAGCCTAAGCTCAAACGGGAGAACATTATGCCGCCATCGGCCGATCTGATCGTCGAGAACGCCAGCATATTGACGATGGATCCCGATAACCCCCGCGCCGAAGCCATAGCCATCAAGGGCGGCGAAATCATTGCGATCGCAGATCGCGCGACCGTGCTGGAGCACAAAGGCCCCGGCACGCGCGTCATCGATGCCGGCGGCGGCTCGGTCGTCCCCGGCTTCATCGAAGCGCATATGCATCTTTTCGCCGGCGCGGCCGAGCTCGATCACCTCCAACTGATGGGGGTCCATGGTTTCGAGGCTCTTTCCGGCGCTGTGCGCCATTATGCCGCAATTCGACCGGACCTGCCCATTCTGCAGGCGCAAGGCGCCGACTACACCATCCTGTCCGCGACTGAGCGGGTCAGCCGCCATCACCTCGACCGCATCCTGCCGGACCGGCCCTTCGTCATGGCGGCGCCGGACCACCACACAATGTGGGCCAACACCAAGGCGCTGGAACGGGCCGGCCTGCTTAGAGGCAAGCAGCTTGGCCCGGGCAATGAGATCGTCATGGGCGACGACGGGCTGGCCAGCGGCGAATTGCGCGAGGGCGAGGCCTTTGGGCCGCTGATCGCACTGGCCGGCGAGGATCGCGTGCGGCTCGGTTTGGCCACTGGCGGCGAGCCGGACCCGAAGCCGACGCCGGCGGAGCAGGCCTCCGACCGGGCGATCATGCGCCGCGGGCTGGAATGGTGCGCCAGGCACGGCATTACATCGATCCAGAACATGGACGGCAATTTGCACCAGCTCGAACTCCTGTCCGAGATCGAGGCCGAAGGCGGTTTGCTGTGCCGCGTGCAGGTGCCGTTCCACTACAAGAATTTCATGACCCTCGACATACTCGACAAGGCGTCGGCGATGGCTGAGCGCTACAAGGGCGAATGGCTGTCGTCGGGCATGGTCAAGGTGTTCTATGACGGGGTGCTCGATTCATGGACGGCAGTGATGGTCGAGCCCTATGCTGACCGTCCGGATTGGCTGGGCGAGCCGCTTTTCACGCCGCAGCAATTCATCGACCTTGCCGTGGCCGTAGACAGGCGCGGGCTGCAGATGGCGGTGCACTCGATCGGCGACGGCGCCGTGCGCGCCGTGCTCGACGGCTACGAGGCGGCACAGAAACAAAACGGCAAGCGCGACAGCCGGCATCGGGTCGAGCACATCGAGGTGATCGCCGCCGCCGACGTGCCGCGCTTCGCAAAGCTTGGCGTCATTGCCTCGATGCAGCCGCCGCATCCGCCGGGCAGCGTGGGCTTGCCGCTGGAGCCGACGGTGTCGCGCATCGGGCCAGCCCGCTGGCCGCTGAGCTATGCGTGGCGGACGCTGAAGAATGCCGGCGCGCGCGTCGTCTTCGCCTCGGATTGGCCGGTGTCGCCGATCGATCCGATCCTGGGCATTCAAGCGGCAGTGCTGCGCAAACCATGGGCAGACGGCGATCCCGACCAGAGCTTCTCGCTGCAAGAATCGCTCGGCGGCTACACGGTGGAAGGCGCCTATGCCGAATTCATGGAGCATCGCAAGGGCCGCCTGAAGCCAGGCTTTATGGCCGATCTCGTGGTCCTCTCAGCTGATATCGAGACGACCGCGCCGGAAGCGCTGCATACGGTGCGGCCGGTGACGACGATCTGCGGCGGCAAGATCACCTATCAGGCATGACGGTGGCACGGTAATTGCGTTCTGAATCGACATTCAGATGTATGCTTGCCAAGCTATGCGCCGTGTGCTGACAATCGAGTGGGAACTGGATCCGCCATAAAGAGCGGACACAAGAATGGGGTAATCGTGCCGGAACAACCGGGTAAAAGTGCAATTGAAATTCGTGGCGTCCGCAAGGTATTCGGTACCGGGGAGTCACAGGTCGCCGCTCTCGACACGGTTTCGGTGTCGATCCGCGAAAATGAGTTCTTCACGCTGCTTGGCCCGTCCGGCTGCGGGAAGACGACGCTTCTGAGGCTGATTGCCGGCTTCGATTTCCCGAGCGCCGGCGAGATACTGCTGCATGGCCAGGACATCGCGCCGCTGCCGCCATTCAAGCGGCCGGTCAACACCGTGTTCCAGAACTATGCGCTGTTTCCCCATATGACGGTGGCCGAGAACATCGGCTTCGGCCTCGAAATGCTCGGCAAGCCCAAAGCCGAAGTGAAGGCGCGGGTCGCCGAGATGCTGAAGCTGGTCAAGATGGAAGCGCTCAGCGGCCGCCGCACCAGCCAGATATCGGGCGGCCAGCAGCAGCGCGTGGCGCTGGCGCGGGCGCTGGCGCCGCAGCCGAAGGTGCT
>NZ_SUEO01000170.1:0-4029 GCF_004962925.1 Mesorhizobium sp. | reverse complement strand
ACTTCAAGCTGCGCAAGGAAATGCAGATCGAGCTGAAGCGGCTGCAGCACGAGACCGGCATCACCTTCATCTTCGTCACCCACGATCAGGAAGAAGCGCTAACCATGTCGGACCGCATCGCGGTGATGTCGTCGGGCAAGATCCTGCAGGTCGGCACGCCTTGGGACATCTATGACAAGCCGGCGGAGCGCTTCGTCGCCGACTTCATCGGCGAGACCAATTTCCTGACCGCGGCCATAACAGGCATGGCCAACGGCAAGGCACGCGCAACGCTCAAATCCGGCGCGACGATCGACGCTACCGTGGCTGAAGGCTTTCAGCCGAAGGACAACGCCACCGTGGTGGTCAGGCCGGAACATGCCAAGCTGACCAGCGGCAAGGGCGACCTGTCGGGCACGGTCGAAAACATCGTCTATTTCGGCACCGACACGCACATCCATGTTCGCCTGGACAGCAGCGAGGCCTTCACCGTGCGCCAGCAGAACACGCGCAGCGCCGGCTGCGGTTTCGAGCGGGGAGACAAGGTCGGCATTTCGATCGGCAACGACGCCGCACAAGTGCTGAGGGACTGATGGCGAGCGCGGAAGAAGTCGCCAAGGAAGCCGAACGCAGAGATATCCGCGATCGCTGGCTTCTGTCAGCGCCGGCACTGATCATTATCTTTCTGGCGGCGACCGGCCCGCTGCTGATCGTCGTGGTCTATTCGTTCCTGACGCCGGGGCCCTATGGCGACGTGGTGTGGAAATTCTCCACCGACGGCTGGCTGTCGGTGGTGATGCAGCGCGACATCTTCGACGACACGCTGGCCTTCGCCGACGCGCATTTGTCGATCTTCTGGCGCTCGGCCAAGCTGTCGTTTATGACAACGATCCTCACGCTGCTCTTTGGCTTCCCTACCGCCTATTTTATCGCCACCCGGCCCGCGCGGCAGCGCGAGATCTGGCTGTTCCTGATCACCATCCCCTTCTGGACCAATCTGCTGATCCGCACCTTCGCCATCCAGGAGGTGATCCGCAACGAGGGTATCGTCAACACGGTGCTCATCAAGCTCGGCATCATCAGCCAGCCGATCCAGATGATGTTCACCGATTTCGCGCTGATGGTCGGCATGACCTATGTCTATCTGCCGCTGATGGTGCTGCCGCTCTATGCCAGCATGGAAAAGATCGACTTCCGGCTGGTCGAGGCGGGTTACGACCTCTACGCCAACCGCTTCCAGGTGCTGAGGCGGATCATCATCCCGCTGGTCAAGCCTGGCATCGTCGCCGGCTCGATCCTCGTCTTCATCCCGGCGCTGGGCGCCTATGTCACCCCGCGCGTGCTCGGCGGTTCGAAGAATATGATGCTCGGCAATCTGATCGAGCTGCAGTTCGGGCAAGGCCGTAACTGGCCGCTCGGCTCGGCGCTGTCGATCTCGCTGATGGCGATCGTGATGGTCGCGCTGCTCTTCTATGTCCGCTCCGCCGGGCGCCAGGGCGGCACGCATGGGTAGCCGCTTCGACATCCGCCGGCAGACCGGCTTCGCGACCATCGCGATGATCTGCTTCTTCGCGCTTTACCTGCCGATCGTCACAGTTGTCGTCTATGCCTTCAACGCCGGCAGTTCGATCGCGATCTGGGAAGGCGTGTCGCTGCGCTGGTTCTACCAGGCCTGGAACAACAACCAAGTTGTCGACGCCTCGATCCGGTCGCTGCAGATTGCTTCGGTCGCGGCGACTGTTGCGACGATCGTCGCCACCATGGCCGCGCTTGCCACGACCCGGACGAAACCATATCCCGGCCTCGGCTTCAAATACGCCTTCATCAACCAGCCGCTGATGGTGCCGGAAATCGTCACCGCGGTGGCGCTGCTGATCTTCTTTTCGCGCATCAAGATCTGGACCGGCTATTCGGGGCTGGGCTACCTGATGGCCGCGCATACGGCCTTTTGCATCCCCTTTGCCTATCTGCCGATCCGGGCGCGGCTCGAGAACATGGATCTGACGTTGGAGATCGCTGCGGCCGACCTCTACGCGACACCCTGGAAGGCTTTTCGGCGCGTCACCTTTCCGCTGCTCTGGCCAGGCATCCTTGCGGGATTGATGCTGGCCTTCGTCATCTCGCTGGATGATGTCGTCATCACGGAGTTCGTCAAGTCCGGCGGCCAGGATACGTTACCTACTTACATGCTCGGCCAGTTCCGGCGCGTTATCACGCCGGAAATCAACGCGATTTCGACGGTGTTCCTGCTGATCTCGATATTGATCGTCACCGTCTTCTTTTTCATCAGCAGGAAAAAGGATCAGGAATGATATCAGCTGTAACAGGAGAGAAACGATGAAGTGGAAACTGGCTGCGATGGCGCTCGGCGCCGCGCTTCTCGCCTCGGCGGGTATTGCCCGCGCCGATGGCGAACTCAACATCTACAACTGGGGCAATTACACCAGCCCCGACCTCATCAAGAAATTCGAGGAAAAATACAAGGTCAAGGTGACAGTCACCGACTACGATTCCAACGACACCGCGCTCGCCAAAATCCGCCAGGGCGGCAGCGGCTTCGACATCGTGGTGCCCTCTGCGAGCTTCGTGCCGATCTGGATCCAGGAAGGGCTGCTGTTGGAGACAGAGCCTAGCAAGATGGAGAACTTCAAGAACATGGACCCGAAATGGGTCGATGTTCCCTTCGATCCAGGCCGCAAATACACCGTGCCGTGGCAATGGGGAACGACCGGCGTGACGGTCAACACCTCCGTCTACAAGGGTGACGTCAACACTTCGGCCATCTTCCTGGATCCGCCGCCGGAACTGGTCGGCAAGGTCAACGTCGTTCCCGAAATGGCCGATGTCATGCATCTCGCCATCAGATATGTCGGCGGCGAGCCCTGCACCGGCGACAAGGAGGTGCTGAAGAAGGTGCGCGATGCGCTGGTGGCGGCAAAGCCGAAATGGATATCCATGGACTACGGCACGGTCGAGAAGTTCGCCAAGGGCGACTTCGCCGCTAGCGTCGACTGGAACGGCGCGTCCTTCCGCGCCCGCTTGCAGAACAAGGACATGGTCTATGGCTATCCGAAGGAGGGCTATCCGATCTGGATGGACAATCTCGCGGTGCTGAAGGACGCCAAGAACGTCGAGAACGCCAAGTTGTTCCAGAACTTCATCATGGATCCCGAAAACGCGGCGCTGATCTCGTCTTTCGCGCGCTACGCCAACGGCATCAAGGGATCGGAGGCCTTCATGCCTGAGGACATGAAGACGGCGCCGGAGGTCAACATCCCCGCCGAGTTCGCCGACAAGGGCAAGTTCATGCTGAACTGCGAGCCCGACGTGCAGGCTCTGTACACCAGGATCTGGACCGAATTGCAGAAGTGATCGCAGTACCATGGACCCGGCAGCCATGGCTGCCGGGTCCAAAATCAAAAAATCTTCGCCAAGGACCGACGTCCGGCTGTCGCCTGACGCACCCGGAGTTCGCCTGCAAATGTCCGATCTCGATCTCTGCTACATGCCGGCAAGTGAGGCCCTTAGGCGCTTCAAGGCGAAGAAGCTTTCACCGGTCGAGCTGATGGAAGCGGTCATCGGGCGCGCCGAGGCGACGAAGGACAAGGTCAACGCTTTCACCAACACGCATTTTGACGAGGCGATGGCACTGGCCAAAAAAGCCGAGGCGAAATACGCCAAGGGCAAGAAGACGGGCCCGCTCGAGGGCCTGCCCGTCGGCATCAAGGACGAAAGCTATATCAAGGGCAAGCCGACCACCGGTGGCTCGCTGATCACCAGGGATTTCGTTGCCGACTCCAGCTCGACGATGAATGAGCGCATCATTCGAGCCGGCGGCATCGTCCATGCACGTACCGCGACGCCGGAATTCTCCTGCGCGGCCTATACATGGTCCAGGCTGTGGGGCGTCACCCGCAATCCGTGGAACCCCAAGTTCACGCCCGGCGGCTCGTCAGGCGGCTCGGGCGCCTCGCTCGCCTCCGGCACGTCGTCGATCGCCACCGGCTCCGATATCGGCGGCTCGATCCGTATCCCGGCATCGGCCTGCGG
>NZ_SUEO01000016.1 GCF_004962925.1 Mesorhizobium sp. | reverse complement strand
TCTGTAACCACTGCCCCTATGTGAAGGCGGTGATTTCGCGCATCGTCCGCGATGCCAACGACCTCAAGGCGCAAGGCATCGGCTTTGTCGCGATCAACGCCAACGATGCCGACGCCTACCCCGACGATTCCTTCGACAACATGAAGCTTTTCGCCAGGACGAACGGGCTCACTTTCCCCTACCTCCACGACGAGCGCCAGACGGTGGCGCGTGCCTATGGAGCCGTTTGCACTCCGGATTTCTTCGGGCTCAACAGCGACTTGACCCTGCAATACCGCGGCCGGCTGGACGCGGCGCGGCGCGACGCCGGACCGCCCGGGCTGAGGCGCGACCTGTTCGAGGCGATGAAGCAAATTGCCCGAACCGGCGACGGACCGCTCGACCAGATCGCTTCGATCGGCTGCTCGATCAAGTGGAAGGACGCCGCATGAACGTCGGCATGGGCAGGCCGTTTCGATCGCCGAAGGCGATCCTTTTCGATCTCGACGGTACGCTGGTCGATTCGGCGCCTGATATAACCGCCGCCGTCAACGAATTGCTGGCCGGCCGCCATCTGCCGCCGCTGCGCTTGGATCAGGTCAAGGCCATGATCGGCGGCGGCATCAGGAAACTGGTCGAGCGAGCCTTCGCGGCTTCCGGTACGCCGCTCCTCGGCAGTGCGCTCGATGAGGCCAACCGCGTCATGGCGCCGATCTACCGCAGACATCTGACTGGCCTGACAAGGCTGATGCCTGGCGTCAGGGAGGTTCTCACGCACTTCCATTTGAGCGGAATAGCCATGGGCGTGGTGACCAACAAGCCGCAGTTGGCGGCTCGCGAAATCCTGCTGCATTTCGGGCTGACGGACTATCTCGGCGCGATCGTCGGCGGAGATGCGGTGACATCCCTGAAACCGGCGCCCGACGCTCTGCTGCTGGCGCTCGACCAGCTTCAGGTCGAGCCGCGTGACACACTGATGGTCGGAGACAGCAGCGCCGACGTGGCCGCCGCGCGCGCCGCCGGCATGCCCGTCATTCTGCTGCATGGCGGCTACACCCAGATTGCCGTTGAAGAGCTTGGCGCCGACCTCGTTTGCGACGGCCTGCTCGACCTGCCTTCCGCCATGCGGAGACTGCAAGACGCCGCTTGACCGGCGGCGCCAGGGTGGGCGCCGGCCGAACGCAGTTTCGAACGGCCGGCGAAGTCGCGTTACTTCCTGCGGAAGAACCGGGTTACTTCCTAGGGAAGAACCGGGTTATTTCCTGCGGAAAAACCGGGTTATTTCGAGAATTGCTTCAGATAGGCGATGACGTTCGCGACGTCTTCCTCCTTCTTGAGGCCGGGAAACGCCATCTTCGTGCCTTTGACCATGGCCTTGGGATCTTGAAGGTAGCTGGTCAGCGTGGCTTCGTCCCATTTGACGCCGGATTTACCCGCCTCGGTCATGGCTTTGGAATATTTGAACCCCGGATGCGTGCCGGCCGTTCGGCCGATGACGCCGCTCAACGACGGACCGACCTTGTTCTGGTCCTTGTCCACGACGTGACAGACCTTGCATTTGGTGAAGACCTTCTCACCTGCAGCAGCATCCTGTGCCTGCGATTGGTTTGTGATGAACGTCGCAACGGACACGACGGCGAAAAACGCGATTGCACGCATGGCATTTCCTCATTGATCGTCAAGGTGCCCTAGACGATTTTGCGCAGGCCGTTGTTTTGATCATCGGCATGCGTCGTTTTATGGCAGAGCGAAAACTTCTCCCTTGTGGAGTTGCCGCCTGCTTCTTGGAAGCTACCCGGCAGATGAGGGATGTCAACCGCTACCCGAGTTGAAGGCATCGCTTCAGACCAATTGCCGATCGAGGCGCAGTCGGCGAAGCTGCCGATCTCCCCCCTTGCGGGGGAAATTGGATGCCGCTTCGGCTTTCGCCAACCACCAACGCTGGAAGACTGGGCAAGGGGTGCAACCTGAAGCGATTGCCCTCGTATTTTCATTGCTTTGTGACGGCAGTTATGCTAGGAATTTATTCATGGTGCTGATTTGCGCCGACGACCCGCCACCGAGGCGGTTTTTTTGATTCAGGCTTCGGCGGCCATCCCTCCCGAGGTTCAGAGGAGATCGGCTGCGGTAGAATACCAGCCTGTCCATTCGATAGTGGGTCAGTTTGAAAGGGAAGCCGAGAAGCCGATGGTGCGCGGAACGTACGCAAAACGGACCGTCTCAACCTTCACGATGGAAAATTCGGACAATTAGTCGACAACTCGGCCCATGCTCGATCCAATTCGAGTTCCGATCGGGTCTTTTCAATGTTTTTCGCGTTAGCGTTGTCGATGAAGTTGCTTTCGGCCCGCATGACCTGAAAATTTCCCCCTGACGGCCGCTGATAGAGAACAATATACCCGCAGTGACGATCGATGTTTTCAAACTTCGTCGCTATGTCGACTGCGGCATAAACGCCAGGAAAGGGAGCGTTCGCTGGGTCCTTCAGCCACGTGAATTTGAGTAGCCGTCGCTCGCGCACAGCGCCAGCCTGAGAATGAAAATGTTTGCTTTGCTCCATGAAGGCGTTCGATGGGATCGAAGCTTTGGCGGCATCAGTCATCATTTCATATGCCCGCCCATACTCTTGGTTGTCGAGCGAAAGGAAATAGCGACCAACCGTTTCCGTTACATCGCGAACCGCGTCTTCTGAGGGCATCCACTCTTGCGATTGTGCGGGTAGGATCGTAACCAACACCGAAGTCACGATCGCAAGGAAAGCTACGGCTGCATGTGTCATGGGGACTTTCTTCGTAGGAGCCTGATCCGAATGCAATGCGGTCACTACCCTCCATTCGCCTTTGTTGACGGCCATTGGGCGAACGCGTAGCCTCAACCATTCCGGTTTTCCATGGGCACCTCGGGACTCCGGCAGGCGATTTATGTCCAGGCTCGCAGATCGGGCCGGATCTCGCCGAAGCGGGCGTCTTCAAGCGCGCAAGAGGTGCTGAATGGATGTGGTCGACCTCATACTGACGGTTTGCCTGATTGCCAATCCGGGCAACTGCCGAGACGAGCATCTCTATTTCGAGAGCCGTGGCTCTCTGTTCCAATGTATGATGCTGGCGCCCAGCGAAATCGCGAAGTGGTCGCAGGAACACCCGACCGTCAAGGTCAAGCGCTGGAAATGCGCTTCCCCGAGCAAGGACCGTGCGATCTGATCGGCGCCCTGGCTTATCCTGGCCCGGGAGGAGACATCATGATGATTTCGCGTCGAGGAACGCTCTGTCTGGCAGCTCTTGCAACAGCCGCGGCTCTTGTCTCAAGGCCCTCCTTCGCCACCGCCCCCTCCTTCGCCATGGGCAAGGTTCGCATCGGCGTGCTGAAGTTCGGCACCGTGAGCTGGGCGCTTGACACCATGAAACAGCACAAGTTCGACGCAGCCAACGGCATCGATCTGGAGATCATCGATTTCGCCGGTGAAGATGCTACCAACGTCGCGATGCTGGCCGGCGCGATCGACATCATCGTCTCCGACTGGCTGTGGGTCTCGCGCCAGCGCTCGGAAGGCGTCGACCTCACATTGGTCCCCTATTCGACCGCCGTCGGGGCAATCATGGTGAAGGAGCAATCGCCGATCCGGACGATCACCGATCTTAGGGGAAACAAGATCGGCGTCGCCGGCGGGCCTCTCGATAAAAGCTGGCTGCTGATCCAGGCGCTGGCCAGACGCGATCACGGCCTCGACCTGCCGGCAACCAGCGACATCGTCTTTGGCGCGCCGCCGCTGATTTCGGAAAAGGCGATGCAAGGCGAACTCGATGCGGTGCTCAATTTCTGGCATTTTTGCGCCCGGCTCGAGGCCAACGGTTTTCGTCGGCTGATCGGCGCGGATGATGCGGCGAAGGCGCTCGGGGCCGCGGGCGCCGTGTCGGCGCTCGGCTATGTCTTTCATGGCAAATGGGCGAGCGAAAATCTGGCCACCATCCGGGGCTTCGTCAAGGCTTCCGCGCAGTCCAAGGACTTGCTGGCCAGATCCGACGATGAGTGGCTGCGCCTTGCGCCGATCATCCGCGCGCAAGGCAAGGAATTGGCAAAACTGCGTGACCGCTATCGCGAGGGCATTCCCAGACGCCCCGTCGCCGAGGATGCGGCCGACGCGGGCAAGCTCTACCGCGTGCTGGCCGAGATCGGTGGCGAAAAGCTGGTCGGCCGCGCGCCGGAGATGGCGCCCGGCACGTTCTGGCAGGAACTCCCGAAATGAGCGCACCCGACACCGGCGATCGCACGCCTGGCGCTGCGGCCGGCAGCCAGTCCAGCCTTGCAACGGCGCTGACACCCGTGCTGACGGTCGCGGTCTCTCTGCTCGGGCTGTGCCTGCTGTGGGGTTTTGCGGCAAATGCCTGGCCGAGCCGTGCCTTTCCAGGGCCGGGACAGGTCTGGCAGGTGCTGCTCGCAGAGGCGGCGAGCGGCGACCTTTTCTATCATCTCGGCGCGACCCTCGGCCGGGTTGCCGCGGCATATGTCATCGCGATGGTCGTTGGCTCGGTCATCGGCGTTCTCCTCGGCAGCTACCGCAACGCCGACCGGTTCTTCAATCCCTGGGTGATCCTGTTTCTCAACATTCCCGCGCTGGTTGTCATCGTGCTCGCCTACATCTGGTTCGGTCTCAACGAAGCGGCGGCGATCGGCGCGGTTGCCGTGAACAAGATCCCGAATGTTGTGGTGACGATGCGCGAAGGCGCCAGGGCGCTTGATCCGAACTATGCCGAAATGGCCGCCGTCTACCGCTTCGGGCCCCTCGACCGCATCCGCCACGTCCTGCTGCCGCAGTTGCAGCCCTATCTTGCCGCCGCCTCACGATCCGGCATCGCGCTCATCTGGAAGATCGTCCTGGTGGTCGAACTGCTCGGCCGCTCCAATGGCGTCGGCTTCCAGATCTATCTCTATTTCCAGCTCTTCGACGTCGCCGCCATTCTTGCCTACACGCTGGCTTTCGTGGCGGTGATGCTTGTCATCGAACTTCTTGTGGTGCAGCCCGTTGAACGACATGCAACCCGTTGGCGCCGCCGTCCCGCTTAGGGTCGACATCGCCGAAAAGATCTTCAGGTCCGCGCAAGGCGTCTCGATCACGGCGCTTAGGGACCTTTCCTTCGAGGTCCGGCAAGGCGAATTCGCCTGCCTGCTGGGGCCGTCGGGCTGCGGCAAGACCACGACGCTGCGCATCCTGCTTGGATTGGACAAAGACTTTTCCGGCTCCTTCCAACTGCCTGAAGGCGGCTCCAACCGGATCGCCGCCGTATTCCAGGAGCCGATCTTGCTGCCGTGGCGGACGGTGGAGCAGAATGTCAGGCTGGCGCTGCCGAAAAGCCTGAGAACGAAAAATCTCGACGGGCTGTTCGACACGCTCGGCCTCGCCGGCATGCGCTCGCTCTATCCGGCGGAGCTTTCGCTCGGCCTTGCGCGCAGGGCAGCGCTTGCCAGGGCCTTCGCCACCGAACCGGCGGTGCTTTTCCTGGACGAACCCTTTGCCTCGCTCGACGAACGCACCGCCGAGCGGCTTCGGCACCTGCTTTTGACCGTGTGGTCGGCGCGGCCTACGACCGCCCTGATGGTCACGCACAATCTGCGCGAGGCCCTGATGCTGTCGGATCGCATCATCGTGCTCGCGCAGCGGCCAGCCCATGTGCTCGGCATGTTCGACGTAAGGCTGCCGCGGCACTATCGCAATACACAGGTGATGAGCGACCTCTTGCGGTCGTTCCACCAAAAATTTCCGGGCGTGGCCTGATCGCCTTACAGCTCGATGCATATCGGGGGAAGCCATGCCAATCGATAGGGTACGACGCAAACTTGTGAGCGGCTTCGCCTGCACCGCGGTCAGCGCCGCGATGCTGCCCTGTTGCCTCGGGCGGGCTGCTCTCGCCGCTGCCGGCGGCGTTGAATTCAAGGTCAGGAACGTCGCCGACGGCGTCTTCGCTTTGCAGGGCGTGGATGAATTGATGAGTGCCGCCAACCAGGGCGCGATCTCGAACCTGGGCGTCGTCGTCGGCACCGACGCCGTTGCCGTCATCGACAGCGGCGGCAGCCTGATCGAGGCGAACGCCCTCCTCGCCGCGATCGGCAAAATAACCGCCATGCCGGTTCGTTACCTGATCAACACCCACATGCACCCCGACCATATCTTCGGCAATGCGGCATTCCAGGAGATCGGCGCGACTATCGTCGGCCACCACAATCTGCCGCGCGCGCTCGAGGCGCGCGGCGCGTTCTACCTGCAAAGCTTTCGCCAACAGATCGGCGACGCGCTCATGAAAGGGGTCGAGATCATACCGCCGACGCTGCTGGTCGATGATCGCCTGCAGCTCGACCTCGGCGGGCGCATGCTCGAATTGCGGGCGTGGAAGGCGGCTCACACCGACAACGACCTGACCGTCTTCGACAGCGCGACCCGCACGCTGTTTGCCGGCGATCTCGTTTTCGTCGGTTCCTTGCCGACGCTCGACGGATCGCTGCTCGGCTGGCTCCGCCAGATGGATGCGCTCGCCACGATCGGCGCCGCGCGCGTCGTGCCTGGTCATGGCCCGGTGCCGGCCGACTGGCCGGAGGCGCTGACGGCGGAGCGGCGCTATTTCGAGGTTCTGGCGCGCGATATTCGCAAGGCGATCGCCGACGGGATGCCGCTCAGCGAGGCCGTCAAGACCGCCGGCGCAAGCGAACGGGGCAAGTGGCGTCTGTTCGACGAGTACAATGAGCGCAATGCAACGGCCGCCTTTGCCGAACTCGAATGGGAATAGACCGCACGACAAGCGCTGGACGTGGACGAGGTGGATCGATTTGCCAACGCATCGTCAAGGCCTTATCCTCGCCATCAGCCTGGGCACCACCTCTCTGACATTGGTGGAGGCATTGAAATGCAGAACCACGCTTACCGGAGCCGGCAGCTCGCTTTGCCGCTCGCAGCCGTCTTTGCCGCGATCATCCTGGCTGCCGGCACGCTCTTTGGCTTCGCGGGAGCCGCCAACGCGCAGCAGACAACCGCATCTTCGGACAGGATCTGGCAGGATTTGAAAGGCGACGTGTTCGGCGATCGGGCAATTCTGGTCGATAGCGGCGTCGTCAGGATCGAGGCGCCGAAGCGGGCGCAGGATGCCGCCATCGTGCCCGTCGACATCTATATCGACCTCGCCAAGACGCCCGATGGCATCAAATCCGTCACCTTGATCATCGACGTCAACCCGGCGCCGGTGGCGGCGACGTTCCAGATCGGCAAGGACGCCGGCGTGACACATCTGTCGACGCGCGTGCGCGTCAACGACTACTCCTATCTGCGTGCCATAGCAGAAACGCAGGGCGGCGAGCTCCACATGGCCCAGACCTTCGTCAAGGCGTCGGGCGGATGCTCGGCCCCGGCGGTCAAGAACCAGGACGAGGCGATGGCGACGATGGGGCAGATGAAGCTGCGCCAATTCCCGCCTCAAGAGACGATGACAAAGGTACAGGAATTGCAGTTGATGATCCGGCACCCGAACAATTCGGGCCTGCAGCGCAATCCGCTGACCCAGTATTTCATCCCCGCGCATTTTGTTCAGAAACTATCGATCTCTCAGGCAGACCGGCCGATCCTCTCGATGGAAGGCGGAATATCGATTTCGGAAGATCCCAATTTCCGGTTCGATTTCAAGGCGCACGGCAACGGCGAAATCCAGGTCGAAGCGATCGATACAGATGGCAAGGTATTTCGCAATCAATGGCCACTGGAGGCTGCGGGACTCTGAAGCCTCGAAGCGGCGTGCGTAACGCGTTTAAAAGCAGCGCACGTCGGCTTCCGCCTGCGCGCGCTTCAATTCAGTGCTCGCGGCTTTCGCCTGCGCGCTTTCGCGAAACAGTCCCGAACGCTCCCCTGTCGTCAGGGACATGCTCTTGAAGGTCTCGGCCCTTTCATAATGGTCGAAGGGAATGATCGAGGCGATCACGTCGATCGAGCAGGAACAGCTCTCCAGCGCCCGACGTGTCTGGCCGTTCGTCTGCATGCAGCCGAGCACATAGTCGACGACCGTCGCTGTCGGATAATCTCCGGCAGCGCCAGCCGGATTTGCGAATCCCAGCGCCGACGTAAGCAACAGCGGCAAGGTCGAAAAGCCGACATATCTGATCACTGGGAATCCTCCGATTGGCCTGGACGCGATAGATTGATCCGATGGGATCGAGCCGATGGACGAGACGGGACCACCCGCGCCAGTTGGCCTCGCGCCACCACGCCAGTCAAGTTCTCATGCTCACCGTATAGTACCAAAGGAGCAGGGCCGTACCGGCCGGCAAAAGGCCTCCTCGACGACACGATCACCCCCTCCGAATCCCGGTGCCGACCTTCATTTCATGTCTCCTTCACTATCGGCAACCGGAGCGACGCGCGCATACTTAACGTCGTACGCTCCAATGAATATTCCTAAATAAAAACCAATACATTCCGCAAAAAAAATACGCAAAATTTGGCAACTTATATAAATCCAGCCTCTAACACAGTCGATCAATAGCTTTCTGCATGCGTTTTTTCATATCTATTTCTCTATATTGCAGTGCAACATGGACGAAAGTGATTTTTCTTGCCTTCCGCCTGGGGATGACATAGCTTCATCCTGTTTCCGGCTTCAAGGGCGTCACCGTCATTAGGGAGCGGCGACAGTCTTTCGTAGGCCAAGTGGGATGGGCAGTAACGGTGCCCTCTGCTCATTCGGCTTAGGTCGTGACACGCTGCCGGAAATACTTCCCCCACATGAATCGCTTGGGCAAGCCCTCGTGGGCTCAACGGACGATTCGTCATTGTGAACCCTGGGAGGACTTTGATGCGTGTATTTGCGAAAACTGCCTACCTACTAACGACCGCGGCGCTCATGTCGTTCGGCGCGGTCCACATGACGTCGGCCAATGAAGAACTAATGAAAATGGCCGAAAACCCCAAAGACTGGGTGATGCAGACGGGTGACTACGCCAACACCCGCTTTTCCAAACTTAACCAGATCACCAAGGACAATGTGAAGAACCTGCAGGTCAAGTGGAGCTTCTCCACTGGCGTGTTGCGCGGCCATGAAGGCGGGCCGCTGATCATCGGCGATGTGATGTATGTCCACGCGCCGTTCCCCAATACCGTCTACGCTCTCGATCTCAACAATGACGGAAAGATCCTCTGGAAATACGAGCCCAAGCAAGACCCGAATGTCATTGGAATCATGTGCTGCGACACGGTCAATCGTGGCGTCGCCTATGGTGACGGCAAGATCATTCTCAACCAGGCCGACACCACAGTCGTGGCGCTCGACGCCAAGACCGGCAAGGTCGTCTGGTCGGTCAAGAACGGCGAGCAGACCGACGGCGGAAAGGGCGAATCCGGTACGTCAGCACCCGTAGTCATCAAGGACAAGGTGCTGGTCGGCGTCTCCGGCGCTGAATTCGGCGTTCGCGGCTGGTTGGCCGCCTACAATCTGGCAGATGGCAAGCTCGCCTGGAAAGCCTATTCGGAAGGTCCGGACGCAGACACCCTGATCGATCCCGAAAAGACCACCCACCTTGGCAAACCTGTCGGAAAGGATTCCGGCACGAACACCTGGGAAGGCGAACAGTGGAAGACAGGCGGCGGCACGACATGGGGATGGTATTCCTATGATCCCAAGCTGAACCTGGTTTATTATGGTACCGGCAATCCTTCGACATGGAACCCGGTCCAGCGCCCAGGCGACAATCGCTGGTCCATGACAATCATGGCTCGCGATGCGGATACTGGTGTTGCCAAATGGCTCTACCAGATGACCCCGCATGACGAATGGGACTATGACGGCATCAACGAGATGATTCTCGTCGATGGGATGGAGGTCGGCGGTGCCAAGCATGACGTGCTGGTGCATTTCGACCGCAATGGCTTTGCCTACACCATGGATCGCGCCAGTGGCGAACTTCTCGTCGCCAAGAAATACGATCCGGCAGTGAACTGGGCGACGGAAGTCAACATGGACCCCAGCAGCGACCAGTATGGCCGCCCGCAGGTCGTGGCCAAATATTCGACCCAGCAGAACGGCGAAGACACCAACTCGACGGGCATCTGCCCGGCGGCGCTTGGAACCAAGGATCAGCAACCGGCCGCCTATTCGCCGAAGACCGGGCTGTTCTACGTGCCGACAAACCACGTCTGCATGGACTATGAGCCTTACAAGGTGAGCTACACTGCCGGCCAGCCCTATGTGGGCGCCACCGTGTCGATGTATCCTCCCGCTGGAGGCGACGGCAACATGGGCAACTTTATTGCCTGGGATGCTGCCAAGGGCGAGATCGTCTGGTCGAAGCCCGAGCAGTTCTCGGTGTGGTCGGGCGCGCTGGCAACCGACGGCGATGTCGTCTTCTACGGCACGCTCGAGGGCTACATCAAGGCGGTCGATCATGACGGTAATGAACTCTACAAGTTCAAGACCCCGTCCGGCATCATCGGCAACATCACGGCCTACGAGCATGGCGGCAAGCAGTACATCGCCGTTCTGTCCGGCGTCGGCGGATGGGCCGGTATCGGTCTGGCAGGTGGACTGCTGTCGCCCGATAACGCCGCTGCCTGGCATGGTGCCGTCGATCAGGGCCGTGCGCAAGGCGACGAGTCCGCGGTCGTTGGGACTGCTGGTCTGGGTGCGGTCGGTGGCTATGCAGCACTTGCCGACTACACGACGCTGGGCGGCCAGCTCACCGTCTTCGGTCTCCCGGACTGACACACGGGAACCTTAGGCACACGCCTCGGGTCTTGTGAAAAGACCAAGGCTTGAAAAGCGAGAGCCCGGATCACCGGGAAGCCAGGACCGGGCTCTCGATTTCGCCGCGCCCCAAAACATCGATCAATGCCGCTTCACGACAGAAAAACCCGTGTCCGTGGCAAATGAAGGAAGACACTGAATGTTCGTTCGCATTGTAATTTCCGCTCTCGCCCTGGCTCTGCTGCCTCTGGCAAGCTCAAGTCTCGCACAAGCCCAGGACAGCGCGGAAAAAGCCAAGGCGGTGACGGAAGAAGACGGCAAGCATTTGGATGCGGACGGAAATCCGACCTACAAGATCGAAAACGGAACCGTGGATTGGTACACGTTCAGCGGTTATCGCCGCTATCACTCCGATTGCCATGTCTGTCACGGACCGGACGGCACAGGTTCGACCTATGCGCCGGCCTTGGTCAACAGCCTGAAAACCATGGATTACGGCACGTTCCTCTCGATCGTCGCCGAAGGCCGCAAGAATGTCGGCGGCGGCAAGGAGAACGTCATGCCCGCTTTTGGCGATAACAAGAACGTCTATTGCTACATGGACGATCTCTACGTTTACCTCCGTGCCCGCGCCGACGGTGCGGCGCCCCGCGGCCGGCCGCCGAAGAAAGCAGACAAGCCGCAGGCAGCGAAGGATGCCGAAGCATCCTGTATGGGTGGATGATATGATTGGCCGCGATGCCATGATGGGTTGCGATGCATTGAAGCTGCGTTTTGTGCTGCCGATCCTCGGCGCACTCGCCTTGCTGCCTTCGAACGCGCAGGCGCAGGGCGCCGGGCTTGGTGCCGCGGGAGAACTGGTCGATCCCGATATTCTGCGCGTCTGCGCCGATCCTTCGAACATGCCCTTCACCGACAAGAGCGGCGAAGGCTTCGAAAACAGGCTGGCCGAACTGGTTGCAGCGAAAACCGGTCGGAAGTCCGTCGCCTACACGTGGTTTCCTCTTGTCACCGGCTTCGTGCGCAACACGCTGGCGGCCAACCGATGCGACGTCATCATGGGCTATGCCCAGGGCGATGAACTGGTGCAGAACACCAACGCCTACTATCGCTCCTCCTATGTGCTGGTGCATCCGAAGGGCAACGGCATGGAAGGCGTCGAGACGATCGAGGATCCAAAACTCACCGGCAAGAAGATCGGTGTCGTCGAAAGCACGCCTCCGACTGCCAACATGGCCGCCAACAAGCTCTTGCGAACGGCAAAAATCTATCCGTTGGCGGTGGATACGCGCCTCACCCCTTCCATGGGGGAGGTCATGATCAAGGACATGCTCGCCGGCAAGATCGACGCGGCGGTCATTTGGGGACCGATGGCAGGCTACTATGCCAAGGAACTCGGCGCCGACCTCACGATCGTTCCGCTGGTGAAGGAAAAAACCGGCTCGCGTATGTCCTACCGTATCACCATGGGCGTGCGTCCATCCGACCAGGAATGGAAGCGGACGCTCAACCGGGTGATCAGGGAAAACCAGGCGGAGATCAACAGGATCCTGCTGGACTACAATGTGCCGCTGATCGACGAACACGATAATCCGATCACGCAATGACGATACCGGTATGGGGGACGATACCGGTATGAAGGGAAAGGAGACGATTTTGCTGGTCGCTGCGGGCCTTCTCAGTCTGACCGAACCCATGTGGGCTGGCGATATCGCCGAGCCCGGCGGCTACCGGATGGACGAATATCGGGCGCCGGTGCCGCAGACGCTGCGAGGCGCAAGGGTGGTGACGACGGCAGAGGCGGAGGCGCTGTGGCGGGAGAAGAAGGCAGTGTTCTTCGACGTCATGCCGAACACGCCGAAGCCGGCCAATTTGCCGGCAGGAACGATTTGGAGAGAGGCGATCAGAAAGGACATCCCGGGCAGCATCTGGCTGGCCAACGTCGGTTACGGCGCTATCTCCGAGGAGACCGCTAGCTATTTTCGTCAAGGCCTCGCGGCCGAGGCCGGTGCCGACAAGTCGCGCGCTATTCTGTTCTATTGCATGACGAATTGCTGGATGTCCTGGAATGCCGCGAAACGGGCCGTCGAATGGGGCTACAGTTCGGTGATCTGGTATCCGCTCGGCGCCGATGGATGGGAACGTGCAAACCTTCCGCTGGAGGAGAAGAAGCCTTACGTGATCGGCAATTGAAGCATGAGCATTGTTATTTCGATCGTCTTGTTTTTCGATTTTTCAGAACCTACCGTTTCATTTGTCCATTTTGAGAGCTGATGGACGAGCCATTGCAATGGTGCCCAGCAATGGTTGACTGAGAAAAGAATCGGCCCCTTCGGGCTGGTAGAAGAGGAGAATGCCATGAAGAAGAGCTGGACAAAACCGACCATGTGCCAAGTTGCTGCGGGCTTCGAAATTTCGCGGTATCTGCCTGCTGAAATTCCTCCCAAGAAGTAGGCCGCAGTGGTGCGTGTCCCTGGCAACGGGGACACGCACTCCCTTGCCGCGTGGGATCTTCGTGAAAGGTTTTGACGCGTTCAATGCGGGCGCGAAGCCGTTCGCGGCCGAAAATTTCCTGCTGGTTGAACAAGCCGCAGAGCGGGCATTGCAATGCGGTTGAAGATCATCGGCTCGGCGGCAGGCGGCGGCTTTCCGCAATGGAATTGCAACTATCGCCTGAGCCGCGCGGCTCGCAGCGGGATGGCTGGCGTGCAATCGCGAACCCAATCAAGCATCGCCGCATCAGTGGACGGGGCCGGCTGGGTTCTCTTCAACGCCTCGCCCGATATTCGCCAGCAGATTGCGCAAACGCCCGAATTGCAGCCCGCGCACGATGCGCCGCTGCGTTCGACGCCTATCCGTGCGGTGGTGCTGACCAATGCCGACGTCGATCATGTCGCCGGCCTGCTCAGCCTGCGTGAGCGGCAGCCTTTCGCCATCTATGCAACGACACAGGTTCTGGCGACGCTGGAGGCGAATTCGATTTTCAATGTTCTCGATCCGGTGCTCGTGCCGCGCCGCACCTTGCCGCCGGCGGAAGAACTGGCGATCTGCGATGCAGACGGCCATGACACCGGCGTGGCCGTCGAGAGCTTTCCCGTGCCCGGGAAGATAGCCCTCTATCTCGAGGAAAGAGGCCAGCCGGACGCCAATTTCAGCTCCGACGCCGGCGACACGATCGGCGTCCGTATCGCCGGCGCCGGCAGTCGCGGCTCAGTCTTCTATATCCCGGGCTGCGCACGCATCGATGCGAACCTGCGCACGCGCCTAGCCGATGCCGCCGGCCTTCTGTTCGACGGCACGGTCTACACGGACGACGAGATGATTGCCGCCGGCGTCGGACAAAAAACCGGTGCGCGCATGGGGCATCTGGCAATGTCGGGAGACGCGGGTTCGATCGCCGGCTTGGCCGATGTGAGGATCGGCCGCCGTGTCTTCGTCCACATCAACAACACCAACCCGGTTCTGGACGAGAATTCCGCCGAACACGCGGCGGTCAAGGCGGCGGGCTGGGAAGTCGCCCGCGACGGGATGGAGATGGAATTTTGAGTGATTTCCACGACGCGGCCAGGAACGGCCTGTCCTCCAGCGAGCTCGAAGCGGTGCTGCGTCAGGTCGGTGCCGAGCGCTATCACAACCGCCACCCCTTCCATCACAGGATGACCAGCGGTGCGCTGTCGAGGACCGAGATGCAGGCTTGGGCGCTGAACCGCTATTGCTACCAGGCTGTCATCCCGCGCAAGGATGCCATGATCCTCGCACATGCCGAGGATCCGGCGTTTCGCGCCGCCTGGCGCAAACGCATCGAGGACCATGACGGCGAGGACGGCTGGAGCGGCGGTATTGCGCGCTGGCTGCATCTGGCGACCTCGCTCGGTCTCGATGCCGATGCGGTGAAGAGCGAAAGGCTGGCGCTGCCGGCGACACGTTTCGCGGTCGGCGCTTACCTCTCCTTTTGCACGAACCGGACGCTGTTCGAGGCGGTCGCCTCGTCGCTGACCGAGATGTTCTCGCCGCTGATCATTGGCGAGCGGGTGCCGGCGATGCTGGCCAAATACGATTACATCACCGAGGATACGCTGGCCTATTTCAGCCGACGGCCCGAACAGGCCTCGCGCGACGCCGACTTCGCCCTCGCCTACGTGCTCGGCCATGCCGACACGGCGGAACGCCAGCAGCAGGCGATCGATGCATTGGTGTTCAAATGCGATATACTCTGGGCCATGCTCGACGCGCTTCAACACGCCTATGGCGAGCCGGGAAACATACCGCCCGGCGCCTTCCGCCCGGAGGCAGCGCTATGATGGCGCTGCGCGAAAGAGCCTTGGTGTCGCCGCAGTCGGTGCCGTCGCTACCGAAGCACGTGCGCATACAGTACGACCCCGTGCGGCAGGCGTTCGCCGTGCTTTCGCCCGAAAAAATATTTTGGCCGAACGACATCAGCCTCGACATATTGCGCCGCTGCGATGGACGGTCGACGGTCGGCCACATCATTGCCGACCTTGCCGCGGATTATGATGCCGAACAGGAGGCCGTGGCCGCCGACGTCGTCGCCTTCCTGCAGGAATGGTCGGACAAGCTGCTGGTGAAGCTATGAGCGAGCCCCTTCTCCCCCCGATCGGCATGCTGGCGGAACTGACGCATCGCTGTCCGCTGCAATGCCCCTATTGCTCCAATCCGCTCGAATTGCTGAAGGCCAATCGCGAACTCGACACACAGACCTGGCTCGACCTGTTCTCGCAGGCCGCCGATCTCGGCGTTCTCCAGGTGCATCTGTCCGGCGGTGAACCGACACTGCGCCGCGACCTCGAGCAATTGATCGCCGGGCTTTCGGCGCGCGGCGTCTACACCAACCTGATCACCGCCGGCGTCGGCATTGCCGAGGGCCGCATCGAGGCGTTTGCCGAAGCCGGGCTTGACCATCTGCAGCTGAGCTTTCAAGGCGCACGGCCGGCGACCACCGACCGCATCGGCAACCACAAGGGCGGCCACGAAAAGAAGCTGGAGACGGCACGCCGGGCTCGCGCGGCCGGCCTGCCGCTTACCATCAACGCGCCGATCCATCGCCACAACATCGAGGAAGTGCCGGAATTCATCGATCTGGCGCTTTCGCTGGGCGCGGAGCGGCTCGAGATCGCCAACGTGCAATACGCCGGCTGGGCGCTGACCAATCGCGATCAACTGATGCCCGAGCGTGACGCAGTTGAACGGCAGGCGGAGATCGTCGCGGCGGCACGCGAACGGCTCACCGGCATCATGAACATTGATTTCGTCCCGCCGGATTATTTCGCCATCTATCCCAAGCCCTGCATGGGCGGCTGGGCGCGCGACGCCTTCATGGTGACGCCGGACGGCACCGTGCTGCCATGCCATGCCGCACAGACTATCCCGTCGCTCAGCTTCGAGCGTTTCGGACCGCGCAGCCTGGCCGAGATATGGACCGATTCGCCGGCATTCAATGCCTTTCGCGGCACCGACTGGATGCAACAGCCCTGCCGCAGCTGCGAACGGCGTGAGATCGACTGGGGCGGCTGCCGCTGCCAGGCGATGGCGATCGCCGGCGATGCCGCCGCCACGGACCCGGCATGCGCGAAATCGCCGATCCATGCGCGCATGGCAATGCTGATCGACGAAGCCCAGCGTGCTGCGGCAGTTCCTTCGAAGGACGAACAATTCGTCTACCGCCGGATCGGCGTCGTGACCGAGCCCGCCTGACGCGCTCTTCTATTCCACGGTCTCGCGCTCGCGCACCGCGTCGGCGAAAGCCAGTGCGTCGCGATTGACCGCGACATTGTGCACACGAAAGATCGAAGCGCCCTTCAACCGCAGGATGACGCTGGTCGCCGCTGTGCCGACGTCGCGCCCCTCGTCACTTCCGCCGACCAGGTGACGGGCAAGACGCTTGCGCGACGTGCCGACCAGCAATGGAAAACCGAGAGCGCGCAATTCACCGAAGCGAGCCATGAGCTCGAGGTTTTCCTCTCCATCCTTGGCGAAGGCGAAGCCCGGGTCCAGCACGATCCGGTCGTCCGGGATGCCGGCGTCGCGCGCGATCTCCAGCGATCTGTTCAGGAACATGAACTGGTCGGCGATCACATCCGCCAGTTTTTCACGGCCGCGCCCGGTGTGCATGATGACGAGACCGGCGCCGGTTTCCGCCGCGACGTGCGCGATGTCGGGTTCGCGCTGCAGGCCATGCACATCGTTGACGATATGTGCGCCCGCCGCGACCGCCAGACGCGCGGTCTCGGCCCGATAGGTGTCGACCGAAACGAGGCTGCGGCCGTCGGACGACAGCGCCTCGATGATCGGGAGGATGCGCGACTGTTCCTCGCGCGCCGAAACGGCGCCGGCGCCGGGCCGGGTGGACTCGCCGCCGACGTCGATGATCGCCGCACCCTCGCCGATCATGCGCCGCGCCTGTTGGAGCGCCCGCTCCGGCCGATCGAATTCTCCTCCGTCGGAAAAACTGTCCGGCGTGACGTTCAAAATCCCCATCAGCAACGATTTCGCGCCAAGATCGAGATGCCGTCCATGAGCAAGGTGCCAGCGCGTCATGCATCAACCTTCTGTCTATTAGAAGCCAATCGCGACAGGATTGTCACTCACACGAGTCCGGTTTCCCCATCTACCTAAGCTCGTGAAACAAAAAGGAGCCTAGCAATGACCAAGGAAATGATCAGCTTTACTTACACGACCTATATCGTCTCGACACCGGGAAAGGTGTTCGAAGCCATAACGAAACCAGACCTCGCACGGCGCTACTGGGGCCACGAGAACGTCTCTGACTGGAAGCCCGGTTCGAGATGGGAACATATCCGCGCCAATGATGAGCGGACTGTCGAACTCGTCGGCGAGGTCGTCGAGGTCTCGCAGCCGACCCGTCTCGTCATCACCTGGGCAAACGCTTCGCAGGCGTCCGATCCGGCGAGCTACAGCCGGGTAGCCTTCGAGCTCGAGGAATACGAGGCCATGGTGCGGCTGACCGTCACCCATGACGAACTCGAAGCCGGCAGCGGCATGGCGAATGGCATCAAAAAGGGGTGGCCGATCGTCCTCTCCAGCCTGAAATCCTTCCTCGAAACGGGCCAGGCGATCGATGTCTTCGCGAAGCCACGCGCGTCCGAACTGGCGGCCTGAGCCAATACAAGGAGCCGAGCACATGAGCACTCTCTACACCGGCGGATGCGCATGCGGCGCGGTTCGCTACGAGGCAGAGGCAACCCCCATCTTCGAGAACCACTGCCACTGCCGTGATTGCCAGAAAAGAAGCGGCACCGGTCATGGATCCTATCTGACGTTTTCGTCGCGAGCGGACGTGACGATCACCGGCACGACCACGGAGTGGCGTGTCGCGGCGGACAACGGGAATGTGAAAATCCATTCCTTCTGCCCGGTCTGCGGAACCCCGGTCTACCTGACCTACACCGCCATGCCGGACCCGATAACGGTGCATGCAGCAAGCCTTGACGATCCGGGCCGGTTCAATCCGACCGTGGTGACGTACGGTATCCGGGCCCTCCCCTGGGACACGATGGAAGCCGGGCTGAAGACGTTCGAGAAGATGCCATCAGGCTAACCGGCGTCATAGCCGACACGCACCGCCGCAATTCCGGCTCCTGGAAACGGATCACGCGCCCTCCACCGCGGGCGCGGTCGTCGGTTGGCGTAGGTGCGCGCCCCAAACTCAAGCAAAGGAAAAGACCATGTTTCCGATTGATATCTGGTTGGCCTACACCCTTGCGAGCGTCCTGATTGTCCTGGCGCCGGGGCCCGACATCGTTCTCTCGATCGCGCGCGGTCTGAGCCAGGGCCGCCTCGCGGCAACGCTTTCCGGATTGGGGGCCGGCACCGGCATCCTGGTCCACACGGTCGCCGCCGCCTACGGCCTCGCTCTGATCATCCAGACTTCCGCCATGGCTTTCCTGGCGATCAAGCTGGTCGGCGCGGCCTATCTGATCTGGCTGGGAACCAGGGCTCTGCTTTACCGCAACCTCGTCACCTTTGCGCCGACCGCCAAGCGTTCGCTGCATGCGATCTATCTGGCTGGCCTGATGTCTAACGTACTGAACCCCAAGATCGGATTGTTTGTCCTGGCGTTCATTCCGCAGTTCGTCAGCGCCGACCGCGGCCCGGTTGAGGTTCAGATGATGACCTACGGTGCATGGCTCGCGGTCATTGCGGTCGTCGGTCTCTCCATCATCGGCAGCTTCGCTTCGGCCCTGAGCAATTGGCTGCTTCGCCGTCCGCGCGTGGTGGCCGGCATCAATATCGGGGCAGGCCTGACTTTCGTGACCACGGGCTTGTCTGCCGCGGCCACCAAGCCAAACTGAGCGATCAGTTTTTCGGGTCATTGCGGAACCGAGACCACGGCCCGCCGCCGCCGACCTGAGATCGCACCATCTCTCGTATGATCTCGTATGGTCTGGCGAACCCGATAATAACAATGACTCTGCTTGAATGTCAGCTCCGCGCCTGCGTTGCAGACATATTGGGATCTGCTGCCAAGACTGGGAAGCGGACATTTGTTTCGCCTCGTCGCTATAACGAACAAACTATATCCTTCATACCGAGATCGGCAGGACGAGAACTCCATGATGCATGACGATCAGGTGGATATCGACATCGATATCGCCCGGCAGATGATCCGCGATCAGTTTCCCCAGTATCGCCATGAGGACATCACCTCTGTTAGATCTTCGGGAACCGTCAATGCCATCTTCCGCATTGGCTCGAAGAGCACTGCGCGGTTCCCACTGCGGGCAATGAATCCGACCGAATGCGCCAATATGCTTCGGTCAGAGGCCGCTGCTATGGTCGAGATTGGGGAACATTGCTTATTTCCGACGCCTCAACCGATCGGGCTCGGCGAGCCAGGTCCTCACTATCCAATGCCATGGGCATTACAAACGTGGATCGAAGGCGAGGTTGCCACGCCGCACGGGCTAAGTGGATCGACGACGTTCGCCCTAGACCTTGCACACCTCGTGGCATCGTTGCGCCAAGCAGACACACGGGGCCGAGGCTTCGACGGGCAAGGACGTGGTGGACATCTCTCCGATCATGACGATTGGATGATTGTTTGCTTTGAAAACAGCGAGAGCCTTCTTGATGTGGCTCGACTGCGCGATTTATGGACTCGCTTGCGGGAGTTGCCATCCGCTGGGCCTGTCGTGATGAGTCATAGGGACCTTATCCCAGCAAACCTTCTCGTGCAGGGCGAGCGCCTTGTCGGAGTGCTTGACGGCGGCAGTTTCGGACCAGCCGACCCGTCGCTGGATTTAGTGGTCGCGTGGCATCTTCTAGACCGCGACCGAAGGGCGACCTTTCGGTGCCGCCTTCAAGTTGAAGATCTTCGGTGGAAGCGTGGTGTTGCTTGGGCATTCCAGCAAGCAATGGGTCTCATCTGGTATTACCATCGCACCAACCCCGCCATGAGTGCGCTGGGGCGCAGCACGATCTCTCGTATTCTCGATGATCCGGACATCTGAATCGAGCAGCCCCTCCATCGGGACGGACGTCGGTTTCCTGGCACGATAGTGCGATCCTCATACCGACTCGACCGGATGGCGAGGTCGAGCTCAGAGGTTCGCGCGTTGCGCGGTTGCCGGAGAAGTTTCGAGATGCGTGGGGGCGCTGCCTACGAAAGCGGAGACACGCTCTAGGACAACCTTGTCGCTAAGGAACTCTCCGTGGTGGCCCAAGCCGTCGACGAGCAGCCACTCAGCGCTCGGCCAAATGGAGGCAACAGCCTCCGCACCCTTGTAAGGAACAACCATGTCATCGGATGAATGAATGAACAGGGCAGGCTGGGACATTTTCGCCGCTTGTCGTCGCATGTCGATGCGATCCGGATGGAGCCCGATCAAGCGTTCCAACCGCAGCAAGATCGCGTCTTCGTCTCCTTCAAACCCAGCCTTGCGCGCCATGAACCGGGCCCAGTGGCCGTAGTGCGTCGGCGTAGCGAGGAGGACGATCCGCTCCGCTGAAAGACCTTGCTCCAGAGCCTGAACGACGCAGGCGCCTCCGATAGAATGTCCCACTACCAGAGCGAATGGTCCAGCGATCCTATCGACAGCCTGAAGAACGGCGGCGGCCAACGGAATGGACAATCGTTCGCCGGCCGAATCTCCATGGCCGGGAAGATCTGGAAGCCAGACCGCGTAGCCGGTCTCAACGAGCTTTTGGCCGATGCCCATGAGATCGGAACGCCGTCCCTGCCATCCATGCACAAGCAGTGCATTGCGTCCGGACCCCCAGCGATGGACTCGCACCTCGATCTGCCGACCGTCTGGCCAGTCGCCCGGCGCCTCGACTTGCAGCGCTAAGGATTCGGTGTTCGACAGTTCCTGAAACTGCTGGTCTATAGGCGGTCGCTTGACACGGAGCAGCTTGTCGGCAAACCCCGCAGCTCGGTTTTCGGCATCGCTCACTTCTTTCTGTCGCATAGCAAAACCTTCCTGCTGTTGATCGATGTGGAACCGCGTCGCGGTCGTTTTCGCCTGGTCAAACGAGGCGGTAGCGGATTCTCGAGAACCTGGGGGTCAAGCCGTCCTCCGCATGCCCAGCGCCGTTAACGCGCTGAGCGCCGCGCCAAGGGCGATGAGTTGCCAACTTGTTTGAAAAGCATGCAGTGCCTGGTTCGGGGCGAGACTGAGAGAGCCCGTAACCGCCACCAGGAGCGCCACGCCCAGCACATAGCCAAGTTGGCGGCTTGTATTGACCACCGCGCTACCCGTAGCTGTCATGTTTGCTGGAAGATCGCGCGACGCGCTCCCAATCATGGTCGGCATGGCGATGCCGATGCCGATGCCGACCAACATCCATGCCGGCATGATATCTATGCTGTAGCGGGGAGCGATTGACGCCATGAAGGCGAGGCTCAATGCCGCAACTGCAAATATGGCATTCCCGACGATCACAAGCACTCGCGGTGACGCGGTAGACGCAAACTTCTGAACGAAATAAGCGGCTATGGGCACGCAAACAGGGCCAGGGACGATCGCAAATCCGGTTTCGATCAAGGAAAGGCCGGCAACTGTTTGCAACCAGATTGCGACGCTCAGAAACATAGCGGCGAAGGCCGTGCAGAACAGAATGATAGTGATGTTCGCCCAGGTAAATGTCGAAACCCTGAAGAGGTCCGGATCCACGATCGGCGCCTGGTGAAACAGGATTCGCCTTACGAGCCAGGCTGCGGTCAGAATTGCCAAGACGTAATATGCAATGATCTGCGATGTCGTCGATTGTTCGTGCCCAACGACCGCGAGGGACAGTGACCCCACCGCGATTGCAGCGAGCAAGGCGCCGAATAGATCGAGATTTCTGGTCGAGACACTGGCTGGCTGTATTGTTGGTATCAGCAATGCGGCTGCGATGCCGGCAATAACTCCGACCGGCAGATTTATGATGAAAACCCATCGCCATGAATATTCCGCAAGGACCCCGCCAAGGGCCGGACCAACGGCCGCTGCAAGCGCGGATGTCGTCGCCCAGATCTTGACCGCCCCCGCCCGCTTCTGCGCAGGAAGGACCGTCAATATAAGGCCAAGGCTGCTCGGAGTGAGCATCGCGGCTCCCGCTGCTTGCAACACGCGGGAAAGTATGAGCGACCACATCGCGCCCGAAAGCGCACAGCCGACGCTGGCCAGCGTGAATATGGTCAGGCCCGTAAGGAACGCACGCTTGCGTCCCCACTTGTCGGCGAGCCCGCCGAACGGAATCAACAAGGCCGCATAAACTATGGTGTAGCCATTCAGAATCCAGCTGAGATCGGCAAAGCTGGCTTGAGGAAATTCGGCGCCTATTCGACGGAAAGCGACATTGACGATGAATACGTCAATCATCGCCATGAATGCCGCCCCACATAGGACGAAAGTTGTCAGCAGCGATCTCTGATCTGAGATGTCACTAGAGGATGCAACGTGCGTTTGTGTGTCCATTGTTGTCATCTACCCTTTAGGCAGTTCAACGCGGGCGACAGCCCGCTATTGATCGCATCCGGTTGATATTTTCCGCCCGGGCGCGGCGTCTGGTGAAAGCGACATCAACGACAAGCGTTAGAGCGTTTTCCATCGCGCAACCGGTCAGTTGGATATTCCAACTCTTAGAATTGCACACTAAGTTGGATACCACAACTCACTATGGTTTGATTTTCCAACTTTCTCTTGGTATGAGGTCTGGAATGCAATCGAAGGCCACCGATGTAACCCCACGCCTGTGCAATATCGCAGCCGCCCTTGAGGTCGTGGGCGATCGCTGGAGTCTTCTGGTCGTTCGGGAGCTGCTTTACGGGCAGCAGAAATTCAATGAGATCGTCAACAACACCGGAGCGGCGCGGGATATTCTCGCCGTCCGGCTTCGCAAGTTGGAAGAGCATGGTGTCCTGGACCGTGAGCCGTATAGCGATCATCCATTGCGCTACACATATCGGCTTACCGCCACAGGGCGCGCCCTTCTGCCTGTACTGCTCACGTTAAAGCAGTGGGGCCAGGATCATGTTCGGGACGGACAACCGGACTCGGTTCGCCTGATCCACCGACAGTGTGATCACGAAGTAGTGGCGCGGGTGCATTGCCGCGCTTGTGGCGAGCGTTTGACGTCTCGCGATCTGGAAGTGAATGGAAAGCAGCGCAACGACGCTTCGGAGCGCTGATCGGTGGGGTCGTCATTGGGGGCGTTTCGATCGTGTGCCTCTTGCAGGAAAGTGACGAGATGATCTTCCACCTCCATCGAGGCCTCCCGTCGCGCGAAATGTCTGGCGTCAGAAGTAACCACGCACCGACATGAGCCGGAGAAGAACTTCTCCTTGAGGGTCGTCCGAGCGCTCTGGTGAATATTAGCGCATTTGATAGTATCGCTCCCACTCCGCCAGCCAAGGCACCGTAGCATGTCGGAAAAGGGTCGAGTAGAGCCTCCAATCGTGGCCCTTGCCAAGGGCGTTCTGAGCAAGGTCGACAGTAGTGTGTCCGACGTTCGCAGCGAGCGGCGCGTTATGACAGCTCTCTGTTATGATCTGGTCGGATCAACCGACCTGCTCGCAGTTCTGGATATCGAGGACTATGAAGAACTGATGTCGGCCTTTCGGCGTGCGGCAAGACAGGCAATCTCATCGTGCTCGGGCGTTGTCGACAGCGAGGCCGGCGACGGCGGTGTCGCACTTTTTCCGGCAGAGATGGAGGCAAAGGACGCGGCTTCGCAAGCGATCCGGGCAGGACTCGAAATCATTGAAGCGTGCAAGCGGGTCGGGCTGGAGAAGGACCATACGGACCTACATGTTCGGGTCGGGATTGCCACATCCATGACCCTCGTTCACGGGGACGGCGGTGACCCGGCGCATGCCAGTGTCACGGGCCCTGCTTTGGCCATGGCGACGCGGCTCCAGGCTATGGCTCAGCCGGATGCAATATTAGTGTCCGATGAGACCCGAAATCTGGCGCGGCGGTCCCACGTTTTCAGTTTTCGTGGCATTCACGTTATTAAGGGTTTCGCGGAGCCGGAGCGGACTTGGCGTGCCATCAGCCACAAGCGGGACGTTGACCGCTTCTTCGCCTTCGGGCGCTTGAACAATACGTTTATAGGCCGTGGGGACGAACTGGCCACCATCGCCGCATGTTGGCATGATGCCGTCGCCGGCAAGGGCGGCGTCATTTTAGTTCAGGGTGAGGCCGGTATCGGCAAGTCTCGCCTGCTTTATGAAGTCCGCAAGAGGACACGCTTTCAGCGGGCAAAATTGCTGCTTTTCCAATGTCAGCCCGGCGGCTCCCACTCGGCCCTTTATCCTCTGCTGCAAAATGTTCGGAGTGACCTGGCTGGCAAAGAGGGTCGGCTGGAGACTTCAGACGTAGCGGAGGTCTTCGCAAATCAAAGCGTTCACGATGACGAAGTGGTCGACATCTTCTCGTTTCTACTTGGGGCTGAAGGGTCGAATCCCGCTCTGAAGGAGGCTGATCTCAAGGTCATCCGGGAGAAAGCCGCCTGGGCAGTTCGCAAAAGCATAGAAGCCATATGCGAACGCGGACCACTCATCCTGGTTGTCGAAGACATACATTGGATCGACCTCACGTCGAGGCAATTGCTGGCGGAACTTGCACTCTTCATCCATAGGGTGCCCGTGCTTCTCATAATGACTGCGCGACCTGGGACTTATTCAGGGTTCCGGGACTTGCCGCATATTACTCTGAAGCCGCTCGATCGCGAGGAAACGCGACAGGCGATCATGGCCATGCGGCCGGAAATCGGGTCAGCCGCGCATTCGGAACTCATTAGCATGGTGGAGGAGGTAACCGGGGGCGTGCCTCTTTTCATCGAGGAAATCTGCCAATGGATCGCCGAGAATGCAGCCTCCATAACGGATCGCATTGCGCCAGCCGGCTCATCAAGCCGAATATCGGTGTTTGAAGGCATCCTTCAAGCCAGGCTGGAAGCCTTGGGCCCTGCAAAGGATGTGGCACGAGCGGCCGCCGTCGCCGGCAATCGTTTCAATCTGGAATTGCTCCAGAAGCTGTTGCCGGAATACAGTGACGAGACGATCGGGAATGCACTGGACACCCTCATCGAGGCGGGATTCCTGATCCGGGTCAGGCCTTCCGGCGAGCCCGACTATGGATTTCGTCATGCCCTGATCCGGGAGACAATCTACAATGCATTGCTGCGGAGGAGACGGCAGGCCCTCCATCAGTCGCTTTTCTCCGCTGTCGGCTGCGACCGAAATCTGGCCCCGTGGCTGGGTACGGCTGAACTGGCAGAACATGCTGAACGCGCTGGCCTTATCGAGGAAGCGATCGATCAGTTCATCGCAGCCGGCCGGGAAAGTTACGTCCGCTCTGCAATGGCTGAGGCGAGACAGATTCTCGACCATGCCATGACCCTTTGCCAGCGAGTGAGAAGGCCGGACAAGCAGGATGTTTTGCGCCTCGCCGCGATGATGCCGCTCGGGCCGATACTTACAGCCACGGAAGGTCCAAACTCGCTGCCGGCCCGCAAACTTTACGAGGACGGGGTAGAGATCGCCAGGCGCCGGCCACTCGCCGAGCGTGCGAAGTGGTTTCCGATCTACTGGGGTTGGTGGTTCACCGACTCCACCATCGACGGGGAACGCGCACGGACCGTCCTCACCGACCTGAGGGATGTCGACGACCCCGAAGTGCAGTTTCAGGCCAGACACTGCGTTTGGGCAATCGAATTCAATCTTGGACATCACAAGAACTGCATCGCGGCGGTCGACGAAGGACTTGCGCTCTATGGGACGGGCCAAAGGCCAGGGAATGCCACTCTGTTCGGCGGCCATGACGCCAGGGTCTGCGGCCTGTCGCACAGGGGTCTCTCTCAATGGTTTACCGGCCGGGCCGCAAGCGCGGTTCGGTCGTTGGCTGAAGCCAGGCGCTGGGCAATGCAAACGGCGCATGTTGGGAGTATCGCCCATGTCTATATCAACGAAGCGATGCTTGATTGCTATCGCCGCGATTTCTCGGCGCTCCGGGGGGTCATCGCCGATATCCGCGAATTGACGAAGCGCCACCATCTGCCCTCCCTTGCCGCCTTGGCACAAATTCTCGAAGGCTGGTGCGAAGGAAATGCTGCTCGGGTAGAGCAAGGCAGGGACCAGATCAAGGAGGGTCTCGCGATCCACGGCGAACTCCAGACGCCGGAAGACTATCCTGTCTACTACGGCATGCTGGCGGAGCTTCTGGCCCGGACAGGCGAGACTGAAGAGGCCCTTGCGCTTGTCTCTTCCGCTGTTGCGGAAGCCGAAGCAGGTGGCAGTCTTTCTTGGCTCGCCGAACTCTATCGGCGAAAGGCCCATCTCCTCCTACTTACAGGTTCCTCAGGCACGGATGTTGTTGCCGCGCTCTCCAAAAGCCTGGCTACCGCTGATGAGCAAAACGCGGTGCCAATCCTGGTCAATGCATACGAGATGCTCAGGACATGGGGCGTATCAGAGGAACTATCCCGGCAGTACAGCAGTCGCGTCGACCTGGCGAAATCCGCCATCGAGCAAGGCGCGGCGCTGTTCGTCAATCGAGAACCGAGCCTGCGCCACTAGCCCGCGCGGCTGGGACATCAGGGAGCCTCCATGCTGGAACGATACGAGCGCTCGGGTCCGCAGCCGCGCGAAGCACTCATGCGGCTAATGACGATGCGCGAGCTCTTGGGCATCACACGGATTGCAGACATCACAGGTCTCGACGTGCTCGACATACCCGTGGTTCAGGCGGTCAGGCCTTTCTCCCTTTTAAATTCCGTTTCGCAAGGCAAGGGGCCGACCAGAACCGAAGCTGCGGTATCGGCCATTCTCGAGGCCGCAGAGTCCTACTTTGCCGAGCGCTTGGCGCACTACGACCCCATCGCGGCCTCCGCAGACTCCCTGAATATTCCTCCTGAAAGATTCGAAGCCCATCTCCAGCCTGGTGTCGACCCGGGCTGGCGCAGCAGGAAGATTGCTTGGATTCATGCCGAGAATATCCTCAAGGGTGGTCTGCAGGATTGGGTCCCATTCGAGCTTGTACACACTGCCTACGTGTTCCCGCCGCGGCCCCATGAGGAAATCTTCGCTTCATCGACGTCCGGCCTGGCGGCCTCCTTCGAGGAAACGGACTCTATCCTGCACGGGATAATGGAATGCATCGAGCGCGACGCACTCACGCGGGCGGAGCGAATCCATGGCTTTTTCCAGCGCCGTCGAATTGACCCGAGAACGATCGACCATCCGACAGTTGCGAGCCTTCTCGAAAGCCTGGAAGCCAAAGGCCTGCTGGTGGGGCTTTGGCACGCCCCCTCACCGCTGGGACTACCGGTGATCTGGTGCCATCTCATGGAGGATCGGCCGCCGGAAACTGCAATTCTTCACCATCCGGCAGAGGGCTCGGCTGCAGGTTTCGATGCCGCGTCCGCGATCGTTCACGCAATCTACGAGGCGGCGCAGTCGCGACTGACGGCGATCTCCGGCGCCCGTGATGACCTGACGCGTGCGTCCTATCCAAAATATCCCGACTGGCAAAAAATTGCGGCGCACCGACGTCTCCTGTCCGACGGCCCTCGTGACGTACATTTCCATGCGATTGCCGGGCAGAATTACACCAGCGCGGGAAATAGGATGTCCGCTCTTCTCGCACAGATCGAGGGCGCAGGAATCGATACAGTGTACATGATTCAGCTCGATACGAGACCGCTCGGCGACCTGTCGGTCGTCAGGATCGTCATACCAGCCTTAACGCCGCTGTTGCATGGCTAGGCATATGCGTCCCAAGCTGGTCTTCGCCGGTCCCACCCTGTCACAGGGCGAAGTGCTGGAAGTGGTGGAGGCGATCTGCCTTCCGCCGGCTGTGCAGGGTTCGATCATTGCGGCTGTGCAGCATTTTGATCCGAGTGCGATAGTCATCATTGACGGCGGCTTTCAGTCGGAGCCGGCGGTCAGGCACAAGGAAATCCTTTGGGCAATAGCGAAAGGTGTTCCGGTAATAGGCGCAGCGAGCATGGGGGCTCTTCGCGCTGCGGAACTTTTTCCATACATGCAGGGAGTGGGGCTCATCTACCGGTGGTATCGTCGTTTTGCGTTTGCGCCTGACGATGCAGTGGCCGTGCTGCACGGACCATGGGAGGTAAACTCCGCGTCCATAACCCACGCGCTGATCGATCTTCGCATGACGGTTCGCGGGGCCTGCCGTCGAGGCATCATTTCGGCTGAATACCGAACCAGCCTGGAGCGCGCCGCGCAAGCTCTCAATTTTCGCGAGCGCACGCTCGCCCGCATCGTCGTTGACGCCTTGTCATGCGAAGGTGATCTCGTTGTCGAGAAATATCAGGAGATCCTCGCCGCAACTTTCGTTCAGCAAAAGAAGCAGGATGCGCGTGATGCACTTCGGCTATTGCATCACGGTTTATTCAAGGAGCCCGCACCCCTGCCAGATTTCCAATTGACGGCGGCTTTCTTTAAGGATCTCGACGAAGCCGGGTTAGAGATTTGAAAGCATCAGGGCGAGAATTCTCAATCTCAATTTACAATACGTAAGATTTTGCTAATGTATTAAAATGAGAGGGGCTGAGCTACTAGGAACGCTCGATCGATCCAACGACGAAAGTCGCTCCGTCGGCACGCGCTTCCTGCTATTTCCGCAGGTGCCCCACCTTGCCGATTACGGCACGCCCGAGACCGTCTGGATATCGACCCCGCCGGGCCGGTTACGCCCCGGTCCGGAGGACCATCGCATCTATGTCCGCGATCCGCTCCTCGACAAGGAACCTTACGAGTATCCCTATCTGCCGCCCTTCGTTGGCGAGGTCTTCCCGCCGGCGGAACCCGCCTACGACGGTCACTTCGACCAGATTTCATTGAATTCACGTCAGTTCCTGGCGGCACACGCCTTCGGGGCAGTCAGCCGGGTCCTGGACATCTGGGAAAGCTACCTTGGGCGGCCGATTACCTGGTACTTCGCCGAAACCTATGAGCGGCTGGAGATCATTCCGTGGGTCGACTGGAACAACGCCCAGTCTGGCTACGGTTATCTGGAACTCGGCGCGGACAGGGCGCCCGACGGTCGAAATTATCCCTATGCCCTCAACTTCGATACGATTGCGCACGAGGTCGGCCATGCGATTCTGTTTTCCCTTTTTGGGGTGCCGGCAAATGGATTGAAGACCGGCGACTTCGCGTCGTTCCATGAGGCGAGCGCCGACATAACGTCGCTTCTGTCCTTCCTGCATTTCGACAGCGGTCTCGACCGGCTGCTGCGCCACTGCAACGGCAACCTCCTCGTCATGAACGAGCTCAACCGCATTGCCGAACTGATCGGCGACCGGCAGATTCGCCTCGCCAGCAATTCGCGCCGCATGTCTGAAGTCTCCGACGAAATCCATGACAGGTCGCGGCCCTTCACTGGGGCGGTATTCGATACGATCGTAGACACCTACCACGCGAATCTCGTGGGTGATGGACTAGCCGACGAACGGCTTCTCGATATCGACATCAGGGATATCGACGAGGCCGCCATGCACCGCATCTCGGATTTCACGGCGCTGGCCTTCCGTGCCAGGCCGTTCCTGTTCAAGAGCGCGCTTACCCGGGCGCGTGACGATGTGGCGCTGGCCCTCGCCCGGACCTGGTCCAGCCTCGAAGCTGACGATCTGACATTTGAGAATGCCGCGATTGCCGTAACCGAAGCTGGCGGTCGCATCGCGCCGGCGCTGGGCGCTAAGTTCGAGGAAAATTTCAGGTGGCGAGAAATCTCATGAACTGAATGTCAAAGTGAGGAGGACCAACATGAGCGACGACTATCACCGTCCCACATATACGACTGCGACGACCGATGTGCACGGAGCATTCAATGCAACGCAGGTGCGGCTCTACGGGGTTCCTGGACTACCAAAGCCAGAAGACAAAAATGAATTTGGCGATATAAACACTATTGTAAAAGAGGGCCAGTACGCCATAACTTTTTCAAAATTGGCAGAAAGCGCTCCTGACAATAATGATGACGAGTTGCTAAAATTGATAAGAACCATGTTTGACAATCAAGGAGACAATAAGCCAGACAGCTCTTACGTTTTTATTAAATCTATATTTGATAATTATATGCTGATGTTAAGCGCAATCGACATAGATCCAAAAAAAAAGATAAATGCGAAGAAATTTAGCTCTGGAATAATTTTTGGATACGCGTATGAGGGACACACATACGATCTGCCAAAACCAAAGATTATGTTGATACCGGCGCCTCCGCTAAAGATACCCAGCGATGATTCCGGATATGATCTTAAGAAAGACTATTACAGGGTCTGGATTGTCGATAAGCTTGACCAATGCGTCGAGTTCGAAATGAACCAGGGTTTTGTCGAACAACTTGTTCTTGAGGCTAACCTTCCCGGCAAGCGCTCGCCGACCATGTATGCTGCGAAGCAGGCGCTCGGGCACCGCAGCGGCAGGCTGACTGAGTAGTGATAGATCCTGCTACTTCGCGGCCCGTCGAGGGGTTGTGTCAGCCGGCCCTTTTCTTGCAGCATTGCCATGAACACTGTCTTGAACTCAGGCATCGGCTTCAGCGTTTCATGATGACATCGGTATAGAACGGCATATTATTGGCCGCATCTAGTGCGCCGGCAACCGCCACGCCGCCGAGCGAGCAAAGAGCGAGTGTCCCGAGACAAGCCGGGATACTTAACCGCCTGATGCCTGCAACACCTTGATTTAAGCGCAATTTGCCTCATTCAAACAGACGAGGACAGTAGGCCAGCCTGCCCCTACGGTAGGAGGTCGTTCTGTCGAACTCGTCCGGGGACAATTATTGTAGTTGTGCGGAAATAGAAGCAAGCTTGCGATTCTTCATGCGGACACTATGGCAGTTCATGCGCTCGCATCCCATAGGGGGGACATTGTCGACGAAGGATTGGGGGAACAACGATTTTCTCGGTGTTACCGCAAAAATCTACAAACCCCATTCGGTGATAGGCCGCCAGGATGACGATAACGATGAGATATTCATCGTAAAATCGGGTTGGGCCATCCTTTACCACGGGCTACCGGACGGAGAACGGCAGATCATTGACACTCCCCTCACGGGGGACATTGTCGGTTTCCGTTCTGTGAACGGACCACGTTTAGCATCGCTGGCGTCCATAACCGAACTAACTGTTTATGAAATTTCCAGTAAGGAACTGATCGAGGCCATCTTGTCGGAAGGCAGCCTTGGGAAGAAGATCGCTTGCTCCCTGGCCCGCCTGAACGCCATCCTTGCCGAACATCTCATGAATACCGGGCGGCGGAACGCGATGAGCCGCACCGCCCATTTCCTGCTCGAGTTGGAGGAGAGGCTCTCCGTGGTTGGCTTGTCGGCCCATGGGAGATATGAGTGTCCCCTTACGCAATATGAACTGGCCGACATTCTTGGAATGACCACCGTTCACGTCAACCGAACGTTGAGCGAACTCCGCAAGGCCGATCTCGTCTCTTTCAAGGCGGGCCATGTACAGGTGATCAACCGCAAGAAGCTGGTCGAAATAGCCGGATTTGACAACGAGTATCTCAGGTAGCGGCCATCTCCTAGAGCGGCAGCGCATGAGCCATCAGCAAATTTTCCGCTGGAACCTTCGCCGTCGCCGGAACAGTTCCAGCCAATTCTTCCGGACGACTGGTCGTGCGCGGCCTGGCGGGGCCATGGTATATCTCGACCACACGGTATTCGCATCCGGCTTGCGGCGAAGGACGGGCCGAGCGGAACTCAACCTCGTTCGTGTTGAGCAATAGGCAAAAAGGCCCGATCATCATGACCGACGGCGACAGGCCTATCGCGCGACGAGAGCGTGCTGCCGAATAAGTACAGGTGCTTCACATACCGCGGCAGATCCACCGGGTGTTCTAGCACCTAAGCGTTGGGCAACCGATATCAAAGCGCTGCGACCTGACCATGCCAACCACCACCTTAAGGAATCCTCGTCTATCGCTGCAATCGCCGCAGGCACTACCCGATGGTCGTTCGACTGCCAGCGGCTTGAGATGACTAAGCCATCCCATCCCTGCGTCTTCAGGCAGATTCCCGCGCCCTGGGGTTCTAGCTTGGCGTCCGTTTGCGGCGAAATTACCGAAA
This sequence comes from Mesorhizobium sp., assembly GCF_004962925.1. Classification (GTDB taxonomy): domain Bacteria; phylum Pseudomonadota; class Alphaproteobacteria; order Rhizobiales; family Rhizobiaceae; genus Mesorhizobium. The sequence goes on along the minus strand of NZ_SUEO01000016.1, from coordinate 18,822 downwards.
AAACAACCTATGTTAGAGACTGCTTATAAATAGACCTTACACTGCCCAAGCTGTTCTCGCTGAGAGGGGGAGCGAAGAACTGCTAGAGACTCAAAGCGGGGCATCGAGCCTTAAGCTCTCATAAGGGCTGGGAATCAAACTTTCAAATGCTGGAAACGAGGAGACTAATCAGTCGCCGCGAGGCGGCTGTATGGGAAGGAGTGGTATCGGTATGGGTTCCACAGCAGGACTGCATAATTCCGCTTCGGCCGATCGGTCAGGAGTTCCGTGCAGCGGAACGGAAAGCGTCCGCGGACAACCAGGCAAGGAATGCCTCCTCATCCTGGACGGAAGGGCCCTAGACCGCGAGTGTCTCGCCTCGGCTCTCGTGGACCACGAACTCCGCATGGAGGTCGCCGCCATGGGTTCAATCGATGAATGGCGCATGAAGAAGGGCTCGGCCCCTCCCCTTGCAGCCATACTCTTCAACCTTGGCGGCCGGAACGTCACCGATCATGGCATCGCAGACGAGATCAGTCATATTTCGTCCGAGTTCAAATCAGTCCCTTTGGTCATCCTGGCCGACACCGAAGACCTCGCGCAGATACTGACCGCTCTCGAATGCGGCGCACGTGGCTACATTCCGACCTCGGTCGGCATCGATGTCTGTGTCGAGGCGATCAACCTTGCGGCAGCGGGAGGCATCTTCGTGCCGGCAAGCAGTGTCCTTTCCATGCGGCACCTGATAGATTCGGGCAGCCGCGACACGCAGCCTTTGACAGGCATATTCACGCTCAGGCAGGCCGAGGTTGCGCAAGCGCTCCGGCGCGGCAAGGCGAATAAGATCATCGCCTACGAACTGAATCTGCGCGAAAGCACCGTGAAGGTCCACATCCGAAATATCATGAAGAAGCTGAAGGCGACCAACCGCACGGAAGTCGCCTACAAGGTCAACGATCTTCTCGCGGAAGGAACTCTGGCTGAAGAGTGAACCCAAGCAAAGCGCGGCCCGCCTTGGGTGAATCCCGGTGGGCCGTGTTCGACTTGTTGCTGCCAATCATTTAGATCGTGAAAGTCGGAGGATCTCCGTTGTGGGTCTTGGCACGATCGGCAGCATTGCCAAGCTGACCTTGGACTCGGGTAAATTGCTGCCTCGGAATCGGTCGCTCAATCTGCAGTGTAAGCAGGCTCGGGGAAGGTGTATCTGCCCACCCATCTTATGGCCTCCTCGATCGTATCGAAATTCTTGTGCTGCCCGCTCAGCAGCCCGAAGCCCGTCTCGAGAAACCATTTGCCTTTCGTCGAGTAGGCTTCCTCGTCGATCTGGGTGAGGACCGCCACCAGTTGGTCGCGTTTCCACACCAGAACCCCCGATTCTCCGCCCTCGACCGTTCCGATCCGGACTTTGCTGAACGAAAATCCAGAAGTAATTTTTGCTTTGCCCATTTTGATAAATCCCTCAACTTCAAAATGGTAGTAAAACTCCGTCAGCTTTGTATATATGTTTCATTTTTGTTATTAGATCACGCGCTGAGTTCAAGCCGTTTCCTCGATCTAATTCGTTGATCCACCGCTATTCGGAGCGGACGACAACGCTTAAGGAAAACCGATCTGAGACGGCCTGCTTCCAATACAAAAGGCCGGGTCGTGGTCCCCCACTGGGGGGTCCACTCATGCGCCCCTGCGATGCCGTCTCCACCGCCCGCTACCCATCGCCGGGGGATGGATTTGAGCCTATGCGTTCTTGATCGCGGAGCCTCGTATCAGGGCGAAGCTTTGGCAAAGCGAATGCACCAGCCTGAATGACGATATATTAAGACGAGTTAGCAGGATGATGATTGTCGACAAAGAGGTACCCCTTTTTTGCTTCAAGTAGATCGTGCGGATGGTGAGACGGCTGAGTTGGCATCTTTTCGTTCCCCGAGGGGGCATTGCCAGACGCCGAAGTAAGCATGCCATGGTTCATCGCCCAAACTGCAGCCTGTGTACGGTTGCGGACCCGAATCTTTCGAAGGATGGCCTTGACGTGTACCTTCACCGTAGCTTCGGCAATGTTAATCTCGCGCGCGATGGCTTTGTTAGACTCCCCTTCGATCAAGCGACGTAGAATACAGTTTTCCCGACTTGACAAAATTGATAGTTCTTGATCCTCGTACTCAACTTTAACAGCTACCTTTGTTAACTCATCAGCTACCGCGTCATGTTTCAGACCATGCCTTATATCTTGAATAGACGTCGAAGTTTCGGCAGGTAACACCGTCTGCCCTAGCATAACCAATTCGAGCGCTTTGATGAAGGTGTCGTGAGCAGCGACTTTTGTCAAATACCCGTCAGCGCCTGCATGAAAAGCTGAAACTATATCTGTCGATCGACAGTGATCGGCAAGCGCGACGACATGGCTGGTCGGATAAATCGCTTTAAATTCTGCAATTTGTGCGAATTCAGCATCCGCATCAGTACCGCCGACATCTATGATGAGCAAGATGGGCCGGTGCTGGGGTAGCGGCTTCTGCAGAATATCGTGAACACAAGCTGCAGAGAAAAGAACACGAAACTTTGCCGCATCCAGGATTCGACTAAGGCCCTCTCGGAGTAACTCGCTCGGCCCGACAAGTACTGTTATGAAAGATTGTCTTGTCGTCATTGCCTCTCGCTCCGACGCTATTGAGGTACACGCGTCGAGTAGGGCACTCCACGCGCCAACCCCAAAGTTTCTTTTCTTAAGCTTACGCCAGGAAATCCCTACATCGAAATACCCTCAATAGGCGTAGGGCAGCATCGTCGAGGCCTATCCGGATTTCTCAAACCTGAGGACTTGTGGAAGGGAACGAGCCCTGGTTTTCAGCCGCTCCGGCCGGCGGCCATCGTGGCGCCGGATTGCGCAGCCGTCTGGGTTACCGGGGCTTGGTTTCCCGTCGGCCGTGGATGGTGCCGCCGATCTGGCGCGGGGCGGCGGCGCATGTCAGGCGGAGAGCCGCGGGCCCAGGCGAGCCGCCCCCGGGCAGCCGCCATTCGGGGATGACGGTGCAGGGCCAGGGCGAAGGCGATCTTGAGGCGGCACACACTGATCCTGACCAATGCCCCGAGCTTCAGCAGCTTGAGGCGAGACGTGCCGCGGCTGCCAGTGGCGAAGTGGGTGTGTGGGCCAGGGTGCTGGAGCGCAGCGCGCACAACAGCACAGCTGCCTCGTGGGCATCGAAGGAGGCGAAGTCTGCCGAGTCGCTCCTTGCATTTCACCTTCGGCGGGCAATGGTGGAGTTGCCTGGCGCAGCCGATATCGGGCAGCGCTGCTATGATCGTCCTATGGCAGGAGCCGGAATTCGAGCGTGACGTGAGAGCCGATGAAAGAACCACCATGAGGCGGCGGCCGGCTCCGCTTATGGTTACCTCGATACGGTTGCCAAGATTGACCTCTTCATCGATGTCGCCTCTTAATTCATCTGGCACGTCAAGCCGTGCATCAGGTCATCCACGTAGCAGAATGATCGCGTTTGCAACTAGGAGCCGTAGATGGTGATCGGCTCGTTCTCCAGAGCCTGGATGATGAAGCTGGAAACGGCCCCGCCATCCTGCGCACGCATGTCGGAGCCGCAGAGCGGTTCGAGACGCTGCGTCGGTAACCAAGATTTCCGCCTCTTCGTTGCGTTCGATCGTTTTTGTCCCGTTTGCTATCAAACAAGTTCTCCTGCAGCGCAGCAACCTGGCTATTGGACGAGTTCTCCCAAGGCCGCGCTTTATCCGGAAGGAGTGCCCACAAAGGGATAGTTGTGCCGCTGGCGGCGAAGGGTCACGATAAGGCAGAGCCTTGCCTGTCGACCCGTGCTCGACCAGTTCGGGACGGGATGGCAACCATTGAAAGCCACGCGCCATGGCGATGGATACAAAATACAATTCCGACCCCGTCGCCCCTTCGTCACGGGCGGCTCGCCGCGGGGGAAAGAAGGCCGCCCTGCTTGCCTTTGGGCTCTGCGGGGTCGCCGCCTTGGGAGGGGCCGCGATCAGAAACTGGCGGGGCGTCGAGGTTGTTTCCGGACCCGTGATACAGAAGGTCGAGGATATCTCCGGAGCCGTATTGCACAAGGTCGAGGTTGTTTCCGGCGCCGTGGTGCAGAACGCCGCGGATGTCTCCGGAGCCGTGGTGCAGAAGGTGTCTGCTGCTATCGATAGCTGGCTAGAGCAACCGGTTCAAGCCACGGCCGAACCCTCCCGCGCGATCGTTTCTGATGCATCGGCCGCGGCGTTGGTCGATCGGAGCGTCGTCCCTGCCGTCCCCACCAGTGCCGAGCGCCCCAAAACCCTCAGCAATGCGCCAGGCGTGCCAACCGGAGCCCTGTTTGTCGTCGGCGACCGCCTCAAGGTCGCGTTCTACGAGCGCGTCGACGTCGAGGAAGACAAGTGGGGGCGCGCGTCCTCGGCCTTGCACGGCATCCAGCAGCGTCCGGAACTGAGCGGCGAATATATTGTCCAAGAGGACGGCACGATTTCCGTGCCTTTGCTTGGCTTCATTCCGGTCGCCAACCGGTCGACGCAACAGGTACAGGCCGACCTGGTGGAAACCTTCAATCAACTGCTGGGCCGCGAGGGACTGGTCAACATCCTGGCGCTGGAGCGCCCACCCATTTACGTGCTGGGGCCGGTCAAGAATCCTGGCTCGTTCAAGTACGCGGCCGGCATGACGATCCTGCACGCGATCGCGCTGGCCGGCGGACTCGACCGGGCCGAGAGCGAGCCGTGGCAGAAGATCGAAACCGTGCGTGAGACCCAGAAGCGGAGCGGGGCGATCGATGCCATGTTGAAGTTGCTCGCGCGCGCGGCGGTGCTGAAGGCCGAGCGCGACGGTACGGCACCCACTATCCCGCGCCAGTTGCTGGAACTGGCCGGCGCCACCGAAGCTGCCAACCTCGTCAACGAGCAGAGCGACCGGCGCAAGGCCGTCGCCACGGCCCGCAAAGATCGCGAGCGCGCGACCATGCGTGCGCTGGAGGCGTCCAGGCAGGATGTTGTCGCTTATGGGCGCATGGAGTCGCTCGACGAACTCGTCAAGCTGCGCCAGGAACGGGTCAATAGCATGCGCACGCTCGTGGACCGCAAAGTTCTTAGCATGACGGTGATGGCTCAGATCCAGAGTGAGTTGTCCGACGCGGAACAGCGTCGGCAGGACGCCCTCAACCAATACGCGAGCGCCAAGCAGCGCCTCGCGTCGCTGGAGTTTGAGGTGTTGCGGACCCGGGCCGACCTCAGGAACGATCTGGAGGTCGAGATCGAGACCACGGAGAGCCAGATCGCGGCCAATGTTCGCGAGTTGAACGCCAGCGAAGGCGTCCTGTACACGTTGCCGGTGACCCGCGCCCAGTTTGCGAAGGACGAAAACAGCGCAACTTATCAAATCGTGCGGCAATCGGCAGCCGGGCCGGTCAGCATCGAGACCGTTGGGATGACCCTGTTGCAGCCAGGCGACCTCGTCAACATCATCGTGGGCGAAAGCGAGCCAAGAGAGCCTGCCGGTTCGTCGGTCCCGACCTTGTCGCCGACCTGCGAGAGCTTGCCAGCCGCGTGCAACCCAAGCGATGTCGACCCTGCCCGCGTGGTGAGGGAGGAGAGGATCGTTCCGAATTGATGCCCGGCAAGGACATTGGCTGCATGGCTGGTCGCGTGGATGAACGCGTCGGCACGAAGTGGGAAGCGCGAAACGACCACTCGCCGTCGCCGACAACTTGAACCGCTTCATGAACGAGCATGTCCGCCTCCGCTCAGGAGTTCGGATCACTGACAAAGGTTGCAGTGGGATGACATCGAACGGGACACAGGTGCCTATCAAGCGGGATTGGTCAAAGATTTCGGAATTTTGTCACGACGCGCGTACGCCAGAGCGAATATTTGCGCACTATCAAATCGAGAAAGCTCTGGCTGCTCAGCTGCTGAACTCAGATCAAGACGATCGGCTCAGCCTCTATGCTGAAGTGTACAGCAAGCTTTTCACTTCGCTTGAAGATCATCCCCAAAATAGGAATGAATACAGAGACGATCGTATCGTCAATCTTCAGACCCGCCTTTTAAGAACGCTTGTCCGGAAAGGCGCGCGTTTCGGCGAATTGGGGGCCGGCGATTGTAAGCTTAGCCTCAGCATGTGCAATCATTGCTCATCAGTAAATGCAATCGACGTAACTGACGCGTTACTGCCACCTGGGGAGAAACCCGCCAATTTTCAATTCGCCAAGATCGATGGTATCCATCTACCCTTCGCCGATAATAGTCTCGATTTTATGTTCAGCGATCAGTTGATGGAGCACCTCCACCCCGACGACGCAGTAAGGCAGCTTTCGGAGGTATATCGCGTTCTTGCACCTGGCGGTGCTTACTATTGCATCACTCCAAACGCGGTCACGGGTCCTCACGACATTTCGGTATACTTTGACAAAGTTGCATGTGGATTCCACCTGAAGGAATATAGCTATCGTGAGCTGTCACGCGCGTTTACGGGGATTGGCCTTCGAAAGCAGGCTGTGCTGTTCGGCCATGGGGCCGTTAATGTGCTCGTTCCTGCCAAAATTGGGATCATGCTCGAAATGGTCATGCAAGGAGTTTGGCGGGGGCGATCGAGACCCCCTACGAATTCGGTTCTTCGGCATCTGATGGGGATTCGCCTGCTCGGCTATAAATGAGAGCGTGAGCCGCCGCGGTTCGAGACAATACCTCGGAACCGCCTTCGCGGGTCCTGGCCGCTCTAAAGGGGGCCGTGTGAAGCGGTCGCTCGTACTCCTCCAGCAGGCACAGACTAGCTCTCCGTGAGTAGCCAAGAATAGGGTCTTCACTTCCCGCGCTTGCAAGTCTTCACTTCCAGCGCCTCGCGACTTGAAGTCTTCTCTAAACAGGAAAACCCCGAGTGCTCCATGGACGAACAGCAGCGCGCAGCGAGGATACTCCTGGCATTCCCGCCGCAATGCGCAAAGTATCAGGAAGATGGCTGTATATCAGGACCTCTTGATGTCTCAGCCATAGGTGCGGAACCCGATCGCGTGGCTTCAGTAGAACAAGCCATGCGCCAGGATACGGTCATCGACGTTGCCGTGGAGGCCTTGCCGGACATCGTGAGACTCGAGACCGTTTGGAAGGAGCTCGAAACGCGAGCAACTCACTCATTCTATCTGTCCTGGCTCTGGATCGGAACTTGGCTGCGGCATCTGCCGGGGGGCGCGCAACCACATCTTCTAGTCGCTCGGACGTCAAGCAGGATCGTTGGGTTGGCGATTATTTGCCGGCGGAGGGCGTGGAGTTTCGGGCGGCATGCGCGGGCGCGTTGGCTGCTCAATGAAACCGGAGATGTTCGCTTCGATCGATTGTTCATCGAGTACAACGATATTCTTGCGGAGCGATCCCTGGCCGATGCCACTCGAGTGGCATGCGTCGAGGCCTTGGCGCATCACTTGCGCCACTCTGACCAACTGGTGCTCTCCGGAATTGATCCGGACTTCGAGTTGGCCGCTTGTCGCATAGCGGGCCGGGCCGGGCTCCTTACTGAGGTGAAAGCAGAAGATACGGCACGGTGGATCGATTTCGCCAAAGTCCGCCAGAAAGGCGGAAATTACCGCGCCACATTGGGCCGCAATACTCGCCAAGCGGTAAGCCGTGCCATGCGGCTATATGCGGAACGCGGCCCCATTGCGTTCCGGACCGTCGAAGTGACATCGGAGGCGCTCGCCGCGTTTGATTTGCTCGCCGAGCTTCATCAGTCGCGATGGGGACGCAGGGGAGCCTTTGCCAATCCGAGCTTCCGTCGATTTCACGAGGAGCTCATTGCACACGGAGTTCCCACCGGGGCCGTCCGCATCTCACGGACGTTGGCTGGGGACCAGACAATTGGGGTCCTGTACAATTTCGTGCATGACGGCCGTGTTTACAACTACCAAAGCGGCTTTCTTTATGAGCGCGACGGTCGGCTCAAGCCCGGGCTTATCAGCCATGTTCTGGCTATTGAGGACAGCATCGGACGCGGGGAGTGCGGCTACGATTTTCTGGCAGGCTTCTCCGGGCACAAGTCCCACCTGGCCAATGCGGAGCATCCCATGAAGTGGATCGCAATAGGCAGAGACACTCCAGAGCGCCGCATCGAGGCAAACCTGCGTGATGCCAAGCGGGTGCTAGGGAGCATTGTTGCTCACATGACACAGGCCGCGGCTTGAAGCGTCGGCCAGAAAAGGACCCGCCACTCAGTGTCAAGTAGGTAGCAGGTTCTTGGATATGCGGTCGGCGGGTGCTGCCCTTCGGCAGGCGAGGATCCATGGGAGGTACGCTTTGTATAAGTTGTGCGACGTGACCATTGTCGGTGCTGGCCCCTATGGACTGTCGGTAGCTGCACACTTGCGCGGACTGGACATTGACTGCCGGATAATCGGCAGCCCGATGGAGAGCTGGAAAAGCAAGATGCCGAAAGGCATGCTGCTCAAGTCAGCTGGGTTCGCATCAAACCTTTCTGATCCCGAGCATGCTTTTACTCTTCGGCAATTCTGCATCGAGCACGGCAATCCTTATGACCATCTGGATCTTCCAATTCCGCTGAGAACATTCTCCGCCTACGGGTTGGCGTTCCAAAAACGCTGCGTGCCGGGCGTGGAAGACGAGGAACTCGTTTCCTTGGTTCCGGCTCCAGAAGGATTCGATCTTCGCATGAAGAGCGGGCTATCCTTCAGGACGCGCAAGGTGGTGATTGCAACGGGCCTGACCTATTTCCGCCATATCCCCGAGTTGTTGTCCCGACTGCCCAGCGATAAGCTTTCGCATGCCGCTGACGTTCACGACCTCCAAAGATTCCGGGGGCAGCGGGTCGCGGTACTCGGAAGCGGAGCATCCGCAATTGATATAGCGGTGCTCTTGAACGAAGCGCGGGTCGAGGTTCAGCTTATCTCGCGCAAGCCGACGATCATTTACAGTGGCCGGTGGGGAGGCTCAGGCTCGCACCCGATGCTACGCCGCCTGGCATGTCCCGTTTCTGGAATCGGCCCGGGTTGGAAACATCGACTGTTCGCGGACTGGCCTTGGCTCTTTCGCTATTTCCCCGAGTACTATCGACTTCAAATGGCAGAAAAGTTTCCCTCGCCGTCTGGAGGGGAGCCAATGAAGGATCGGGCAGCAACCATTCCTTTGCTTGTAGGACGCTCGCCGCAGGAAGTGAGATTATCAGAGCACGAAATACAATTAAAATTGCTTTCCATGGACGGCAACACTCAAGTCGTAGAGGCAGATCATGTAATCGCGGCGACAGGCTATAAGGCGGACGTGCGTCGTTTTCCTTTCTTAAGCTCTTCGATTATCGAACAGCTGCGTCTTTTCGGAAAAACTCCGAGGCTGTCCGCGAACTTCGAGTCGTCCATCCCGGGGTTGTACTTCGTCGGGCATATATCGACTACGACGTTTGGACCGGTCATGCGTTTCGTGTTTGGCACCGACTTCACCTCTCGCACGATATCAAGGCACCTGGCGAGTCTGCGCCCTAGGCTGTGGCGAGAATCCCCTCGCACGAGTGCGGGGCAGCACCGCTCCGCTGTCGACATCTTCAGCCCGAAAATGCCTGTGAACACTCACCTTGAACGAATCAAGAGAAGTCAGTCTTCTCGCTAGGATTAGGGCTACCATGCCTAGTCAGGTGACAAATCCATCGCAACACAGCCTAGCAGCCGGTGGCGCACCGACACCCCTGGTCTTGGGAGGAGGAATAAACGGCCTGTCCGCTGTGCGCAGCTTGGCTCAAGCGGGGCTTCGGCCGATTGTAGTCGTTGAGACAAAATATGATGTGGCAGCTGTATCGCGATATGCCCGACGAGTTATCGTTTCCACGTTTAACGGCGAAGAATTTGTAGAGGAATTAGTTCTACTGCGAGAGGGAATGCCTCATGGAGGCGTAATAATATTTGCCGACGACCGTCCGCTATTGGCAGTGTCGCGGCACCGTGACCGTGTAGCTCCCTGGTTCGGCTTCCAACTCCCACTCCACGGACTGCTGGTCGACTTGACTCTGAAGGAGCCGTTTTTTCGTCTGGCCCAGCGCGGTGGCTTTCCGGTGCCAAAAACCCTCTTGGCGCATAACCATGGTGACTTGAACGGCCTGCGTGAGCTTCGGCCTCCATTGTGCGTGAAGCCAAACAGCCGTTCCCCGGCGTATGACGGCTCTTTTAAGAAGGCCTATCGCATTGAGACCCAAGCCGACGCTCGGTTGCTCTGCGAGCAAGTGCTGGACGCGGTGGGGGAGGTGATTGTTCAGGAGTGGATCGAGGGGTCGAATGACTCCATCTACTTTTGCCTGTGCTACCTGCGCCCGGGTTCTTCGGTCGCCTTTACGGGCCGCAAAGGCCGTTCCTGGCCGCCTCAGATCGGCGTGACCGCTAGTTGCTGGGCGGCGCCAGAAGTCGCCGAGGAATTGGAAGATCTGACAATCCGCTTCTTCCGATCAATCGGTTTGACAAACGGCTTCGCCAGCATGGAGTACAAACGCGACCAGCGTGACGGCGGCTTTTGGTTTGTCGAGCCAACCGTTGGCCGGGTCGATGGGCAGGTGGAGATCTCGGCCCTGTGTGGCATCAATCTCTGTCATGTCGGCTATTGCGATGCCGCCGGGCAGTCATACCCACCCTTGGAACTTGATCCGACTCACGTCTGGCGCGATGAATTCAGGGATTTCATCTCGGCCCGGTTCCTTGGCGCCGGCTGCTACTATCCACCAGGTCACCGGATTCACAACGCCTACTGGCGCTGGGGCGATCCAGGTCCGGCCCTGCTGGAGACAGCAAAAGGCGCGAAAGAAACGCTGCGCCGTGTGATCTGGCGCCCCGTCAAAACTGAACCGGTTTCAACGTACCGGAAAGATCAACCAGAGTTGAGGTGCTGATTGTCTCAGCGTCATCTCTGCCACGGAGTGCGCTCTGCATCGCCGACAATCGATCGGCGGGTTCGGCTCTTCGGCAGGCGAGGACCAAGGAGAGATTGGATTTGTCTAATCTATGTTTCAGCGTGGCGAAATTGGTAGACGCACCGCACTGTTAATGCGACGCCGAAAGGCTTGTAGGTTCGACTCCTACCGCTGGAGCCATAGATTACAAGTAGCCCGTAGCGACCATATTAAGTCGTTGAATAAGGACCTTTCGGCCCCTTTCTGTCCGTGCGGGGGGTACCCCCTCGGTCCACCTGATCCGCCGCCAGCAGGGCGAGGTTCTCCGCAGCGGCCGACAGGACCGTTTATCGGCGGACGCTCGCCAACATCAGTGTGCCGGCCGGTGATGACGGCGCCATCCTGCTCAACGAAGGGCTGCCATCGTTTGGACCAAGCCATCGGCGCGGCAGATCGTCGGCGCCGGGCGCTGCAGGAGCTCGCGGCGCTCGTGATGCAGCAGTTGGAGCTTCGCCACAGCGAGATCGCGCGCGGCGATGATGGGCTTTGCCGACGCCATGAGCTTGCGATCCTCACCATCGACGTCCACGGCGTCATCCGGTTCGCCAACCATGCGGCCGACGCGCTGTTTGGCTGGGACCTTGCGGAGATGATCGGGCACCCGAACGATATGATCGTCCGAGCGGCTGCGCAACGCCCACAATGCGGGACTGGCGCGCGTCGCTCGTCGGAAAGACGGTCGAGATCGCCGCCCGCCTCTATCTGCGTGCCTCCACCGCCGAGTAGGACGCCAGCCGGGCCTGCTGTGGAAACCAAGCCGTCAGCTACTCCCAGGGACACGATCCCAATTCTTCCGTAAGGCATGAAAGCCTCGCGGGCAGGCCGGGAGGCTTCGGTCGTCCAGCAGCAAAAGCCCATCGCCCAGGCGGTCACTCGGCCGCGCAAGCGAAGCGCGGAGATTGCTTTGATCTGACGTAATTCCGCATTCAAGTAACTGCTCTTTGGCCAGAGCCGGCGCAGCAGCCTTGCTCGTCAGAGCAGGGGATCATTGGAGCGCCAGTTCATTGTCAATCCGGCAAGATTATTTGGCAGTTTCGCCTCCGGCAGACCCCTTGCGGGCAGCAGTATGTCTGGGTCTTTTGAAGTAGCCATCCATACATCAAAATATCCACCAGGCGCTCCTTGCTTTCGCCCTTACGTGATTGTTTCATCAGGAAGTCAGCATGAATGGCGCTGGCGTTCATTAGAACGAATTGCGCTTGTGCGGGATGAGCGCTCCCAGCGATCGGAAACCACGTATGACTTCTGACTGCTGCCCCGAGTTCGACTTTATCCAATTTTCTGGCGCGGGCGGGGACGATCGCCATGGCGTATTGGGCGCGAGCTGGAATTTTCATGCTCTCTCGGCTCGGCCGGGACATCGATTAATTCGACCCGTCAGATTCGGCGTCAGTCAGCCTCTTGTGGAGCCGGCACCGCCCTCGCCAAACTTTTTGGATGAAGTCGAGCTGAGACCCGGGATCATAATGCCGGTTCTCGAGAATGGTGGTTTGGAGATCCTGGCATTCATGCTCGATGCGGAGCAGAACGTCATCCGCGAGATAGGCGTTTGCCTCAACGAAGAGGAACGTCGGCGCGCCGAGGGGCTGAGACTGGAGCGGGACCGCCGCCGCTTTGTCGCTACCCGTGGGCAGCTTCGCCGGGTCCTCGCTTCCAAACTGGGAATCTCGCCGTCCGACGTCGAACTAGAATATGGACGCCTAGGCAAACCCCACCTCTCGCACCGCATGCCTTCTCGCGATTTGCGCTTCAGCGTCTCACGATCCGGAGATGTCGCAGTCGTCGCCCTTTCGACCGGGCAGGAAGTCGGGGTGGACATCGAGGCAGTTCTCCCTGTGCCCGAAGCGGACGAGATCGCAGCGCTCTGCTTTTCCTCCTCCGAGTATGGGTCCTACACCGCCCTTGGTCCGGAAGACCGGCTGGAAGGCTTCCTCCGGCGCTGGACCCGGCTGGAAGCTATTTCTAAGGCCTTGGGGTGCGGCTTAGGACAGCCCCTCTCTTGGGATGAAAGGGATTGGGCTGTCCGTAGGTTCGTACCGAAATCTGAGTACATCGGGACCGTGGTAGTCCGGAATTGAGTGGTAGTCCGGAATTGAAGTGTCCGCGATGCCATCATTCACTTACGATGCACTGGGGATAAACGAGAAGCTGGATAAACGAGAAGCTCAACCAATTCCATTGGACTGCACGCAAGTTCATTCGAACCGCACTTGTTTCCCACACTTCGCGGTCGAGAACACGGGACAGCGCTCACTGACATGTCCCGGGCGTACGGAGAAAGAGGCGGCAGTTTCATCGATGAAACCGTCGTGCTGGAGCAACTGGGACGCGGGAACCACTTCGGCTCCGCCGTAAATGATGAAGAAAGTGATCGGAAGGCCCTATGTCGGCGGACGTGATGCAATTCCCGGAGCTTCTCGCAGACCTCGCGGTCAGGGACATCAAAGTCTGGGTAGAGGGCGACCGGCTGCGGTGCAACGCCCCAGTTGGCGCACTGACGGCAGAGTTTCGCGACCAGTTGCGGGACCGGAAGGGCGAGATCATCGCGTTTCTGAATATGGCCAAGGCGGCGGCCCTGCAACAGCCTGCAATCATTCCCCTGCAGTCTCGCGGAACACGCACGCCCATTTACGCCGTACCCGGGCATATCGGGGCGCCCTTCTCATTCTCGGACCTGTCGAAACACCTGGGCGGCGATCAACCGTTTTACGCACTCCAACCGTCTGGCTTCGATGGGCAGAGCGAGCCGATGAACCGCGTCGAAGATATCGCCGAGTACTTCGCCCGCCAGATTGTCGAATATCAGCCCGCCGGTCCGTACATCATCGCCGGTTACTGCTCCGGCGCTGCAACCGCTTTCGAACTGGCAAAAATCCTGGGTCAACGCGGAGCGGAGGTCCCATGCATAGCGCTTTTTGCCCCTCTTCACCCCACCACCTATAAGGAATTGCCGCGTCTGCTGTATTTCTTTGCCAAGCGCAGCGCCGATTCGTGCTTGCGAGAGATGGCGAAGCTGCCGACATTCGGCGCCCGTCTCCGATATTTCGGCAGTCGCCTCCGGAACCTTGGCGAGCGCGTCCGCGCTCTCGTGACCCTCGTTCGCAAAAGCAACGAGCCTGTCACGACAGATCCGGTGCTGGCGAGCAGAGCTCGACTCAAATCCACGGCGATCACGGCTTTGCGGCGGTACATTCCCACTCCGTATTCGGGTCGAGTATGCATATTCCTTCCGAACAAGGCCTGGCGGCGATCGGGTGCCGCACCGCACCGATGGCTTCGAGTGGTGCCCCATGCCGAATTTTATTTCGGGCCCGAGGACTGCAACGATCCCCTTATGCTGGAGGAACCGGACGCACCTGCCATCGCAGAACTTTATCGCCAGGCAATCCAAAAAAGCTGAAATGATTGACGTGATTTGATTTTTTGATTTCCGCGATGGGGAGCGTATCTCATGAATGAAGTCCTACCTATCGCGGCGGAGGGCGTAGCGCTTCCCCTGCTGAAAGATGCCGATCATCAGGCGCTGGTTGTCGAGTACAACGGCACGGCAGCGCCCTACCCGTCGGACAGGACGATCATCGATCTCTTCCGCGACCAGGCGACGCGTAGTCCTGACGCTGAAGCGATCCGCTTCGGCGACGCAACGCTGACGTACCAGCAGCTCAACGAACGCTCCAACCAGATGGCCACGCATCTAAGTTCGACCGTGGGGCCGGGTCGGATTGCCGTTGTGTTCATGGAGCACTCCATTGAAGTCGTCGTCGCGATCTTAGGCGTCCTGAAGTCCGGCGCAGCCTATGTGCCGGTGGATGCGGCAACGCCGAAGGGGCGTCTGGCAACAATCCTGAAGGACATTGCCAACGGGACCGACGGGCGGGCGCCGGTGGCGATCACTCAGGCGCGCCTGCAATCGGTCGTTTCCCCGAACCTTGCCGACATTTTTGTGCTCGACGCCGATTTCGGGTCGATTTTGAATCAGCCGGACTCGGCCCGACCGTCCGCTGCCACTCCGGACGGCGCCGCCTATATCATCTTCACCTCCGGCTCGACCGGCACGCCCAAGGGCGTCGTGATCGAGCACCGGAACCTGGTGAACTACATCTGGTGGGCCGCTCGGGTGTACAGTTCCCGCGAACGTCTCGCATGGCCCCTTTTCTCATCCCTCGCCTTCGACCTGACCGTCACGACGCTCTTCACGCCACTCATCACCGGCGGCCGCATCGTGGTCTATCTTGGTGATCCCGGAGTCCAGAGCATGGTGGTGCTCAAGGTCATCGACGACAATGCCGTCGATATCATGAAGCTGACGCCGGCGCATCTCGCGATGATCCGCGACCGCAATCTTGAGACCACAAGGCTGCGCAAGTTCATCGTGGGTGGCGAGGACCTCAAAACCGAGTTGGCTCGCGATATCACAAAAGCCATCCCCCATCCTATCGAGATCTACAACGAGTACGGACCAACCGAAGCCACTGTGGGCTGCATGATTCACCGTTTCGACATCGACCGGGATCAATCCGCATCGGTGCCGATCGGCGTTCCGGCCGCCAATGCGGGCATCTACGTCCTCAACAAGGCACATCAGCCCACCGCCCCCGGCATCATCGGTGAGATGTTCATTGCCGGCGACGGTCTCGTGAGAGGCTATTTCAATCGCCCTGACTTGACCGATGAGCGTTTCCTCACGGTCACCGATCCCCGAGATGGGTTTTCGAAGCTGCGGCTGTACAGGACGGGCGATCTCGCCCGCTGGAACTCGGAAGGGCGCCTGGACTTTCTCGGCCGCGCCGATCATCAGGTGAAGGTTGGTGGCGCGCGTGTCGAGCTGGGCGAGATCGAAGCGCGGCTGCTGAAGCACCCGCACGTTCAGGAATGCGCTGTCGTTGCCATCGCCACCCCGGTGGCGAAACCAGCGACACAAGTGCGTTATTGCGAACGGTGCGGTGTTGAGTCCGGCCTGCCCGGCACGACATTCGATGCGGCAGGCGTCTGCAATCTATGCCGGGCCTTCGACACCTATGTCGACAAGGCGCAGACCTATTTCAAGACATCGGATGACCTCCAGGTTCTCATCGCGGAGATGCAGGCTAACCGGAAGGGACCTTACGACTGCATCGTGCTGTTGAGCGGCGGCAAAGACAGCAGTTTTATGCTGTGCAAGCTCGTCGCCATGGGGGTGAAACCGCTTACCTTCACCCTCGACAACGGTTTCATTTCGGAAGGAGCCAAGGCCAATATCAGGCGGCTCGTGAACTCACTCGGCGTGGATCACCACTGGGGAAGCACGCCGCATATGAACGAGATCTTCGTCGACAGCCTGAAACGGTTCGCGAACGTCTGCAACGGTTGCTTCAAGACGATCTACACCCTGGCCACAAACGTCGCCCGCGAACGAGGGATCGGATACATCGTGACGGGGTTGTCCCGCGGCCAGTTCTTTGAGACGCGCCTGACCGAGGAGGTCTTCAAGCGGGACGACTACGATCCGGCCCGTCTGGACGCGCTCATCGCCGAGGCGCGCAAGGAGTATCACCGCCGCGAGGATGCTGTGTCGCGCTATCTCGACGTGGATGCCTTCGGGAATGACTCAGTATTCGAGGAAGTGAAGTTCATCGACTTCTACCGCTATTGGAGCGTCCCTCTGGAGGACATGCTCGACTTCCTGAAGACGCAGGCGGGATGGAATCGGCCTGCGGATACAGGACGCTCCACGAACTGCCTCATCAACGATGTCGGCATCTACGTTCATAAGAAGCAGCGGGGACATCACAATTACGCCCTTCCCTACAGCTGGGATGTGCGTCTCGGCCAGAAGACGCGCGATGAAGCCATTGACGAACTCAACGACGAGCTGGACGTACCCCGCATCAAGCAGATTATGGCCCAAATCGGCTATGTCGAACCGCCAGCGGCCGAAGACGGCATCGCACGACTTGTGGCCTACTATGTCTCGTCGAAACCCCTGACCGTGGCGGACCTGCGCGCCCACCTCGCCGAAGAACTCTTGGAGTCCATGATTCCGACGCACTATGTTCGCCTCGAACGGATGCCGCTCACGTCCAACGGCAAGATCGACCGCTCCGCGCTTCCCGAGCCGACGGCGGAAAACATCCAGCCTGCACAAGCTTTCGCCGCCCCCTCGACGGAGACCGAGAAGACGCTGGCCGCGCTGTGGTGCGAGCTCCTGAAGGTCGAGTCGATCGGCCGTGACGACAACTTCTTCGGCCTGGGCGGGCACTCGCTCCTAGTGATGCGGGCGGTCTCGCGCATGCGGGAGACCTTCGGCGTCGACGTGCAGCTTCGCAACCTCTTCGAGCGCCCGACAGTGGCCGGACTGGCGGAAGTGATCGACGGAATGCTCTGGGTGGCCGATTCCAGAGCCCCTTCAGTCTCGGAAGGACCGAGAGAGGAAATCGAACTCTAGCTTACCGGAAGGCCTCCGAATGGCCTTGGGGAACCAATTCGGACGGAAGCTTTTGCGTTGGACTGCACAGCAGAGCGGATGAAGATGATGGACAAAGCTTGGGTACCGGCGCGAGGATCGGGGCTGCCTTGGGCGGCGGGGGAGTATGAGCTCTTACGCGACCAGGTGCGCCGGTTCGTCGAGGAGGAGATCAAGCCCCGTGCGGATCGCTGGGAGGAGGACGGGTTCGTTCCCCGTCCGATCCTGCGCCGCATGGGCGAACTCGGCTTCTTCGGCATCCGCTACCCGGCCGAGTATGGTGGTGCCGAGATGGACGTGGTCGCATCCACGATCTTCGCCGAGGAGCTCGGGCGCTCGACCTATGGCGGCGTCGCCATCGCGACGCTGGTCCATACCGACATGGCTTCCGTGCATGTCTTTCACGACGGGACCAAAGCCCAGCGGGCCCGCTGGATGCCGGGTATTATCAGCGGCGAGGTGATCACCGCGGTCGCCATCACGGAGCCGGATGCGGGCTCGGACGTGAAGGCCATCCGCACGCGCGCCCGCCGAGAGGGCGACTCTTACGTCCTCGACGGCACGAAGCTCTACATCACCAACGGCGTCCACGCGGATCTCTACTGCGTCGCCGCCAAAACCGATCCCTCGGCAGGAAGCCACGGGATCACGATGTTCCTCGTCGAGAAAGGCACGCCAGGCTTCAGCGTCGCCCGCGAGCTGGACAAGCACGGCTGGCGCTCCTCCGATACGGCGGAGCTCGTCTTCGACGGTTGCCGTATCCCCGCCGAGAACGTACTCGGCGCAGAGGGACAGGGCTTCTACTCTATCATGCGCAACTTCCAGAACGAGCGCCTTGTCCTCGCCGGCATGGCGATAGGGGCGGCCGAGGCGGCGATCGATATGACCCTCGGCTGGGTGAAAGCTCGCCGCGCATTCGGGGGCGTCCTATGGGACATGCAGGCGATCCGTGAACGTCTGGCCATGCTTTCTGCGAAGGTGGAGGCAGGCCGCCAGTTTCTCTATGCCACCGCTTGGCGCATGGCGGCGGACGAAGATTGCCTGCGCGAGGTGTCGATGGTGAAGGCTATCTGCGGCGAACTCGTCAACGAGGTCGCGTATACGTGCGTGCAGTTCCACGGCGCTATGGGCTTCATGCGCGAGAGCCCGATCGAGCGCATAGCGCGTGACGCCCGCGCCCTATCCATCGGCGGCGGCGCGACGGAGGTGATGCTGGAGGTGGTCGCGTCGATGGCGTGAGCCTAATGCGGCTGTGAGGACGTCGCTCTGGCGTGGCTGCGTGAAGGGCTCTTCGCACGGCGGGTAGTGTTGGCTGAGGGGTCCTTCGGCTGTTCTTTTTTCCCCACCCGCTCTCAGGCGGCGGCGCTGGAGGAAAGCATGAGCGATCATGGTCATGAGCGCGTGTCGATGGCCCTGCCAGGAGCGGCCCTCGAAGTGGTCGAGGCCGAGGCGGCCCGTCGGC
>NZ_SUEO01000169.1 GCF_004962925.1 Mesorhizobium sp. | reverse complement strand
TCGCTCTGGCGAGTCATATGGTGGTGGTTTCGAGAACCGGAGCGCAGCGGACATTTGGGTCCGTGAGCACCGGAAGCGCAAAAAACGCCGTCAGATGGCCGCCAGAGTAGAGTTTCCAAACGGTCTCTCATGACCGTTTCCTTGCCGGCTCGCTGTCGCCGGCTTCGGAACGCTGCATGAGCCTCAGCCGCGACACACGCTGCCAGTCACCGCTGCGCTCGGCCTCGGCCATGGCGCGTTCGACATGGGTGATGTGGTCCATCGCCGCCTGCCGTGCGGCCGCCGGATCGCCGGCCTTCACCGCCGCGTAGATAGCCCGGTGCTGCGAAAGCAGCGCCTCGCGCGCGCCCGGCACGTTGAACACCAAGAGCCGGTTCTGGAACACGCCCTCCGACAGCAGCCGGTAGCACGAGCGCAGCGTGTGCAGGAGGATGATGTTGTGCGCGCATTCGCAGATCGCATGGTGGAACTCGACGTCGATTTCCGCCTCGTCGTCGAAGTTGCCGGTTCGGTGCGCCTCGTCCATGCGCGCCATGATGCGGTCGAGCAGCGCCAGGTCGTCGGATGTGGCTCGCCGCGCCGCATACTCGGCCGCCACCGCCTCGATCTCGCGGCGGTATTCCAGATAGTCGGTCGCCGCCTTGCGGTGCATGGAGATCAGGTCCGTCACCGGCTTGGTGAACAGCTGGCCGATGACGTCGGCGACATGGGTGCCGCCGCCGGGCCGCGTCGTCAGCAACCCACGCCCCTCCAGTGCCTTCAGCGCGTCGCGCAGGATCGGCCGCGACACCTCGAACCGGCGCGCCAGCTCGCGCTCGCCCGGCAGCCTGTCGCCGGTGCGCAGAACGCCTTCGAGGATCAGGCTCTCGATCTGCTGCACCACCTCGTCGGCGGTGCGGGAATGCTCGATCCTGGAGAAAATGTCGCTCAACGGGCCGCCTGGGAACTGAACCGGTGTCGCGCTAGATAAAACCTGCATCGCCAACTGGTCAAATTATTTATCCAATTCGTCTGTTTGCCCGGTTTCGACGTCGCGGCGGCATATGGCCCTCGGCTAACTTGTTGTTTGCGTCCTCCGGCAATTGGCTCTAGAGGAACGCGATTGCACCAAGCCCCGGGGGACCAGCCGTGGCAGACGACCCGTCCAATCTCGAATTCCAGCCGCGCGGCAAAGGCAGTGTCATGGGCTTTCCGGCACATGAGGGACGGCCTGGCGCGCTCGGCGAGGTTCATGCCCGTCCGCATCCGCTGGTCGAGAAACCGCGCGTGCTGGTGCAGCTTTCCTTCATGACCGAAGCTGGGTCCGGCGTCGACCAGGCCGTGCTTTCCGAACTGTCGCAACGCCTCGGCATTGCCACGCCCGACCCTCACGCCCGCCACCACGCGATGAGGTGGGGCAAGGGCTCGCTGCGCTGGGAACGGCACACGGAATTCTCCACCTATCTGTGGGAAGGACCGCTCTCCGGGAGCGGCCAGCACCAGGAAGATTCGCCTTTCGGCAACGGGTTTTCGCCACCGGGAACGGTGATTTCAGGTATCAGGCTCGAAATCCGCAAATGGACGCAGGCGAGCGAAAAGCTGATCGCCGGCTTCGACCCGACCAGCCTGTGCTATTCGCTGGTCGAGCGGGGCAACGCCGCCATCATCACCGATTTCCGCCAGGACGGCGACGGCATGACCCGCATGCTGGTACTCGATCGCGGCCTGACGCCGGCACGCACCGGCGCGCTGGCGCAGCGGCTGATCGATGTAGAAACCTACCGCACGCTGGCCATGCTTGGCCTGCCGCTGGCGCTGACCTTGTCCGGTCGCGCCCGCCGCATCGAAGACAGGCTGGCTCAGACCACGCTGGAAATGAAGGTCGCGGAGACCCGCGACAGCCAGACGCTGCTTGCCGATCTGACCGAGCTGGCCGCCGAGCTGGAGGCTGACGCCGCCTCCAGCCTCTACCGCTTCGGCGCCAGCCGCGCTTATGACGGCATCGTCCGCGAACGGCTGGAGGCGTTGGAGGAAGAGGCGGTGCCCGGCTATGATACCTGGGGCGGGTTCCTGCAGCGTCGCGTCGCCCCCGCCATGCGCACTTGCCGTTCGGTCGAGGAGCGCCAGGCCAATCTGTCGACGAAGCTCACCCGCGCCACCACGCTGCTGCGCACCTGGGTCGACGTCGAGGTCGAGAAGCAGAACCGCGGACTGCTGGCGTCGATGAACAACCGCGCCCGTCTGCAATTGCGTCTGCAGCAGACGGTGGAAGGTCTCTCGGTCGCCGCTGTCTCCTATTATGTCGTCGGCCTCATCGGCTACGTCGCCAAGGGCGTTTCGGTCTTCGGCCATGTCTTTGCACCGGAGGTCGTCACCGCCGCCTCGGTGCCGCTCGCCATCCTGCTAGTCTGGTGGGGCGTGCGCCGTGTCCGCCGCATGCACTCAGAACCGGCGAAGCATCCAGGCGAGTAGTCTCCCCCCCTCGAGGGCAGGGCTATCGCATATGAGTGATGGCATTGATGAGGTAGTCGTCATTCCAGGCGCATTTCTTGATGCGATGGCTGATAGGAACGTTGGGAGCATCGGCGGCTTGCAGGATGTTTCTGGCGAGGCGCTTGAGGAGGGCTGTGTTGGCGGGAGCATTGTCCTTGCGGGCACGGCTGAGATCCTCATCGAGATGTACGTCGAGCATCCAATGCAGGCCGTTCTCGATCTGCCAATGAGCTCTGGTGAGGTCGAGCGCCTGCTGCGGCGACAGAAGCGTGGAGGCCATGAACAGGCGCATCAACGGCTTGGTCTGATCGCGTCGGCTGGTGATGCGGATGAAAGCCTGGTGGCCGGGCATCAGCGGCTCGGCCGCCGCCACGATCTCGGCTTGCCGCCACTCGTTGCGGCCGTGGCTGGTCTCGGTCCGCTCGGCAATGGAAGGGGTGGCGTCGGCCAGTTGCAGGTTAGCGCGGCGCAGCCAATGACGGCGGTTTCCCTTCAGCGCAAGCAGGTAATCGCCACCCCTTTGGGTGATGGCCTCAGCCATGCGGGTGTGGCAATGGAGCGCGTCGGCGGTGATCAATCTACCTGTAAGATCAATGAGTTCGATGACTTTGAGCGCGGCCTCGACTTCGTTCTCACCATCGCTCGGCGAGACTGCCGCCAAGCACAGCCGGGTCTCGGCGGCGAAGGCCGACACCGTCAAGGGCGGACTGGCTGCCAAGCCCTTCTCGTAGGCCCGCCGCAAAGCCTTGCCGTCGAGCGACACCACCTCAGGCGTCTCTTGGCCGGCTCGTGCAAAAGCTACGGCAAAGGCGGCGAAGGCGCGACCGAAGGCCTCCGGGTCGAGCAGGCGCAGCAGCCGCGAGAAGGTGTCGTGGCTGGGGGCCGCGTCATAGTCGATCAGCCGCGACAGCACCTGCTTGCGCTCTTGCGCGAACAGGGCGAACTCCGTCGCATTGCTGGCGCCGCACAGGCTTGCCGCGATCATCATCACGATCAGGTCGCCAAGCCGGTGCGTAGCGTTGGGCGCGCGTGGATCAGGCACCGCGCCAAAATAGCTCTCAAGGCAGGAAATGGCAGTCGCTCCTTCGCTCAACTGCCTCTCCAAAGAATCCTTTCTCAGCCTAAACTCAACCCCAAAATCGCCATATGCGATTCCCCTGCCCTCAAGGGGGGGAGATTAACGCTGGTTCTCCGACAGCTTCGACCGCAACCATCCACTAAAAACATTCAGCACCGGATGCCCAGCCTTCGCATGCTCTGACACGAGAAAATACGAGCGAGGCGATTTGATCGCGATGTCGAACGGGCGCACCAGCCGGCCTTCGCTCAGCGCCCGGCGGCTGGTCAGTTCGTCACCCATGGCAATGCCTTGGCCGGCGATCGCCGCCGAGAAAACCAGGTTCATGTCGGAAAAGAAGATGCCTCCCTCGATGTCGGGATTCTCGACCTTCGACAGTGCCAGCCAGCGCGCCCAGTCCTCGGTGTCGCCGAGATGCAGCAGATTGGCGCGCAGCACGTCGGCGGGCTTGGAAAAGCCGCCGATCTTGTTGAGCAGCGTCGGGCTGCACAGCGGCGTAAACGAGATTTCGCACAACAGCTCGACGGCGCGGTTCGGCCAGTTGCCGACGCCGAAGGCGATGAAGGCGTCGGCCTCGGCATTGCTGACATCGTCCAGCCGCCGAGGCGTCAGGATGCGCAGCGCGACATCGGGATACATCTGCCGGAATTCGCCAATGTGAGTGCACAGGAACAGCGAGGCGAAACCCGGGGTGCAACTGACGCTGAACGAGCCGCCGACGCCGGTGCCGGCATGGCGCGTCACCGCATCGCCAAGCACCGTCAGCGCCTTGCGCACGTCGCTGGCGTAACGCTGGCCGCGCGGGGTGAGCGCCACGCCCTTGCCGATGCGCTCGAGCAGATCGAAGCCGAGATCGCGTTCGAGCAGGCGCAATTGATGACTGACGGCGCTGCGGGTCAGATGCAGTTCGTCGGCGGCGCGCCAGACGCTGCCGTGGCGGGCAAAACTGTCGAGGGCGCGCAGCGCCTGCGTCGATGGAATTCTCAAGAGGTGAACCGAATTTGCATGAGCCGGGAAAACATATCACTTTTTGGCGAGGCGCTTCACTGCTTTCTTTGACCGATGGAGGAACCGGTGACCACCTCAGCCCAAGCGACGGCGCTTGCCTGTCTGGACGACATCCAGCCGTCGCTGTCGGCGTGGACGCGGACCATCTTCGACTTCGGCGAGACCGCCTGGCGCGAATACCAGTCGGCCGCCTGGTATGTCGAGCAGTTGAAGCACGAGGGCTTTTCGGTCGAGGAAGGCTCCGGCGGCATGCCGACCGCCTTCTGCGCCCACTGGACCAATGGCGCCGGCCCCACGATCGGCATGTATGCCGAGTACGACGCGGTGCCCGGCAATTGCCAGGACGCGGCGACCGTCAAGCGACCACGCCCGGGCCTTGGCGAACAGGCCGGTGGCCACACCGATCCGCATTCCGGCCTCGGCATTGCCAGCCTTAGCGGGCTTTTGGCGACCAAAGCTGCGATGCAGCGCCATGGCATACCGGGTACGCTGCGCTTCACCGGCGAGCCTGCGGAGAAAGTGCGGGGATCGAAGCCGATCCATGCGGCGAAGGGCTATTATGATGGTCTCGCCGGCATGATCTCCTTCCATCCCTTCTACATGCTGCCGCTCTGCAACACGGCGCGCTGGGACACGCATTGCGGCGCGGCCTATGCGATGATCTACCGCTTTGTGTGCGACGAACCCGAAAATTGGGTTCGCGCAAGCGATGGCGCGCCGATCCCGCAGGCGCATTCGGCGGTCAGGGCTCCCGGCGCCAATGACGCGCTCATGATGATGTACATGGCGTCCAAGGCGCTGCGCGATTCCGTGCTGCCGCATCAGGGCGGTTGGTCGATCAGCGAGGCGATCCTGACGGCAGGACAGGCAACCGCCGACAATCTGCCGGCGGGGCTGGCCGAAATCCAGTACATGATCCGCGTGCCGACGCTTGCCATGGCCGAGCAGGTGACCGCCGTGCTCGACCGCAATGCGGAAGCCGCCGCGAAAATGAGCGGCTGCCGCCATGAGCGGCACTGGGTGTCGAAGTCGCGGCCGGGGCTTGCCAATCACGTCATGTCAGGCATTGCCTTCGATGCGCTGGCGACCGTCGGGCCGCCGCGCTGGGACGAGGCGGCCAAGGCGATCGCCCGCGAAATCCAGGTCAATGCCGGCGGCACGGCGACGGACGAGCCGTTCATCGCCGAGATGGAGCAGCTGATTGCGCCGCATGACGCAGAGGCGATCCTGCGCCGCGACCTGCCGCCGTCGCAGCTCAATTCGACCTCCGACGATTACACCGACATGTCGTGGCACACGCCGACAGCGCGGTTCTACGTCGCCCGCCCGGCGCTGCGTTTGCAGAATGGCCACGCTTATCCGTCCTGGGCGATGAATGCGCTGGGCGGCATTTCTGCGACGATCGATCCGATGGTTACCTGCGCCGCGAAGACCATCGCACTCGCAGCACTTCGCCTGCTCGAAGACAAGGCCGCCCGCGATGCGGCGATGGACGAATTCGTCGCCCGCACCGGTGGCGGCATTGGCGGCAGCAACTGGCTGGCGCTGCTTTGCGACTATGACCCGCCGATTCATTTCCGCTGGCCGGAATATGTCACCACCCCGCGCGGACGGGACTGGTGGATACCAAGCAACCCGCAAGCCGCGTGATCACCCAAGCCAGGAGAACCCCATGACCGTTCATGACCGCATCGTAGCAGAACCGTTTTCACTGCAGCGCCGCAATCCGGCCGGCGGCACCAAGCCGCTGACCACATGGGGCTTTTCCAACGAGACCGATGTCCTGACCGACGTGCTGCTCGGCTCGCCCAATTTCCTGCGCCACCTCTCGACCAGCTCGCTGTCGCGCAAGCATCTGCGCGAGGCGCCCTGCAATGTCCAGATCGCGCAGGCGCAGCACAAGGACCTGGTTGCCGCCTACGAGCATTTCGGCGTCAACATTCACTGGCACGAGCCGACGCCGGAACTGCCGATGCAGGTCTACTCCCGCGATTCCAGCGTGATGACGCCGTACGGCGTCATCATCACCGCGATGGCCAACTGGTGGCGGCGCGGGGAGAATTATGCCGCGATCCGCACCTATGAGAAGCTCGGCATCCCGATCTACGACATGGTCACTGCAGGCACCTTCGAGGGCGGCGACTTCAACGTCATCGAGGACGGCGTGGTGCTGATCGGCTGCGGCGGCGCCCGCACCCAGGAGGAGGGCGCGCGCCAGGTCCAGGCCTGGTTCGACAAGGAGGGCTGGGAGACCCGCATCGCCTTCATCGACGAATATTATGTCCATATCGATCTGATGGTGGTGCCGGTCGCCGAAAAACTGACCGCCGTCTGCCTCGCCTGCACGGAGCCGGGCATCGTCGATTGGCTGAAGGGTAAGGGCCACGAAATCATCGACGTGCCTTTCCAGGACACGATGGCGCTGGGCTGCAACTTCATGTCGCTGGGCAAGGACCGGGTGATAGCGCCGACGTCCAGCCAGACGCTGATCGGCCAGCTCAAGGCGCGCGGCTTCGAGGTTGCGGCGGTCGATATGAGCGAGATCTCGAAGACCGGCGGCGGCATCCACTGCATGGCGCAGGCGCTGAAGCGCGAGCCGGCCTGAGGGGCCGGCCTTTAGAGCATTTGCAGTCAAATGGAATCATTTGACGTCCGCATAAATGCGGCAAAACAGATAGCTAGAGCAAGTTACCGGTTCCAAGAGAACCGGTAACTTGCTCTAGCCCGGCCGCTTCCGCGAAAGCGCCATTGTCAGGAAGGTCGATCCCGCCTGACTCGCGGCACGCGGCTACAGCACGATGAGCTTTCCCTTGCGCAGACGCCGGGCGCAACGATAGGCGAGGTCGGCGGCGACCATGTCTTCCATCGCAATGCCCATCGCCTTGTAGGTGGTGATCTGTTGATCCGAAACGCGGCCCGGCGCGCGGTCGAGCAACATGGCGCCAAGCTCGGTGCCGAAATCCGGATCGAAGCCGGCAAGCTCGCAAGAACCGACCGGGGTCGGTTTGAACGCATCCTTGGTTTCGACAAAAAGACTGGATTTGCCGATGAGCTCGATCGGCATTTCACCGCCAGGCGGCGCCACCCCGACCGATGAAACATGCGTGCCCGGCTGGACCCAGCTTGCCTTGATCACCGGCTCGTAGGAATGCGTCGCCAGGCACACCACGTCGGAACTGCGTACTGCCGCCTCGAGGTCGGCGACCGCCACCACCGACGGATGCAGCCGGGCAAGCGCTGCCGCATCGTCGAAGCTCTTTGAAGCGACACGGATTTCGGCAAAGTCGCGCACCAGCGGCAACAGATGCAGGTGCTGGTTGGCCTGCACGCCGGCGCCGACCACGGTCGCTATCCTGGCATCCCGGCGCGCAAGCGCGCGCACCGACAGCACGGCGGAGCCGGAGGTTCGCACCGCGGTTACGAAGGTGCCGTCCATGATGCAGACCGGCAGGCCGGACAGCGGATCGAACAGGCTGATGGTGGCAAGGTGGCTGGGCAGGTTCTTGGCCAAATTGCCTTCGAAAACGTTGACGATCTTGACGGTCAGGTTCATGCCCTCCATCCAGGCCGGCATGGCGAGGCTGTAGCCGGCCCCGGGGATGTCGAGTTGTGGTCGGGGTGGATTGACGACCTTGCCTTGTGACAGCGCCTTGAAGCCGTCTTCCAGAACATCGAGAAGCTGACTGAGGTCGATGCATTCCATCACGTCGGTTTCGCTTAGCACCAGGATCTCGGTCGCTCCCTTGCTGATTTCCGCCGCACTCCTGCCGGCTGGGCTGAACGCTTCCTTGGTCATCCTGCACTCCTGTGTTCGTCGAAATCGGCTCACCACGTTTGCTTTTAGCGGGTGAGGGAAGCGCAGGCTATTGCGAGATCTTATGTGATGAAATACGTTGATTTCGGCGTCTCTGCGTGAAATAAACACACAAATCCCTTAGATAGCGTGGATTGTGAAATGAGCGACCTCGACCAGATAGACCGCAGCCTGCTCCGGCTGCTGCAGGAAGACGGACGCCGGACGACGCTTGATCTTGCCGGGCGTGTCGGGCTTTCGCCGACCGGAACCAGCCAGCGGGTGAAGCGCCTGTTCCGCGACGGGTTCATCACCGCGGTCAGGGCGGTGCTCGATCCGCGCAAGGTCGGCCGCGGAACGCTGGTGTTCATTGAGGTCCGGCTTGACCACACGGCGCCGCATGTCTTTGACCGCTTCGCCGAAGCCGTGGCGAAAGCTCCGGAGGTTCTGGAGTGCCATATGGTGGTTGGCGGCTTCGACTATCTGGTCAAGGCGCGGATCGCCGATATGGCGGTGTTCCAAGACTTCCTGCAGCGGGTCATCCTGCCACTGCCCGGCGTGCGCGAAACGCACACCTTCGCCTCCATCGCTGATGTCAAGCCGAACGCCCTCTTGCCGGTGTGATCAGATGCCTACCGCCAGCCCCCCGAGGCGGTGATGCGTTCGCCTGTCAGCCAGGACGCGTCGTCGGAGGCGAGGAACACCGCGATGCGGGCGATGTCGTCGGGTCGGCCGAAGCGGCCGAGCGGGGTCATGGCGATGACCTGCTTCTCGAACTTGCTGCCGACGATGCCGATACGTTTCAGGCCTTCGGTGTCGACGCCACCCGGAGCAATGGCATTGACGCGGATATTGCGGGCGCCCAGTTCTCTCGACATGGACAGCGTGATCGAATCCACCGCGCCCTTGGTGGCGGCGTAGACCAGCGAGTTCGGCTGCGGGTTGAGGCTGGCGACCGAGCTGATGTTGATGACGCTGCCGCCCTCGGCGCCGAAGTGGTTCACCGCTTCCCGGATGGTCAGGATGGTGCCCAGCACATTGGTGTCGAACTCACGGTGGAATTCGGCCTCGGTCACCGCTTCCAGCGGCTCGAACGCGAAGACGCCGGCATTGTTGACCAGGATGTCCACCGCGCCGAACGACGATTTGGCCGCCTCGAACAGGCGGCGCACGTCGGCCGCTTGCGACACGTCACCGTGGACGGCAATGGCTCGGCCGCCTGCGTCCTTGATCGCGGCAACGACGCGGTCCGCACCTTCCCGCGACGAAGCATAGTTGACGATCACGGCAGCACCGGCCGCCGCAAGACCCTTGGCGATGCCGGCGCCTATACCCTTGGAGGCGCCGGTGACGATGGCCACCTTGCCGTTCAGCTTGCTCATCAAATCTCTCCTTCGTTGACGATGAGCGGTATTTAATAGTGATCGGATAGCGTATTAGGGTCGCATCGATCGGTTCTTTCGTGCCTGGAATTCTTGAATGACCACCATCCTCGAAAAGACCGCCGGTCTCGTCGCCTTCGTGCGCACGGTCGATGCCGGCTCGTTCCATGCCGCCAGCCGGCTGGTCGGCTCCAGCCCGTCGGCGGTATCGAAGAGCGTAGCGCGGCTCGAGCGGCGGCTGGGCGTACGGCTGATCCAGCGCTCGACGCGCCGGCTGGCACTGACCAGCGAAGGCCTCGCCTATTACGAGCGGGTCGCGCCTTTGCTCAGAGCGCTCGACGATGCCGAGGACATCGTCCAGATGGCCGATACGGCGCGTGGCCTGCTGCGCGTCACGGCATCCGTCGAACTCGGGCGGGGCCTGATCGCCGCATGGGCGCAAGCGTTCCTGGCTCAACACGGCGAAGTGAAGCTGGAGCTCAGCGTCACCGACCGCCATGCCGACCTGATCCGCGAAGGCTATGACGTCGCGGTGCGGATGGGGGCGCTGTCGGACACCGGGCTCGTCGCGCGTAAAATCGCCAATCTGCCGATCGTGCTGGCGGCGTCGCCTGCCTATGTCGAACGGCGCGGCCGGCCGGCATCGGTCGAGGCGTTGCAGAGCCACGACTTCGTCCGCTATCAGATGGCCGGGCGGCCTTATCCGGTCACCTTCGCCGGCGGCGCGGTGATCGTGCCGAACGGGCGGCTCGATACGGACGACGGCGGCGCCATCCGGCAAGCGGCGCTGGCCGGAGCCGGCATCGCGCATCTGATGCAGTTTGCCGTGCAGGAAGATCTCGACACCGGCCGTCTGGTCCGCATTCTGCCCGAGGTGGCGATGCCGACCATGCCGGTGCACATTGTCCATGCGTATGGGCGACAGCTACCGGTCCGCGCCCGGCTGTTCGTCGACTTCCTGTCGAGCCAAATGGCGGCGCTGACGCGATAGGCAAGTGGATGTCGTCCGCAGTCGATCCGATGCCATGGCAAGCAAGATTCTGCCGTCGTCACCCGGTGATCAGAACGTAATCTTCACCGAAGCGGCGCTGCGGTTGGCTGGCCCGTGAAAGACGGCCTCGATGTTGTTGCCGTCGGGATCGAGCAGGAAGGCGGCATAGTAGCCGGGATGGTAGTGCTGCCGCTCGCCCGGTGCGCCATTGTCCGTGCCGCCGCCGTCGAGGCCGGCCTTGTAGAAGGCGTCGACCATAGCGCGGTCCTTTGCCTGGAAGGCAAGGTGGTGGCGTCCGGTCAGCTTTCCCTGGGCGGCTCGGCTGTCGATGCTGGAAATGAACAGTTCGTCGGCCCAGAAATAATCCTCGGCGCTGCCGCCGATTGGAATATCGAGCACCTTGAAAACCGCCTCGTAGAAGCGGCGGCTGGCCTTGAGATCCCTGACCACCAGCTGGACGTGGTCAATGAGACGGCCCCGATGAAGTTCCATTACTGTTATCTCCGGATTCACGATCCGAAACCTATCGTCGAAAAGCGCCTCGTCAATTCCGCAGCGCATTGTTATGGCGTAGCCGCGCAAACCGGGACCTCCGGGTGCGCCAGAGTGGATGCCGTCGTCGCTTCATGACAAGATGGAAGTGCTGTCTCGTTTCGAAGTGGACCTGCCGATGACCGACGCCGTGGAAGATACCGAAGAGCCTATCTCCGCGATCCTTCTCAACCAGAGATACCGCAATCATCTCATTGGCTATTTCTCGTGGGTGTCCTCATTTCAGGAACAGCGTGAATATCAGGCCACCGTCCCCCTAGTTCATGTACCGCACGAGGCTTTCAATCAGTGGGAGGACTACGCGTCCGATCGCATCCTCGACCACTATGTCGAACCGGTCTTTTCCAAAGACGAGCAAGAGGCGCTTCGTGCGTTTCGAGATGTCTGGAACAGCGCTTCCGACGACACACCGCAGCGACTGCCATCGCTTGAGGAGTTGATAGGCACGGAATCTTGGGAGCGACTCAGGATCGCCGCCGAGAAGGCCCTAGAGGTGTTCATGCGGCGAGGTCCGTTCGACTGGGATAGAGAAGAGTTCCCCATGCATTAAGCCGGGGCCTGTCGACTCGCCGAACCTGCAGCTATGGGGCGTACCGACTGGATAAAAATTGCAACCGGATTGTAGGATTCGAAATGCCGCCATCGTCCTTCGGACGCAAGCGGCGTGACGAAGCTCGAAAGAAGTCGCGCCGTGTCCAAACGATCTCGGGAGAAAAACATGAGCCTTTCCTATCGGTGGGTCATTGTCGCGGCTGGCGCCCTGATGACCTGTGTCGCCCTCGGGGCGATGTTCTCGCTGGCGATCTTCCTCGAACCGATGGCGCTCGACACAGATTGGTCGCGCGCCGGCATATCGAGCGCGATGACGCTGAACTTCCTGGTGATGGGCCTCGGCGGCTTCGCCTGGGGCGCCATCTACGATCGCTACGGTGCTCGCATAGTTGTGATGACAGGTGCGTTGCTGCTCGGGCTGGCGCTGGTGCTGGCCAGCCGCACCGGTTCGCTGCTTGTCTTCCAGATCACCTATGGCGTGCTCGTCGGCCTCGCGGCAAGCGCCTTCTTCGCGCCGATGATCGCGCTGACCGCCGCTTGGTTCGACACCAATCGCAGCTTGGCCGTTTCCCTGGTCTCGGCGGGCATGGGCGTGGCGCCGATGACGATCTCGCCCTTCGCGCAATGGCTGATCACGGCCTATGACTGGCGCACCGCCATGTTCGTCATCGGCGTCGCGGCGTGGGCGCTGCTGGTGCCGGCCGCATTGCTGGTGCGCCAGCCGCCCACGCCTGCCGCCGACGGCGCCGCCGCGGATGTTGCCGCCAACGATACCGGCATGTCGGTTCCACAGGCGCTGCGCTCG
Organism: Mesorhizobium sp.; assembly: GCF_004962925.1. GTDB lineage: Bacteria > Pseudomonadota > Alphaproteobacteria > Rhizobiales > Rhizobiaceae > Mesorhizobium. Next base: position 1,147 of record NZ_SUEO01000169.1, on the reverse strand, counting down.
CCGCAATTCATCGTTCTGGCACTAACCTTCTTTGCCTGCTGCGCGGCGCATTCCGGACCGATCTTTCACATGGTGAGCTATGCCATGCTGTGCGGCATAGCGCCGATGGCGGCGGTCAGCATCTATAGCATCGAAGGCCTGGCGGGCTTAGGCGGCAGGCTTCTATATGGCGTGCTTGCCGACAGGCTGGGGGTCAAGCCGGTGCTGATTACCGGTCTGGCGATACAGGCCGTGGTCATCGCAGCCTATCTTGCCGTCAGCGAGCTTGGCCAATTCTACACGCTCGCCATCATCTTCGGCGCCACCTATGGCGGCGTGATGCCGCTCTATGCGGTGCTGGCGCGCGAATATTTCGGCCAGCGCATCCTCGGCACGGTGTTTGGTGCCGTAACCATGCTGTCCAGCATCGGCATGGCCTTCGGCCCGCTCGCCGGAGGCATGGTGTTCGATGCCTATGCCAGCTATTCCTGGCTGTTCATCGGCTCGGCCCTTGTCGGGCTCGGCGCGGTAGCGGTGGCGATCGCCTTCCCGCGGCTGCCGCGCAGGGAGTTGCAACCGGCTTAAAGCAGGATCGGCGGAAAAGGGCGGCCGCTTGGATGGCAAGCGGCCGCGATCCAAAAAGCTGGTGCCTTCCCGGGAAGCGGTCTGGCCAGTGCTCGGTTCGGTATTCTGAAATGCGAATTGCTATGTTCGCAGAGTAACGATTTCGGCGCCGTCAAGCGTGTAGCGCGCATAGCGAAAATCGCGAATCCTCACCAATCTATCGGCTGCCCATTCCAGTAGGATAAAGTATTTTGGCCCTCCGGCCGAGTCATCCGGATCGATCACAAGAATGGCTGGGTGCCGATCTACCAAGCCTGGAAGCAGCTGCCAATCGTGGATACCCGCGTAATTGTGGAAGTACCGGCCCACTCCTGTGCGGCCACTCGCACGGAGCCGGTTGACGAGGTCAAGCCGCACGTCGTCGGCCAGCATATCGCGGATCGTATCGAAGTCGCGAGCGTTGAACCGCTCAACGTAGTCTGCCAGACGCGCCCGCTCGGGCTCGGCCAACACCGGCGCAGGCCGATCGTCAGGCTCGCCGGCGACTTCGTCGACCGTGAACAATCTTGACCGCTAAGCGGCAAGCTGCTTCGGCCGGTTCAGG
>NZ_SUEO01000168.1:10540-13870 GCF_004962925.1 Mesorhizobium sp. | reverse complement strand
CCCCCCAAGTGGGGGAGATGTCCGGCAGGACAGAGGGGGGCGCGAAGGAACGCCATACCCATCAGCCCGGTCACAGCAGCGCCTCCAGCAGCCCGGCCGCTTTCTCCGGGCCGTTCTGCGACTGCATCTGCGCCGATGTCTTGGCCAGCTTGGCCTTCATCTTTGGGTCCGTCAGGCAAGCTTCGATTTTCCCGATCAGCTCGGCGTCGCTCCAGTCGTAGCGCGGCATGCCGAAGCCGTGGCCGATCTCCTCGACGCGCGTCGCGTTGTCATGACCATCCCAGACATAGGGCATGATGATCGCCGGCTTGCCGAAGTACAGGCACTCGGTGAACGAGTTGTTGCCGCCATGGTGGATCACCGCATCGACCTGCGGGATGACCGAGGGCTGCGGAAACCAGCTCTCGACAATGACATTATCGGCCACTTCCGCATACTGGTCCTTGTAGCCGCCGACATTGACCAGCGCCCGGTAGCGCGTCTTGCCCAGCGTCGCGATAATGCACTTCAGCAGATCGACATCGCCGGCGCCAAGGCTGCCGAAGGAAACATAGAGCAGCGGCCCGTCGTTATTCTCAGCAAAAGTCGGCACCGTGTAGGGCTTCTCCTGCCGCACGCAGCCTTCCAGATACTGAAATGTTGCCGGGTCGAGCGGATGGCGGCGCTTGAACTTTGCCGCCTCGGGATAAAGCAGCAAATTGAGGTGGGGCGAGGCCTCGAAGAACTGGCCGATCGGATAGGGCGCTTCGTTGTTAGCAATCAAGAACGCGTTGAATTCGTCGTGGATCGGCTTGATGACGGCGTTGAAATGGTCGCGATAGCGCTGATGGCAGGCGTGGTCGTTCTCGCCGCAGCCGGACAGATGCGGCGGGATGTCCTCGTCCTCGATCTCGTTCTCCGAGCAGGAGATGACGCGCACCCACGGCTTGCCATACTGCTTGATCGCCGAGAACAGGATGACGTTGTCGACGCAGATGACATCAGGCTTGATCGCCGCAAGCACACCGGGCAGGTCCTTTTCAGCCCATTTGGCGCTGTCAACGATCGCCGTCCAGCAATCCTTCACGTAATTGTCGACCTGGTCATAGGGCGATTTGCGGAAGTTCGGGATATGGCCGTTGATGAAGTCTTCCCAGAACTTGGCCATCTGTTCCGGCGGCATCGGCTCGGACAGGTTCACCGGATGAGCCTCGAAGCCGTAGCCCTTATAGACGTCGACGAAGCCGGGGTCCGACAGGAACACCGCTTTGTGGCCGCGCGCCTCGACGGCCTGGGCGATCCCGACGGAATTGAGCGCCGGGCCGTAGGCCGCTTCCGGAAAAAACGCGATCGTCTTCTGCGCCATGAAAGCTTCTCCTTCCAATCAATCTGCGAAAATTCTGACGTCGGCGGCATTCCAGCCGAGCTCGACCGCATCGCCTGACGAGACCGGGCGTCGGTCGGCGGCGTCGGCGGTGACGCGCACCAGGAACGGCTTTGGCGACAGAGCGGTGCGGACATGCAGCTGCAGGTCGAGCCCTTGATAGGCCAGCGCCTCGACGGTGCCAGCAACACGGTTGGCCGTTTCTGGCGACGGGAACAGCCGGATGCGTTCGGGCCGCACTGATGCGACCGCCGCAGCGCCGGGCGAAAGCGTTGCGGGAACCTTGCCTGATATCCGCGCACCATTGGCCGCCAGCACGCCGTCGCCGGCAGCCTTGCCCGGCACGAAATTCATCACGCCGATGAAGTCCGCGACGAAACGGTCTGCCGGATACTCGTATACCGCGTGCGGCGTGTCGCACTGCAGCAGCTTGCCGTCCTTCAGCACGGCCATGCGGTCGGCCATGACAAGCGATTCCTCCTGGTCATGGGTGACGATGACAAAGGTGATGCCGACCTCGTGCTGCAGGCGTTTCAGCTCCAATTGCATAGCGCCGCGCAATTTCTTGTCGAGCGCCCCGAGCGGCTCGTCGAGCAGCAACAGCCGCGGCCGCTTGACCAGCGCGCGGGCAAGGGCGACACGCTGTTTCTGCCCGCCCGACAGTTGCTCCGGCTTGCGGTCGGCGAAGGCAACGAGCTCGGTCGTCGCCAGGATGGCGTCGACGCGGGAGCGGATTTCCTTTGCCGGCAAGCGTTCCATTTCGAGGCCGTAGGAAACATTGGCCCTGACGCTCATATGCGGAAACAGCGCATAGGATTGGAACATTAGATTGACCGGCCGCTTGTTGGGCGGGGTCCTGGCGATGTCGCGGCCGTCGAGCAGGATGCGGCCGTGATTGGGCGTCTCGAAACCGGCCAGCATGCGCAGCAGCGTGGTCTTGCCGCAGCCCGAAGGTCCAAGCAAAGCGAAGAACTCGTTCTCGCGGATATCGAGCGAAATGCCGTCGACGGCCGTCACCCGGCCGAAATTCTTCGACACCTTGTCGATCGCCAGCAGCGTGCGGGGCTCGCTCATTGGCCGATCACCCCACGATTGAGCCGCTGCGACAGGGTCAGCGCGGTGATTGAGACCGCCATGACGATGGTCGCCAATGCGTTGATCTCCGGTGTGATGCCGAAGCGGATCATCGAATAGATCTGCATTGGCAGCGTGGTCGAGGCGCGGCCGGCGCCCGATGTGAAGAAGGCGATGATGAATTCGTCGACCGAAAGCGTGAAGGCGAGCAGCGCGCCGGCGACGACCGCAGGCAGGATGACCGGCAATGTCACGCGCCGGAATGTGGTGAGCGCCGAGGCACCGAGATCAGCTGAGGCCTCGACGATCGACCAATCGAAGCTTTTCAGCCGCGCGCGGACCACCGAGCAGACGAAGGCGAGATTGAAGACGACATGGGCGAGGATGATGGTATGCAGGCCCAGAGTGAAATCGAGCATGGAGAAGAAGCTGAGCAGCGCGATCGCCAGCACGATGTCGGGAATGATCATCGGCGCGAAGATCAGTGCCTCAAGGCCTCTCCCATACTGCCGGCGCATTTCGACGCCGATCGCCAACAGCGTGCCGAGCAGCGTGGCGATCGCGGTCGAGACAAGCGCCACGATCAGCGTGTTGAGAGCGGCGGAAAGGATCGCCGCGTTTCCGACAAGCGAGGCATACCATCTTAGCGAAAAGCCCGACCAGACGGTCGGCAGCCCGCCTTGGTTGAAGGATAGCGCCACCAGCACGGCGATCGGAATGTAGAGGAAGGCGAAGACGAGGACGAGAATCGTTCGCAGGCCGAGGGTGCGGGCAAAGGATTGGGTCATGATCGCTGCCGCCTGACAGTGGAGCGGTGAGCAAGCGGCCAGCGTCCTTCTCGCCGTTCACGGGGAGAAGATGCCGGCAGGCAGATGAGGGGCCGCGCCCAACAT
>NZ_SUEO01000168.1:2418-10530 GCF_004962925.1 Mesorhizobium sp. | reverse complement strand
CATCGGGGCACCTTCTCCCCGTGAACGGGGAGAAGGAAAGGAGGCCGCGCTCAGCCATCGGCGCCTCCTTTCGCTTCGGCGATACGGCCAGCGGCGCGATCTGCGGCCAAAGCCTGCGCGGTCAGCACCAGCAGCATGATAGCGATCAGCGCCATTGCCAGCGCCGCGCCGAAGGGCCAGTCATTGGCGGTCAGGAACTGGTCGTAGACGAGATTGCCGATCATCTGGAAGCGGCCGCCGCCGAGCAACGCCGGGGTAACGAAATTGCCGATCGAGAGCACGAAGACGAAGACCGCACCGGCGGCAATGCCGGGCACCGTCAGCGGCAGTATGACCCGGCGAAATGTTGTCACGGCCGAAGCGCCGAGATCGCGCGAGGCCTCGGCGAGCTCCGGATTGAGCCGCGACAGCGGCGCGTAGCAGGCCAGGATGACGAAGGGCAAATAATTGTAGACCAGGCCGGCGATGACGGCGCCTTCAGTGTAGAGCATGGACGGCGGCTCGCCGGTGTAGCCGAACCAGCGCAAGAGCTGGGTGATCAGGCCTTCGCGGTTGAGCAGCACGATCCAGGCATAGGTGCGGATCAGGTAGTTGGACCAGAAAGGCAGCACGGCGAAGAACAGGAACACTGGCTGCCACCGGCGTGGTGTTGCCGCGATCGCGTAGGCGGCGGCATAGCCGATCACCACCGCGATCAGCGTTGCCGTGCCGGCGATGCGTGCCGAATTGAGGAAGATGCCGGCATAGAGCGGGTCGAACACCAGCCCGAAATTCTCCAGCGTGAAGGTGTATTCGATGCCGCCATAGATGCCGCGCCGGAAGAAGGCGAGCGCCAGCACCAGCGCGCATGGCACCACCATCAAGGCGGTGAGCCAGGCCAGCGCCGGCGCCATCAGCAAGGAGGAGCGAAATCTGGTTTGGGACACGATCGCGATACCGCACTCAGCGGCCGGCGGCGGAAGCCGCCGTCGACCGCGCTCTCTGACTTTGATGCCGGCTACTGCGCGGCCTTGATCTCGCTGACGATCTTCGAATAGTCGCGCTGGGCATCGCCGACGTCACGCAACTGCTCGAACTTGACCAGCTCGGCCACCGGCATGCCCATATTGGGGAATTTGGCGAGGAAATCGGCCGGCAGGCTTTCCATAGCCGGCTTATTCGGCACCTTGTAGTCGATGTTCTGGGCTGCCCAGGCGTGGTTCTTGGCATCCAGCATGAAGTTGATGAACTGGAAGGCGGCGTCCTTGTTGGCCGAAGCCTTCATCACCACCATCGTGTCGACCCACAGGTCCGAGCCCTCTTTGGGGATGACGTATTTGATCTCAGGCTTCTCGGCGATGCCGTAGTTGCACCAGCCATCCCATGCCTGCACCATCAGCGCCTCGCCCGAGACCAGCTTGGAATAGAAGGTGGTGTCGTCATAGGCGAGCAAGGTCTTCTTGGCCGAGATCAGCAGGTCCTTGACGTCGGCGAGCTTGGCCGGATCGGTCTCGTTGACCGAATAGCCCTTGGCGAGCTGGCCGGCGGCAAGCAGCCAGCGGTCGGTCGCCAGCATGGTGGTCTTGCCCTTGAGCGCATCGGATGGGGCGAGAAGATCGTTCCAGCTCGCCGGCTCAGTCTTGACCAGATCCGAACGGTAGCAGAGGCCGGTGGTGCCCCAGGTGTAAGGGACGGAGAAATTGTTGCCGGCGTCGTGCGGCAGCTTCGCCGCCTCGGGATAAAGATTGGCGAGGTTGGGGATCTTGGCGTGGTCGATCGTCTCGATCAGGCCGAGCTTGTTCAGCACTTCGGCGAAGGGCGAGGAGACGAAGACCACGTCATAGCCCTTGCCGCCCGAAGCGACGAGCTTGCCCATGATCTCCTCATTGGTGGCGTGAACCACGACCTCGCCGGAAACGCCGGTCGCGGTCTTGAAGGCGGCCATGGCATCCGGCGCCATGTAGCCGTCCCAGTTGGAAATGACGAGGTCGGCGGCGGCCGCCGGCGCCGACAGCGCCAGAGCGAGGCCAAGCGCGATCGAAGATATCTTTAACGGATGGCGCAGGCGGGTTGAGGCGGTCATGACAGACTCCCATTCTGGTTGATCGTCGAATTCAATCAATCGTCGGACCAGCGCTTGCGACCATGCCGCCGCTTCGATCCTGTTCCCCGGTCTTTTTATTGCCGATTGACCTTACAGTACTATTGCAGAAAAAAGTACGTCAATCCATAATTTGGAAAATCGCTGCGAAACCTGGCCGGTTGTGTCTACAAGGGCGATCGGTCAAACCGCAGCGGTCAAGCCGTTCATGAGAAATCGCCATGCAAGCCGCCGCCAGACGACCGCGCACCAACCATCTCGATCTCGCTCAGCGCATTCTGGATGTGGCCCGGCAGCGCGGCTTCGAAGCTGGCGCTCATCTCCCGGAACAGCAGATCGCGTCTCTCTGCAACGTTTCGCGGACCCCGGTGCGGGCGGCGCTGCGGCTGCTCACCGAAAAAGGCGTCGTGCGCTGGGAGGCTGAATCGGGTTACCGCCTGGCCGTGGACCTCACCAGCCAGGCGACCCTTGCCACCGATCTGCCTGTTACCGAAGAGGACGAGCTCGCGGAGATGATCCTGCGCGATCGGTCGGCGCGCCGGCTGGATCAGACGGTGACCATCGGCGCGCTGATGCGGCGGTATGACGCCGAGCGGAAGACGGTATTAAAAGCGTTAAAGAAACTGACAGATGAGAATCTTCTGGACCGCGCGCCGGGTCAGTCCTGGCTGTTCAGGCGGGCGCCCGACGATCCGGAGGCACAAGGGGAAAGCTACGAGTTTCGCCTTCTGCTCGAACCTGCCGCCATTCTGGCGCCTGGCTTTCGGCTGGACGGGACCCGCGCGGCGGCATTACGCCAGGCCATGGAGGCGCTGCTGACGCTGCCCGATGCCGCATTCGATAGCAAAGAGTTCCAGCGGCTGGACATCGACTTTCACGGCCTAATCGCCGATGGCGCCGCCAACCGGTTCGTCACCGACGCGCTGTCCGACCATCTCAGGCTGCGCCGACTGCCGGGGACCTATGCCGGCGTCAACGTCTTCCGGCTGAAGCAATCGCTGCGCGAACACCTGACCATACTCGACCAATTGGAAAGCCGGCAGTATGAGGTTGCGGCCGACCTGCTTCGCGTCCACTTGCGGCTTTCCCGCAGCCAGCGGCCGCAGGCGGCCAGTCGCGGGGCCCCCGCATTGTTCGGCATGATCAGCCGGCCGGCTTGACGAGGACCATAGTGACGCGCAAAGCCAGCCCGACCATCGCGCTGTTTCCCGAAGCGAGCTTTGGCGCGGCGCTCAATTGCGTCGGTATCGCGCAGGCGTTGCGCTCAAGGGGCGCCCGGCCGGTGTTCATCTGCCACGCCGGCTTCTCCGGCGTGTTTGCCGACTATGGTTTTCAGGAATACCAGTTGCCGACCGACGAGCCGCTGACCGACAGCGAACGCCAGAGCTACTGGCAGGCTTTCGTGCGCCGGCATCTGCCGCATTTCAGGCTGAGCCCGATCGATCAGCTCGAAACCTATGTCGCCCCGACCTGGGAAGCGATCGTCGATACTGCGGTCAATGCCGAGGCGCCGCTGCGCCAATTGCTGGCGCGGCTGAAGCCGGACGCCGTCGTGCTCGACAATGTCATCATGTTTCCGGCGCTGGCCGCCGCCGGCTGCCCATGGGTGCGCGTGATATCCTGCGCCGAAACTGAGCTTCCGGACGCCGATGTACCACCCTATCTGTCCGGTCTCGCCGCCGACGACCCGAGCCGCGCGGCCTTCGAGGCGCGCTACCTGGCAGCGGTCGCTCCGGCCCATGACCGCTTCAACCGGCTTCGGGCGGATGCCGGTCTTGCGCCCTTGCCGAAGGGTCTTTTTCTAGAAGCTTCGCCCGACCTCAATTTACTGCTGACTCCAACGATCGTCCGCAGGCAGCGGGCCGAGCCGCTCGACCCGGCCCGCTTCGTCTATCTCGAAGGCTGCGTCCGTTCGGAAGGGCCGTTCGACGTGCCGGTCTTTCCGCGCAATGACGGGCCGCTGGTCTATCTCAGCTTCGGCAGCCTGGGCGCCATGGATGTCGGGCTGATCGAGCGCATGCTCACTGTGTTCGACCGGCTTCCGGCCCGCTTCATCGTCAATGCCGGCGGTTTGCGCGACACCTACCGCGCGGTTCCGGACAATGTCTATCTCGATGCCTGGTTTCCGCAGCCATCGGTCGTTGCGAAATCCGACCTCTTCATCCATCACGGCGGCAACAACAGCTTTTGCGAAGCGCTGCGTTTCGGCGTGCCGTCGCTGATCATGCCCTATTGCTGGGACGGGCACGACAATGCGCAACGTGCCGAGGAAACCGGCGTCGGCCGCCACCTCAGCCGCGATGGCTGGAGCGACGATGAGCTGGAAAACGCCATCCTTGGCCTAATGGCCGACGGCGAAATGCGCTTTCGTCTCAAGGAGAATGCGGCCACCATGGCACGGGCGCCGGGAACGGACGCCGCCGCCGAAGCCATTCTCGCCCTTGTAAGGACGTGACCTGATGCTCAAGACCACAACAACGGATGCACCGCAAATGAGCCCAACGGAGGATCCGAAGAGATGGCTGGAGCAGCAGGGGATCAGGGAAGTCGAGTGCCTGGTGCCGGATGTGAACGGCGTGTTGCGCGGCAAGACCTTGCCGACGGCCAAGTTCCTGAAGTCGCTCGAGGACCGGGCGCTTTATCTGCCGAGCAGCGCCTTCCTGGTCTGCATTGACGGCCGCTATTCCGGTTCCAACGACGAGGGCTTCGGCTATCAGGACCCCGACATGCGGATGGTGCCGGACGTTGCGACGCTCTGCCTTGCGCCCGGTGCCGGAGCGGGCAAAGCCTATGTCTTTGCCGATGCGTTTCACATGGACGACCGGCCGTGGATGGCCTCGCCGCGTCATGTCCTAAGGGCCGTGCTCGACCTCTATCGCCAGCGCGGATGGCGGGCGGTGGTCGCGCCGGAGCTCGAATTCTTCCTGACCGCGCCCAATCCAGATCCCGATCGGCCGTTGAGCGCACCGGTCGGGCGCAATGGCCGCTCCGAAACTGTGCAGCATCCCTATGACATGGCGGCGCTGGAGGAGTTCGAGCCGGTGATCCAGCGACTCTACGACTACGCCGCAAAGGCCGGGCTGCCGCTCGACACGCTGATCCATGAATCGGGCACGGCGCAGCTCGAGATCAATTTCCTGCATGGCGACGCGCTGCCGCTGGCCGACAAGGTGCTGCTGTTCAAGCGGATGACGCGCCAGGCCGCACAGGAATTCGGCATGCATGCGACCTTCATGGCCAAGCCGATCGCAGCACAAGCCGGCAGCTCCATGCATCTCCACATGTCGATCATCGACGATGCCGGGAATACGTTGTTTGCCGGGCGCGACGATGCCGACACCGAGATGTTCGGGCATTTCATCGGCGGTTTGCAGAAATACATTCCCGAGGTGATGCCGCTGTTTGCGCCGAACGTGAATTCGTTCCGCCGTATTCGGCCGAACCACAGCGCACCCGCCAACATCGAGTGGTCGCATGACAACCGCTCCTGCGGCCTGCGTGTGCCGGCCGGCGGGCGCGCCGCGCGGCGGGTGGAAAACCGGCTGCCCGGCGCCGACGCCAATCCCTATCTGGCGATGGCCGGCTCGCTGCTCTGCGGCTATCTCGGCGTCGAGGAAAAGCTCTCGCGTTCGCCAGAGGCATCGGGCAACGCCTATCGCAGCAAGAGCACGCTGCCGAAAACCATGGAAGAGGCGCTCGACCGTTTCGCCGCGTGCAGTCCGGTTCGGGAGTTGCTCGGCGAGGATTTCTTCCAGACCTATCTGCGCGTCAAGAGCGTCGAGCTCGACCTGTTCCAGAGCGTCGTCACGAGCTGGGAACGCGATCATCTGCTGCTCAAGGTGTGATGATGGGCTTCAATTCCGGCCTGGATATCGGCAAGTCCTACTATGTCGCGACGGCCAATCCGGCTCCGGATCATCCGGCGCTGCAGGGCGATTTCGACGCCGATCTGGTGGTGGTCGGCGGCGGCTGCACCGGCCTGTCCGCAGCCCTTCATGCCGCCGAGCGCGGGCTAAAGGTCGTGCTGCTCGAAGGCGGCAAGATCGGCTGGGGAGCGTCGGGGCGAAATGGCGGCCAGATCATCCCCGGCCTGCGCAAGGGCGCCAAGGGATTGGTCAAGCTCTATGGGCCGGAACGGGCGCGGGCGCTTTTCGATCTCGCCTTCGAGGCACGCGGGCTGGTGCTCGACCTGATCGAGCGTCACGCCATCGATTGCGACCTCCGGCTCACCGGTCATCTGGCCGGTGCGGTCAACGCCTCCGACCTGCGCGACCTCGAAGAAGAGGCAGAATGCCTTGCCACCGTGATGAATTTTTATGACATCGAGATGCTGTCGGCGGCGCAGGCGCGTGGAATGGTGAACACGCCCTATCACGGCGCGATGTATGAAAAGCTCGGTGGCCATATGCATCCACTGAACTACACGCTGGGTCTTGCCCGCGCCGCCGCTGCTGCGGGCGTCGCGATCCATGAGAACTCGGTGGCGCTGCGGCTGGAGCGGCAACCTTCCATCCGGGTTTCGACGGCCAAGGGCTCGGTCCGGGCCAAGCATGTCGTGCTGGCGGGCGACGCGCTGCTCCAGGGGCTCGAACCGCGCGTCAACAGCCGCATCATGCCGGTTGGCAACTACATCATCGCGACCGAGCCGTTGGAGGACACGAGCGACGTCATCCCAAGCAATGTGGCCGTTTCCGACACGCGCTTCGTGGTCAACTACTACCGGCTGTCGGCGGATGGGCGCCTGCTGTTCGGCGGCGGCGAGCGCTACACACCGTCGCCGCCCGCCGACATTGCCGGCTTCGTGCGGCCGCATATGGAAAACACCTTTCCGCAATTGCGCGGCCGCCGCATCGACCATGCCTGGGGCGGGCTGGTTTCCGTGACGACATCGCGCCTGCCGGATGTCGGCCACTATGGCGAGGTCTATTTTGCACATGGCTATTCCGGCAAGGGCGTGATCCTGTCGACGCTGTCGGGAAAGCTGCTCGCCGAGGCGATCACCGGCGAGGCGTCGCGGCTCGATCTGTTTTCGACGCTGAGGCCAATACCGTTTCCCGGTGGCACGGCGCTGCGCGGTCCGCTCTATGTGCTCGGCATGCTCTGGTACGCCATGCGCGACCGCATCAAGCATTGAGCGAAAGCGAGCGAGCCGTAGCAGGGCCGGGGGAAACGTAGAAGAGGAAGCTGCATCGATGGTCGAAGCCTACATCTGCGACTACATCCGCACGCCGATCGGACGCTTTGGTGGGCAGTTGGCGTCGGTCCGCGCCGACGATCTTGGCGCGATCCCCCTGAGGGCATTGGTCGAGCGCAACCCCGGCATCGACTGGGCCGATATCGACGACGTCGTCTATGGCTGTGCCAACCAGGCCGGCGAGGACAATCGCAATGTGGCGCGCATGGCGCTGCTGCTCGCCGGACTGCCCAAGGAAGTTTCCGGCTCGACCGTCAATCGCCTCTGCGGTTCGGGTATGGATGCGGTGGTCATCGCCGCGCGCGCCATCAAGGCGGGCGAGGCGGAGCTGATGATAGCCGGCGGCGTCGAATCGATGAGCCGCGCGCCCTTCGTCATGCCCAAGGCGGAGACGGCGTTTTCGCGCAATGCCGAGATCTACGACACCACCATCGGCTGGCGTTTCGTCAATCCGCTGATGAAGAAGCAGTACGGCGTCGATTCGATGCCGGAGACCGGTGAGAACGTTGCTGAGGAGTACACCATCTCGCGCGCCGACCAGGACGCGTTTGCCGTGCGCAGCCAGGACAAGGCGGTGGCCGCGCAGGCCAATGGCCGGCTGGCGAAGGAGATCACTCCCGTGACGATCCCGCAGCGCAAGGGCGACCCGGTCATCGTCTCGAAGGACGAGCATCCGCGTGCCGGTACGACGATCGAGGCGCTGGCGAAACTGCCGACGCCGTTCCGGCAAGGCGGCACGGTCACAGCCGGCAACGCGTCGGGCGTCAACGATGGTGCAGCTGCGCTGATCGTCGCCTCGGAAGCCGCGGTGAAGAAATACGGCCTGACGCCGATCGCC
>NZ_SUEO01000168.1:0-2408 GCF_004962925.1 Mesorhizobium sp. | reverse complement strand
CATCCTCGGCGGTGCGGCCGCCGGCGTAGCGCCGCGCATCATGGGCATCGGCCCTGTGCCGGCAACGCAGAAGCTGTGTGCCCGGCTCGGCCTGAAGCCGACAGACTTCGACGTCATCGAGCTCAACGAAGCCTTTGCCTCCCAAGGGATCGCGGTGCTTCGCCAACTCGGCATTGCCGAGGACGCGGAGCACGTCAACCCGAATGGCGGCGCCATCGCGCTCGGCCATCCGCTCGGCATGTCGGGTGCGCGCATATCAGGCACTGCGGCGCTGGAACTTCGCGAACGCGGCGGGCGCTACGCGCTCGCCACCATGTGCATCGGCGTCGGTCAAGGCATCGCCGTGGCGCTGGAGAGGCAGTAAAACAAGATCGAGCGCCGGCCGCGGTTTACCACGAAAAGCGGCCAGCTGCAGCTTTCCCACAAATTTGACCATGTGGACAAAGGTCGGACGCCGTTCCATAGTTCCCTCGCTGATAATTCAAAGAAACAGCCGGCTCGACACGGCGTCAATCAGAGGGGCATGCAATGGAAAATGGGAACAGCAAAATCCAATCGAAACGCGAAGGACTTTCGCGACGCAATGTGCTGGAGCTGGGTGCGCTAGGCTTGGCGGCAGCCATACTGCCTGGCAGTGCCTTGGCGCAGGACAAGAAGCTGAAGGTGGCGGCGATCTTCGCCACGCCGATCGAAGAGCCGTGGGACCACCAGATCCATGTCGCCCTGCAGAAGGCCGAGAAGGAACTCGGCATCGAGTACAAGTGGTCGGAGAAAGTGCAGACGGCAGATTTCAGCCGTGTCATGCGCGAATATGCACAAGGCGGCTATGAGCTGGTGATGGGCGACGCTTTTGCCGCCGAACGGGAATCCCGCCGAACCGCCAAGCAGTTCCCGAAGGTCGCCTTCCTGTTCGGCTCTGGCGCCGGGCCGGCTGAACCGAATTTCGGCGTCTTCGACAACTGGATCCACGAGCCGGCATACCTCTCCGGCCTGATCGCCGGAAAGATGTCGAAATCAGGCACGGTCGGCGCCGTTGCGGCGATGGGCATTCCCGAGGTCAATCGGCTGGTCAACGCCTTCTTCGCCGGCGCCAGGGAAGTCAATCCTGATATCAAGAGGAAGGTCGCTTTCATCGGCTCTTTCTTCGACCCGCCGAAGGCGAAGGAAGCGGCTATCGCCCAGATCGACGCCGGCGTCGACGTGATCTATGCCGAGCGCTTCGGCGTCATCGAAGCGGCGGTCGAGAAAAAGATCCTCGCCATCTCCAACATGTCCGACCAGTCGAACCTCGGGCCCGATACGGTGATCACCGGCCCGGTCTGGGACATGTATCCGACGGTCGAGCAAGCGATCAAGCTGGTCAAGGCAGGGGTCTTCACCGCGCAGGATTACGGTGATTTCTCGCGCATGGGCAAGGGCGGCTCCTTTTTGGCGCCGTACCACAAGTTCGACAAGACGCTGCCCGCAGATGTCAAGGAGCTGGTCGAAAAGAAGAAGGCCGAAATCCTTGACGGCAATTTCCGCGTCGATGTGGATGAGAATACGCCGGTTTCGGATTGAGCGGCCTTACCCCTCCCCCTTGAGGGGAGGGGTATCCGTGCCAACGCCACCAGGATTCCGCCTTGTCAACGCCCGCCCCTCTCATCGAAATGCGCGGTATCTCCAAGAGCTTCGGCGCCGTAAAGGCGAACGAAGCCGTCGATCTTAGCGTGGCACCGGGCGAGATTCTTGGGTTGCTCGGCGAAAATGGCGCCGGCAAGACGACGCTGATGAACGTGCTGTTCGGCGCCTATGCGCCGGACGCCGGCGACATCCTGGTCCAGGGCCGGCCAGTGACGATCAACAGTTCGGCCGATGCGCTTGCCGCCGGCATCGGCATGGTGCACCAGCATTTTCATCTGGCGCCGCGGCTCTCGGTGCTGGAAAACCTGCTGATTGGCATTCCCGGAAAGTCGGGCCGGATCGACCTCGCCGGCGGGCTGGCGCGGCTCGCCGAGATCGGCCGGCAGCACGGGCTCACGCTCGATCCGGACCTTCCCGTCTCGGCACTATCGGTGGGCGAGCAGCAGCGGCTCGAAATCGTCAAGGCATTGTTTCGCGGCGCAAGGCTGCTGATCCTCGACGAGCCGACGGCGGTACTGGCGCCAACCGAGGTCGGCGGACTGTTTTCGGCGCTGCGGTCGATGGCGGCCCAGGGCCTCGGCATCATCTTCATCTCGCACAAGCTCAACGAGGTCAGGGCGCTGACCCATCGCTGCGTCGTGCTGCGGCATGGCCGCGTTGCCGGCCGCGTCGACGCACCTGCCAGCACGACGTCCTCGGAAATGGCGCGGCTGATGTGCGGCCACGAGATCGTTCCACCGGCCAGGGGACCATCGACGCCGGGTGCCGCGGTGCTGACCCTGGAC
>NZ_SUEO01000167.1 GCF_004962925.1 Mesorhizobium sp. | reverse complement strand
CCGGGATGATCGAAGTGCGATCATCCGGGATGATCGAAGTGCGATCATCCGGGATGATCGAAGTGCGATCATCCGGGATTACGGCGGTGCCGTCGATCTCGACCAGCCAGTCCGGCCGCGCCAGGGCCTGCACGACAAGGCCGGTCGAGACGGGATGCACGCCTTTGATGTACTCGCCCATGGTGCGGTAGACCGCCTCGCGATGGCGCACGTCGGTGATGTAGACCACCACCTTGACCAGGTGGTCCATGGTGCCGCCGCACTCCTCGATCAGTTGGCGAATGTTCTGCATGACCTTGTGCGTCTGCTCGACGGGATCGTGGCTGTCGATATTCTCAGCCGTATCGAGATCCTGCGGACACTGGCCACGCAGATAGACGGTCCTGCCGCCCCGCGTAACGACCGCCTGACACAGATCGTTGTCGAGCTTCTGCTCGGGATAGGTGTCTTTGGTGTTGAACTTGCGAACTCTTGAATGCGCCATCTTGTTCTCCGTCAGATCGGGCTCGAGGTCAGGACATCCGTTCAGTTGCCGTCGGCTATGCCACCTTGGTCTCGCGCTTCGCGGACGCATGGTAGGCCAGGTACTTGCGCTGCGTGGAAATATGGTCCGCCAGATGCTGGGCGTCGTGCCAGACGCCCCAGATGAAGCTGGATCCCCTCCGCGATTGCCAAGGCAACCCAAGGAAATAGATCCCGGGCTCGGTCGACACACCGCGCTGATGCTTCGGCTTGCCTTTTTGGTCGAACACATCAACCTCAAGCCAGCTGTAATCAACGGTAAATCCCGTTGCCCAGATGATCGAGCTTATTCCCGCCTCAGCCAGGTTCAACTCAAGAATGGGATCGGTCACGCATTGCGGGTCCGGCCCGATCTTGCGGGCATCGGGCTCTTCGGGAAGATCGAGGCCGTTGCGGGCAACATAAGCGTCGGCCTCGTCCAGCACCGACATGTAGTTTGCATCGCCGCGCGCAACGTTCTTGCCAAGATCCGGCGCGAAGATCATCATACCGCCCCTGTACAATTCCGTCCGGCCAACCAGCGTCATCCCTTGCGCGGCAAGACGCCGGAAGTCGATCGTCTCGCCGCCACGCGCACCGCTTACCGCGATGGTGACATGTTCCGTGCCAGGCGCCGGGGCCTGGGCGTCCCACTTGCCGAGAACCCCCAGCCACCAGCAGAAGTCACGCTCGCGATAGGCCCGCGGAGGGCGATCGTGCGGCCCGACCGAGAGGTAGACGCGCCTTCCCGCACGCAAGAGTTCGTCCGCGATCTGCACCCCCGAGGATCCCGAACCGACCACCAGCACCGCACCGTCGGGCAATTGGCCGGGATTGCGATAGGCGCTGGAATGGATCTGCATGAGCCCGGCATCTCCGGGAACAATGGCCGGGACGACGGGATGTTGGAAAGCTCCGGTGGCGGCAACCACGTTGCTGGCCACGATCATGCCATCTGAGGTTTCGACCTGGAAACCGGGGCGACCGACAAGCCGGCGCACTTTCTTTACCTCAACGCCGCAGCGGATAGGGGCCGCGATCATTTCCGCGTAAGCGACAAAATAGTCCGCAACCTTCTCCTTGGAGACAAAGGCGTCGGGATGGGCATCAGGAAACTCCATGCCCGGAAAACGATCGTGCCAGGCGGGACCATTGGCAACTAAGGAGTCCCATCTTTCGGAGCGCCAGCGTTCGGCGATACGCTGGCGCTCGAGGACGAGATGAGGCACGCCGCATTTGCTCAGATGCTCGCTCATAGCCAATCCCGCCTGGCCGCCGCCAACAACGAGCGTGTCTACTTTTTCAACTGACATTTCAGCGGCCCTTTCTGGCTCTTCCCGAGAATTTCTGCGCATGCCGACGGAGGTCTGATCGTTGGTTTACCGAAGGGGCTGGGTAGCGAAAATTACGATTTCATGTGGCAGTGGTTAGCTTGTCCCTAAATGCTGGATGCCATCGCCGAAGAAGCGAACGCGGGATCATCGCCGCTGCGACAGACGCAATTATCGGGAGGCTCAGAGATAAAGGCTTCTGGCCGCCTTGGACGAGAGGAGCTCCTTTGCCGGTCCTTCCTGGGCGACCTTGCCCTTGACCAGGACATAGCCTCGATCGGCGATGCCCAGTCCCATTTCCGCGTTCTGTTCGATCAGCAGGATGGTCGTGCCGCGGCGATGGATCTCCCGGGTGATCTCGAAATACTCGCCGATGAGCTTGGGCGAGAGGCCAAGCGACGGTTCGTCCATAATCACGAGCTTGGGTTCGCCGATCAGCGCGCGCGCCAGCGCGACCATCGCCTGTTCGCCGCCGGACAGAGTGCCAGCCACCTGGCGCAAACGCTCCCGGATACGCGGAAACAGATTGCCCATTTTGTCCAGTTGCGCCTCGAAATCGGGACCTCGGCTCGACACCGCGTCGTAGCCCAGGCGCAGGTTCTCGATCACGGTCAGGCTGGGAAACAGCCGGCGCCCTTCCGGAACAAGGCCGACACCGAGCGACGCCAGATTTTCCGTGCCAAGCGTCGCCATGTCCCTGCCCATCACCTCGACCTTGCCGCGCTGGGCGCGTACCACGCCGCAGACGGTCATGAAGGTTGTCGTCTTGCCGGCGCCATTCGGCCCGAGCAGGCAGACCAGTTCGCCGGGACGCACGCTCATCGCCACGCCGCGCAGCATCGGCACCGCCCCGTAGCTGGTATCGACACCCTTCAGCTCAAGCATGGGCGACCGCCTTGCCGAGATAGGCCTCCTGGACGCGCGGATCGGCACGCACCGCCGCAAAGTCGCCCTCGGCGATCTTGCTGCCGTAGTCGATGCAGGTGACGTGCTGCGGGAAAGCCTCGACCACCCGCATGTCGTGCTCGATCAGGATCACTGACAATTCGGGGTTCTCCGCGCGCAGCCGCGCGATATCGGCCACCAGCGCGTCGGTCTCCGTATCGTCCATGCCGACCGACGGCTCGTCGAGCAGCAAAAGCTTGGGCTGCGAGGCCAGCGCGCGGGCGATTTCCAGCCGGCGCCGGTCGGCCTGCGCCAGCGTTCCAGCTGGCCGATAACGCTGTTCGAACAGACCGCCGGATCCGAGCTTGAGCAGGGTTTCGGCCTTTTCCACGCAGGCCGCCATCTCGCGACGCGACGCGCCCGGCCGGAACAGCGCATCCAGCACGCCGGTCTTCGTGCGGGTGTGCATGCCAATGATGACGTTGTCGAGGACGCTGAGGTCCGAGAACAGTCGCGACGACTGAAATGTGCGGGCGATACCGCGATCGACGACTTCATAGGACGGGCGACTGGTGATGTCGACGCCGTCGAACGTCACCCGGCCGGAGGTCGGCCGGTAGACGCCAGTCACGACGTTGAACAGCGTCGACTTGCCGGCGCCGTTCGGGCCGATGACGGCGAGCACCGCGCCCTTGTCGATCGAAAGGCTGACATCGTTGAGCGCGACAAGGCCGCCGAAGCGCATCGTCAAATTCTCGACCTTGAGAAGCGCGCTCACAGATCGCCTCCGTATCGCCGCATGCGTTGCGGGAAAAAGCCCTGCGGCCGGATCATCAGGAAGCCGATGATGACGACGCCGAAGAACAACAGGCGGTAGTCGGCGAAGGCGCGCAGTTTCTCGGGCAGGATGGTCAGCAGGAACGCACCGACGATGACGCCGAAAATATTGTCCATGCCGCCAACGATGACCATGGTCATGATGGTGACGGAAACCAGGAAGGTGAAATTGTCGGGGGAAATGTAGGACACATAGAAGGCGTAGATCGTGCCGGCGAAGGCGGCCAGAAAGGCATCGACCGCGAACGCCAGCACCTTGAACCACGCCACATTGATGCCTTGCGCCTTGGCGGCGATCTCGTCGGCGCGCAGTGCGTTCCAGGCCAACCCGATGCGCGAGCCGTGCAACCGATGCGCCGTGACGATGGCGACGACGACCAGCGCCGCCGACAGATAGTAGAAGTTCGCCTGGCTCGGCAGTTTCCAGCCGAAGATCACCAGCGGGTCGGCGAAGGAATGACCGAACAGGCTGGGTGCTGGAATGCCGACCAGTCCGTTGGGCCCGCCGGTCCAGCTGAAATTGTTCAGCAATTGCTGGACCACAACACCGAAGGCGATGGTGACGAGCGCCAGATAGGTGTCACGCGTGCGCATCGACGGAATGCCGATGATGAAACCGAACAGTGTTGCAGCCAGCGCTGCGACCGGCAGTGTCAGCCAAAAGCTGATGCCGAAGTTGATCGCCAGCAACGCCGACACATACGCCCCGATGCCGTAGGAAGCGCCGGTGGCGAAGTTCGGAATGTTGGCGCTGCCGAGCTGGAAATTGAGCGCCAGCGCGAGCACGGCATAGAGCTGGGCGACGATCAGCAGATGCAGCATATAGGTATTCGAGCCGACGACGAATGGAAAAGCCACAACGACGACCGCCGCGGTAACCATCGCCAAGAGGGAAGCGCGGGCAAAGCTGGCCAATGCGTAGTCGCCGATCCACGGGAGCCTCTCCAACAGGTAGAAGCCAAAGCCGAGCAAAGCCAGCAGGCCGACCACCTGCCAGCCGCCATCAACCTTCAAAATGAGGTAGAGGAACGCTGCCCCGCAAAGTTGCGAGGCGATGGCGAAGGCTGCGGCGGCCGCCTTGCCCGGCGCAGCAAGTGAAACGCTACCCTGCATGCTAGACTTTCTCCATGACGGTGCGCCCAAGCAGGCCGGCCGGGCGGAAGATGAGCACGGCGATGACAAGCAGGAAGACGAACACCAATCGATAGGAAGCGCCATCGGGCACAAATGTCTGCGCAAGCACCTCGATGCCAGCGATGATCAGTCCGCCCAGTATGGCGCCCGGCATCGAGCCGAGGCCACCGATTACCGCAGCCGAAAAGCCGAGCAGGCCGGCCATGACACCGAAGTCGAACCGTGTCACGCCGGCATAGCTTGCGAACAAAAGGCCCGCAGTGGCGCCGATCACTGAGGCGATGAAGAAAGTCGCACGGAAGACGCGTGCGTCACGGATGCCCATCATCCGCGCCACGATCCGGTCCTCCGAGGCCGCGCGGATGCGCAGGCCGAGCGGGGTCAAGCGCAGGAAGACGAACAGCATGACCACCAACGCGACGGTCAGCACGACCACGAGCAGCGCGAACCAGCTGATGGCAACGCCGGAGACTTCGAAAGCCATGCCCGACACCAGGCGCGGGAAGGCATGTGGGTTCGATCCTTGCGGATAAAGATGGCGGATCAGCTCGCGGATGACGATGCCTAGCGCCACCGTCGCCACCAGCGCCATCATGGCAGGGGCGTCGCGAAAGCGCCTGATCACCAGCTTGTCCAGCAAGACGCCGATCAAACCGACCGCGAACACGGCTGCCGGAACTGCAAGGATCAGCCAAGCGGGACCTGAAGCCCCAACTGCCGTCGCCAACGCCTGGGCGAGCGCCAGCGAGATGAACGGCGCCGTCGTTGCGACATCGCCGTGAGAGAAATGAATGACGTTCAGGACACCGAAGATCAGGCTGAATCCAATAGCCAACAAGGCATAGATGCAGCCAAGGGTTATCCAGTTCACCAGCTGCTGGACAAGCAGTTCCGTCATCGTGCTCGCCTCCATCGGGAGCAGACGGGTATCAACCGCCATGCCGTGCGGACAGAACGAATCTCCGAACTCACGAGTCACAATTTCCGAATTTCATCACTGAATGCGCGCCAATACACTGATGATCAGCCGACGATCACGATCGGCCGGGTCGCTACGACGGCGGCAGATAATTCTATTGAGGTGGAACCATGCAAAACAGGCGCAGTGCGCTTATCCGCGTATCGTCAATTCTGGCTGGGTCTCTGTTCGCCATTGCACTGGGTGCTGCCCAGGCTCAGGCCGACCAGATCAAACTCGGCTTCATTGGACCGCTCTCCGGCGGAAACGCCCAGCAGGGTCTGGGCGCCCGCAACGGTTTCCTGCTCGCGATCGAGCAAGCCAATGCCAGCGGCTATCCGCACCAGGTGGAAGGCATCGTCCTCGATGACGCCTCCGATCCGGCCGTCGGCGTTTCAGCGGCCCAAAAGCTGGTCAATGATCCGTCGGTGATTGCCGCGACCGGACATTGGAACAGCTCGGTGGCGCTGGCGACGATCCCGGTCTTCAATCGCGCGCAGATGCCGTTCATCGTTTGGGGCGCGGTCAGCCCGAAGATCACCGAGCAGAATTTCGCGAACGTGACCCGCGTGACGCCAACGTTGGTCAACGAAAACAAGCCGCTGGCCGAAGCCATTGCCAAGCAGGGCAAGGTCAAGAAGATCGCGATCATCTCCGACACGACCGACTACGGCGCGGCCAACACCAAGTGGTTCGGAGACTTCTTCAAGGCTGCCGGCGGTGAGATCGTCTCGTCGGACGCAGCCGCGGTCGGCACCACCGATTTCCGCGCCATGCTGACCACGGCGAAGGCGGCGGCGCCGGATGCGGTCTACTTCGGTGGCGTTGTCACCGAAGCAGCGCTTGTGCGCAGCCAGATGGCAGACCTTGGAATGGGCAGTCTGCCCATGTACGGAATTTCGGGCATATACGATCCGAAGTTCATCGAGATCGCAGCCGCAGCCGCCGAGGGCACCATTGCGGGAACCCCGGCCGTACAGTCGAACCCGAAGCTCGACGAATTCAGCAAGGCCTATGAAACCAAGGGCTACACAGATCCTGCCGGTTCCTACGCCAAATATGCCTATGAGGCCACCCAGATCCTGCTCGATGTCATCAAGGAAAAGGGCGTCGACGACAAGGAGGCGCTGAGCAAAGCCATTCGTGACATCCATCACAACGGCATTCTGGGAGACGTCTCGTTCGATGCAAGCGGACAGACAAACATGGCCATCGACATCGACATGTTCGTGGTCCGCAGCGGCAAATGGGAGAAGATGTAATCACCTGACCAACGCCGCGCCACCCTTGGTGGCGCGGCGTTGAAATCCTTCATCGCCCGAGCTCGCAAAGACTTACCGGAGCGCCCAGACCATGAATGATGAGGCCGGCCTGCGCGCACCTCGAAAGGCTGTCGAGATCAAGGGCGTGTCCAAGGTATTCGGCACCTACCAGGCGTTGAAGCCCGTTTCCTTCGACATCTACGACAACGAGTTCTTTACGCTGCTTGGCCCGAGCGGCTGCGGCAAGACCACCCTGTTGCGCATGATCGCCGGCTTCGAGCAGCCAACGACGGGGCAAATTTTCCTGCACGGCTCGAACATACAGGGACTGCCCCCACACAAGCGGCGGGTCAACACTGTGTTCCAGAGCTACGCCCTGTTTCCGCACATGAGCGTTGAACAGAACATCGGCTTCGGGCTTGAAAACCTCGGCTGGTCAAAAGACCGCCGCGATGCGCGTGTCGCTGACATGCTGCGTCTCGTCCATATGGAGGCATTTGCCGGGCGCAAGCCACAGCAATTGTCGGGCGGCCAGCGCCAGCGCGTCGCGCTCGCCCGCGCATTGGCGCCCGAACCGGAAGTCCTTTTGCTCGACGAACCCCTCTCGGCACTCGACCTGAAGCTACGCCAGGCCATGCGCGACGAGCTGCGCATCCTGCAGCGCAAGACCGGTATCACCTTCGTCTTCGTCACCCATGACCAGGAAGAAGCTCTCGACCTGTCGGATCGCATCTGCGTTCTCGGCGATGGCGAAATCCAACAGCTTGGCACGCCTGCCGCGATCTACGAGGAGCCGTCAAACCGCTTCGTCGCCGACTTCATCGGCGAGACCAATTTCCTCGACGCCGAGGTGATTGCCGTCAACGGCGAGCAGGCGACCGTGACAACGCAGCTCGGCATGACCTTGACGGCTTCTCACAAGAAAGCAGTCGCCGGCCAGAAGGCCTTCATGTCGATACGTCCGGAAAAAATCAGCCTGCCTGCCCAGGCCAACCCGATCGCTGTCGATGGCACGATCATGGGCACCAACTATCTCGGCGGCTACACATACTATCTCGTTGAAACGGGCGGCACCACGCTGCGTATTTCCAAGCGCAACAGTGTCAGCCGCGGCCAGATGTTCGAGATCGGGCAGTCGGTGAAAGTCGGCTTTGCCGCCGAATCCGTGCGGATCCTCGGTGCATGAAGCCATCCGCCAGAAAACCGAACTGGAATGTGCTGGGCTTGCTGCCGGCCCATCTCATCATGGTGCTGACGCTGATCATCCCGATCGGCATCATCATCGTCGTGTCGTTCTCGACGCGCGGGCCTTACGGCGGATTCGAATATGTGTTCACCACCGCGCCCTACAAGCAGCTGTTGTTCAACGAAGGCTGGACCGGCGAGCTGGAGTTCAATCCGCAATATCTCATCGTCGTTGCAAGGACGCTGGTGCTGTCGGCCGTGACGACCTCGATCTGCCTGCTTTTGAGCTTCCCGGTTGCCTATTTCATCGCGCTCCGGCGACCGACGATCAAAGTCCTGCTGATCTATCTGGTCACGCTGCCATTCTGGGTTTCGATGATCGTGCGCGTCTATTCCTGGATCATCATCCTTGGCAAGGACGGGGTCATCGAAAAGACCCTTCGGGGTGTGGGCCTCGTCGACAACATGGGGTCCCTGCTGTTCGGCAATACCGCCATGCTGGTCGGTCTCGTCTACAGCTACATTCCGCTTATGATCCTGCCGATCTTCGCCTCCATCGAGAAGCTCGACCCTGCGCTCATTGAGGCGTCGCATGATCTTTATGGCAATCGGCTCATCACATTGCGCCGCGTTATCCTGCCGCTCACCCGGCCGGGCATGATCGCCGGAGCGATCCTGGTGTTCGTTCCCAGCCTTGGCGCGGTCCTGGAGCCGACCCTGCTCGGCGGCGGCAAGACGATGATGATGGGCAATCTCATCCAGTTGCAGTTCGGCGGAGCCCGCAACTGGCCGCTCGGCGCCGCCATCGCCATCGTGCTGATGGCCGCGGTCATGATCTTCCTGGTCTTCCAGGGGCTGCGGTCCATGCGGATCGAAGGGCTGGAGCGTGCGTCATGAACGCGGACAATGATGTCAGACGCTATCCGGGCTTCGGCGTCTTTAGCGCGATCTTCTTCGCCTATCTCTACCTGCCCATTGCCGTCGTGGTGTTCTATTCCTTCAACGCGAACCGGATCGTCTCCAATTGGGGCGGGTTCTCCTTGCACTGGTACACTACCGCCCTGTCCAACGCGAACCTCCTGACGGCAGTGAAGACCTCCTTGCTGGTCGCCACCGTCGCCACCGTCGCCTCGACACTTGTCGCGTTGATGGCGGCATTGGTGCTGGTGAGGGGCCGTAATGTCAGATTCCGTCGCATCTCCGAAACGGTGGTGAACCTCCCGCTCCTTTTGCCTGAAATCGTCGTTGCCGTCGCCGTCCTGATCCTCTTCTCGGAGGCCGGGCTGGCCAACGGATTGGTGAAACTGATGATCGCCCACACCACCTTCTGCATCCCGTTCGCCTTCCTGTCGATACGCGCGCGACTGCAGGGGATGGACCTCGATCTGGAGGAAGCGGCCCGCGATCTCTATGCGACCGGCTGGGTTGCCTTTCGTCGCGTCACGCTGCCGCTCATCCTGCCGGGCGTGTTCGCCGGCGCCATGCTCGCCTTCGTCATTTCCATGGACGATTTCATCACCAGCAATCTGTTGAATTCCGGCGGCGCCACCACGCTGCCGGTCTACATTTTCTCCCTGATCAAGCAGGGCGTGTCGCCGCAGCTCAACGCCATATCGACATTGATAATGCTGGCCTCCATCGCGCTGGCGACGGTCGCTTTTCTGCTGCAGCGGCAGAGATAGCGAAGCAAGTTTTTACCTAACCACCACATCGGCGAATTCAAATTTATTGCTGGCGCGTGTTGGCTATCGTTGCCTTGGGAGAACAAGAAATCAAGGGGAACGACATGTTCAAGAATCCGCGCGTCACATCACTCGTCGTCGCCAGCGCGCTAGGACTGGCTTTCACTGTCTCGGCTCATGCTGAAGGCAAGCTTTCGATCTACGCTTGGGCCGACTCCATCGCTCCGGACGTCGTCGCGAAATTCGAAAAGGAAACGGGTATCGACGTCACCGTCGACGCATTCTCATCTAATGAGGATCTGCTGACGAAGCTCCAGGCAGGCTCCTCCGGCTACGACATCGTGACGCCGTCGCAGCATTTCGTGAAGATCATGATCGACAGCGGACTGCTCGAGGACATTGGCGCAAGCTCCATGGCTGCCTATCAGCAAATCCTGCCGGAATGGCAGAAGCCATGGTGGGATCCGACCGGCAACTATTCGATCCCGCTTGCCTTCGGCAACGCCGGCTACACCGTCAACCGCGACGTCTACAAGGGTCCGGTCGATAGTTGGAAAACCTATTTCGAGCCGCCGGCCGAACTGCAAGGTAAAATCGCCAGCCTTGCGCAGCCTGACGAGGTCATTTCGGCTGCGCAGAATTATCTCGGCATCAAATACTGCAGCGAAGATCCTCAGGAAATGAAACGCGTTCTCGATCTCCTACAAGCGCAAAAGCCTTACGTCGCTGCCTACTCCAGCGACAACATTGAGAACCGGATCGGTGGCGGCGAGGTTGGCGCCCATTTCTGGTGGGACGGCAATTCCATGCGCGTACGCCGCAACGACAAGGCCAATGTTGAATATGCGATGCCTAAGGAAGGCTTGGTCGGATGGCTGGATTCCTATGTCGTGCCGAAGGGTGCGGCCAATATCGACAATGCCAAGAAGTTCATCGACTTTATGGCTGAGATCGACAACGCGACGGACGAGTATAATTACTACGGCCATTCCTCCCCAGTACAGATCGACGAGGCGAAAGCGCTTTACTCGAAGGAAAACGCTCCCGAGCTTTTCCCGACCGTTCCGGTGAAAATGGGCGAAGCGTGTTCTCCTGCAGCGCAGGAACTTGTCACGAAAGTCTGGACGCAACTTCTCCAGTAAGCTCGGCGGGCCGGTTACCAAGATTTCCGGCCCGTTCCATTTTCTTTGAAGGCGCGGTGAATGTCGGCCGATACTTATGATTATGTCGTGGTTGGCGCAGGTTCGGCAGGCTGCGTCCTCGCCAATCGCCTGACCGCGAATCCCTCCGTGCGGGTCTGCCTCGTCGAGGGCGGCGGAAGCGACAATAGTGTGCGGGTGAGAGTGCCGGCGGGAATTCTCTCGCTCTACGGCAATCCGAACTATGACTATTGCTTTCTCGGCGTGCCTCAGCCGCACCTCGATAACCGCAGGATTCCGGTCAATCGCGGCAAGGCGCTGGGCGGTTCGAGCTCGATCAACTCGATGGTCTATATCCGGGGCGCCGCCCAAGATTATGACGAGTGGTCGCGGCTCGGCTGCACAGGTTGGGCGTATAGCGACGTGCTTCCCATCTTCAGGAAGCTCGAGCGCAATCTGCTTGGCCAGGATCCGCACTACCACGGCACCAGCGGCGAGTTGCTGGTCGACAGCCCGCGCGATCCGAACGTGCTTTCAAAGATGTTCGTCAAGGCCGGCAACAATGCGGGCCTTCCCGCCAACGACGATTTCAATGCCGAAAGCCAGTTCGGCCTCGGCATCTACAATGTCACGCAAGATCGCGGCCAGCGCTTCAGCAGTTTTGCCGCGTTCGTGCGCCCCGTGCTCGATCGCAAAAATCTCACGATCTTTAGCGAATGCGAGGTGATCGACCTCAAAATAACGGAGGGGCGTGCAGCGGGCGTAAGAGTGCGGCACAAGGGCCAGCAGAAGACGCTGTCCGCCCGCCGCGAGATCGTGCTCTCGACCGGCGCGATCAACTCACCGAAGATCATGCTGGCTTCCGGGATCGGCCCCGCGGCCGAGCTCCAGGCGATCGGCATAGATCCGATCCTTAATCTGGCGGGAGTGGGCAAGAACCTGCAGGACCATGTCGACGGCATGATCACGGTCCGCTCCTCAAGCACGAAGACGCTCGGTCTGTCGCTGCTGAATCTGCCCCGAATGTTAGCAGCGCCTTTTCAGTATTACGTCGGCCGAAAGGGCATGCTCAGCACGAACTATGTCGAAGCCGGCGGCTTTGCCAAGACGAAATACGCAGATGGCATTCCCGACATTCAGTTCCACTTTGTGCCGGGATATCGCAGCCATCGCGGCAGACTGCTGGAATACGGCCATGGATACGCAATTCACACCTGCGTCCTTAGGCCGAAAAGCGTTGGCGAACTCAAATTGTCCGGCCACACATCGAGCCGGGATGTCCTGATCGATCATCGGTTCTTTTCCGACGAGGAGGACGCCAAGGTGCTGGTCGAAGGCATCAAGATTGCGCGTCAAATCTTTGCCGCACCCGAGTTCGACGAGATCAGAGGCAGGGAGATGCTGCCGGGCAAGGATGTGCGTAGCGACGATGAAATCCTGGCCTATCTGCGCGCCGAAGCGCTGACCGTTTATCACCCGGTGGGGACGTGCAAGATGGGGACGGATGCGATGGCCGTCGTCGATCCGGCAACGCTCAAGGTGCGCGGCATCGCAGGCTTGCGGGTGGCGGATGCGTCGGTCATGCCGAAGTTGATCGGCGGCAACACCAATGCGCCCAGCATGATGATCGGACAGAGAGCTTCAGACATGATTTTGGGCCAATAAACGCCGCTTTCGGCCTCAGCGTTAGAAAGCACGGACTTGGTGCCTGCCGCGCCGCGCAGGTGCTAGCGTGCGCACAATGTGCGGCAAAGCTGCCGACAGTAGTTGCGTATCTTGTTCTGGGGGCTGTTAAGAGTCAGAATTAGCGTGTATTAAAGAGTTAGGGTTAACAAAGGCTTCCTCGGTGACGCTGTTTCAAATCACCTCCATCGTGGCCGAACTGGCGGTCTCCTACGTCACGATTGCACTCACCTATCTGGCAGCTGTGTACGCGATTTGCTCCCGCTACGGGTGAGCGCGGCCCAAAGGCCTCCGTCGCAACGCTGACGGCCCGACGGACGTCACCGCAGATCCGTGTCAAACCCGAGCACGGATAATCTCAAGCGGTGGTTCTCATGGACAGACCTTCGCAGCGGAAATGATACTGAGCCGAGAAACGTCGCCGCAAAAGGCGACGATCCAGGACTGTTTTTCAGCGACGCGCCGACCAATAGAGATCAAAGACGGTTGGCTCGTTGCGGCAGGGAAGCGCCCGTGCCGAGCTTACGCGGCTCGATGGTCCCGCTCGCCCGTCTCGCCATTGATCTCGCAGAGCAGTCTTTCGATGTCGGCTTTCGGAAAGCTGCGGCGAAACCGGCGGTCGAAGGTCGTGAATATGCCGAAAAAGGAATTGGCGCAGTGCTCCAACATCGTGTCCGCCTCCTGCGCGGAGATGCCGAGCTGGTCTTGCAGAAAGGCGATGAATTTTCGTCGTGCGATCGGATTTCGAAGCACGAAGACCGGCTGTGTGTCCCATTCGATGCGCCGATGTTCCGAGACGGAAGAAATGGTTCGCAGAGCAGCCATCAGTCGGATGTCCCGAGATGAGGCACCGACCTCGATCCCGACCGTGTCGCTGTCGAGCGTCCAGTCTCCGCGCACCGGGTCGAAGGCGCAGAGATCCTGCGCTGTCAACTCGATGGTAACCCTGCGGCTTTCGCCGGGGCGCAGCGCAACCTTGCAGAAGCCCTTCAGTTCGCGGATTGGCCGTTTGAGGCGGGGTTTGCCGTAACGGGCGTAGAGCTGGCAGATTTCCTTGCCTTCCACCGCTCCAATGTTGGTAACGGTAAAGCTCGCGGAAACGCATTCGCCGCGCCGGATTTCCGACCGGTCCAGCGAGAGATCGGAATAGGCGAATTCGGTAAAGCTCAATCCGAAACCGAACGGAAAAAGCGGTTCGATGTCGCGGGCATCGAACCAGCGATAGCCGACATGGATGCCTTCGCTGTAGACATGGCGCCCGTTCTCGCCCGGATAGGTGAGATAGGTCGGAATGTCCTCCATTCGCTTCGGAAACGTCGTTGTGAGCTTGCCGCAGGGGTTGACCCGACCGAACAGGACATCGGCGATGCCGCCGCCCATGGCTTGGCCGGAAAAGAAAGTTTCGACCACGGCCGGCACCTTGTCGATCCACGGCATGACGACGACGTCCGGGCTGGCGATGACGACAACCAGATTTGGAT